>JBCCIF010000074.1:0-14998 GCA_039028335.1 Bacteroidota bacterium
GCGCTGTCCTATGTCATCTGTATGCCCTCTAATTTCAATTCGCAGTGATTTTTGATTCTTGAGATATTCTGCAAATTCGCTCAAAAGAAGTTTAGAACTTATATCAATCTCGGAAGAAGCTGTCTCGTAATAAATATCATCAATGGTGTAGGCTTTTCCAACGGCCACGTCTTCAAGTGGAGCTTCAATTTTCGCTATGGGTCTTTCATCTGCTTTTTCTTTAGAAAACACTCTCGCTTGAAAGGCCTTGTTTTCTTTTTTTATCGTCATTACTACCGCTTGATCCTGAACGTTTATCATACGCGCGTAAGAGCCATCATCTTTAATCTCAATCACTTCTATCTCCTTAGTCTCGGCATATTTTAGTTCGATTTTCGCGTCTCGAACAACTTCACCTTCTTCGTCCTTGGATTCTCCTTTTATAAGCACAACTTTTTCTGGTTTCGCAGCTTCAGGTAATTCAAAAGAATAGATATCCAGTCCACCTACTCCACCTGCACGTTTAGAAGCGTAATACGCGAGATTACCATCCGTACTAACAATAAGACCGTGTTCATCTTCGACAGTGTTTATGGGATATCCCAAACTCTTTGGCGAAGTCCATGATCCATCATCATTCAAACGCGTAAAAAAGAGATCATAACCTCCTAAACCTAAAAGTCCATCTGAAGAGAAGTATAATGTTTTGCTGTCACCATGCATAAAAGGTGCCTTATCATTTCCGTTTGTATTCATCCCACCTTCTACTCTCTTTGCCGGAGACCACCCTGAGGATGTTCTTGTTGAATAATAAATATCAATTGTCGATTCTCCAGCTTCATTTTTAAGCGTCCCATCTCGATGCGTGGCAAAATATAATGTCTGGCCATCAGAAGAAAGCGAAGGCTGAGATTCCCAGGTTTGTTTTCCATTGATATTATCACTAACACTTTCTAGTTCTGTCCATTGCAAAACCTCTTTACCTTCAGCTTCACTGAATGTGTTCTCTAGCCGCGTGACCATGATGTCACAATTATTATACGACTGATTTCCTACCCGAATAGGTTTGCATGTTGTAATGAACATTTCCTTGTTATCGATGGACAAGCAAGCTCCACCATAATTATCTCCTAGATTAAAGGGAGACTCCATAGGTTCGCCACTATCGAAAATGGCTTGAAAGTCTGGTCGTTTACTTAAGGTAAACTCCTCTACGCCTTGTGATTTCTTAACTATATCGAATTGACTCGTTTTAACCACTTTTCGGGTATATAGCATCATTTCATTATCAGGGGAAATCAAAGGCAAATACTCATCAAATCTAGAGGATACACCTTTTACCAAAACCGGATTGAAAGGCACCTCATTCTCAAACATTTCCGCGTAAAACGTAATGTCTTTTAAGCCTGCTTTAACCTGGTCATATTGATCGTCATATTTCTTGCTCATACGATCGGGGTCGTCATCTGGAAACTTCAAGAAGTAGTTAAAGTAATTCAAGGCCTTTTTATACTCTTCTTTCGCATAAGCGATCATTCCTAAATGATAAGGAATATCTGAGTGAAATTCAGGACATCTAATATCAACTTCTCTAAAATGTTTTTCCGCATTTGAAAAAGAAACATTGGCATTGCTTTTTGCCCTTCTATAAGACAGCATAGCCAATCGATAATGGCATTCTAAGCAGTTTTCTTCTTCTTCAATGGCATCACGTAGAAAATTGTACCGCTCTCTTAATTCGTACTTCTTTCTATTATTTGCTTGTTCGAGTAATTTCTCAACTTTCTTATTCCGCGCATCATTACATTCTTGAGCAATGAATAGAAAAGGAAAAGAGATGAAGAATAAAAGCAATATCAAACGTACAATTCTTCCCATAGAGTGCTACTGCAATTTAGCGTCAGCTTGTGCTTGCGCCTTTTTAAGCAGATCATCAGATTTCTTTTGCGCAGTCTCAATAATTTTATTCGCATTCTTGTCTGCTTCTTTCTTAACTTTCTTCGCAGCCGTTTCAGCCGCTATTTTAGCCAAGGGATTATTTGCCTCATCAACGAGTTTCTTTGCCTGTTTATCCGCTTCTTTTCTTACCAAATCTGCGGATTTGCGGGCTTCTTCCATTATTTTATCTGATTGTGCTTGAGCATCGGCCATAATCTTTTCGGCTTCTGCTTTTGCATTTTCCTTGGCTGGATCAATCACTTCTTGAGTAATGACTTCCTCTACTTTATCTTGGATTACTTCTTGAACGGATTGCCCTTCCATCCCTTGAAAAACGGGTTTAATCTTTGGCTCATCTACGGTACCTGTTATTCCTAAATTGACATTCACAAATTCCCCCAAAGAAGCATTTAGTCCGAGATCGTTGGCCTTTCCTAGCACACTTGACATCCATTGATTTGCATTACCCCCCAATTTCGCTGTTGGCACCTTTAACTTCATCGTATAATCCATATCACCTTCAAATCCTGTGCTCCCAGCTACTTCCGCGTCCATATCATCAATGCGAACATCAAAGGGCTTAACAGTTACACGACCATCATCAAATGCAAAATTCACCTTGACATTTTTGATCGCTTGTTCGGCAAATTGATCCAGTTTCAGAATGTTTGCAATTTTTGCAAGAGGCTCAAAATTTTTGATGACAACAGAGCTTGTAAATGCGTTGCCATCGCCTTTCATGGATTCATAGATTGGCTCCATATTCTCGTTTAGAGCCGTTGAAAAAGACATGCCAGAATCGAAACTGCCTAAGCATCTCTTAGCTATTGGTGCAAGAGTATTGACCGTGTTGAAAGTACTTGCCGATTCCTTAATTCCAATATCCTCTATTTTATAATTAAAATCAACTTGTGGGCGATTAATGTCCTTCGTATCATACGATCCATTAACCACAACAACTCCATTTAACACTTCCATTCTCAAATCCTTCAATGTAGCCTTGGCTTCCTTTACTTCAATTTTTCCTGCAACATTTCTCATGTCGACATTATCGTATTTAAGTCCTTCAAGCTGAGCATTCAGTTCTATATCAACATTTTTGGGGACTTCTATAACACTCAAGGGTAATGCTTCTTCTTCAGTAGCTGTTTGCATTTCAGAACTTGATTCGCTCATAAATTGATTAAGGTCGATAAAATTGCTGTTCACAGTAAAGCGCCCACGCAAGGTCTCATCATTTAAAAACCAAGCTATATAATTGTCTATTTTTCCCTTGGCCGAAATACTCGCACTGCCGACCTCTGCATCAAACTTGCTTAAGTCCAGCAACTGCGGAGAAAAATTTAGATAAGCTGATTTAATATGCGTTTCATAAGGTATAGAATCAGAGATGTAATCAAAGTCAACCAGGCTTGCTGTTCCTGAGGCTTTGAATTGATTGTAATCTTCATTCTCAATAGAAGATAAATTCCCCTCTAAATCCACATCAGCAGTGAGAAATCCGTTTAACTCATCCGTGCCTTCAAGAGGCAATGCATCTTTCACTGATGAAAAATCAATTTGAGAATTGATCGAAGACTTCATATACGGATCCTCTGAAAGTGCGTCTCTCAAAAGTAGATTTGCATCAATCGGGTTTTCAGCCAGTTCCATATGAAATTGAGGGATATCTACTTTCATTGAACTGAAATCCTTGCCTTCAGGAGCATCTATATGCGCTTCAATCTGAATGTCTTTTATCTCGCTTGGTAAATCGGGATATTTGACAAAACCATTATCAACTGTTCCATTCAAAGTAAAACCAGGCAGATTGTTGTCATCGTATTTACCTTTAACCACCCCGTTTAAATTCACTGTACCATTGGTTTCAATACCAGACATTTCTGGCATATAGTCAGCGGGAATTAGACTAAGCAAAGTCAATAAATCGGATTCAGTAGTTTTATAATTGATATCCATATCGAAGCCGTCTTCTGGCATATAAATTTGTCCATCGGCCGTTAAGTGCAGATCATTTATACGAATGTCATTTTCCAATAAATCAAATTGTCTGAATTCATCTGAGATATTGAATTTCGCATCTATTTCTGTTAAAGCATCAGAAAGGTAGGCGGTTCCCTCATAGATGATATTCGCACTTTGAGCATTCGTCTCGGTTATCAATTCATAATATTGATCGCTTAATTGACCGCTTCCCGAGTGATTCAGGCCTTCTACTTCAACCAGTGCTCCCAAGGATTGATTATCGTAGACGATTTTAGAATCGGTGATCTCATAACCTTCCAAAAGGATTTTATACGGATAGGCATCTTCTTGAACGACAGTGGTATCCGTATCAAATTCTTCTTTCATGATATCGTAATTGGCCAAACCGCTTTCATTGACAAGCGCATTGAGGACCAATTCATCGACAATGAGGTGCTTAATTTTATATTCTTCTCCACCTAAAACAGAGGCCAAGTCAAGTGTAATTTCAGCCTTTTCAATTCCTAAGAGGCGCGTGCCTTCAAAAGTCCCTTGTCCATCTATTTTGAAGTCGTTCAATTTGAATGTAAAATCAGGGAAATTAGAAAATAGACTTAAACCGTAATCGGCAAAATCCACATGTGCATTCAGTTCTTTATTCAATTCAGTCTTTACAAAATTTACGATCTTATCTTGAAAGAAATAAGGAATTGCAAAAAGCGCAATTAGAATTAAAAGGAGGATGATCCCCAGAACTTTTAGTATTTTCTTCATTGTTTTTTAAGTCGATTAAAATTTAGTGTACAAATTCCATGCAAATGTGGAACAGGGCTAAATTACTATTAATAGACTCTTAACGAAAAAAACAGTTTTGCATTTATTCAAATGCTATGTTTACTTATACTTTTAAGAAAAATTGGGACTATTTTTTATAGGATTGATCCCATTCTACCGGTTCTGGATTCCCAAGTTTTCCAAGTGATTTTGCAACCACAGTTGAAACCACTGCATCGCCTGTAACATTTACCGTTGTTCTGCACATATCCAAGGGGCGATCTACTGCAAATATTAAAGCCAATCCTATTGATAATAATTCAGGCGGAAAGCCAATTGATTCGAGTACGATCACCAACATGACCATTCCTGCTCCAGGTACAGCTGCTGAACCAATAGAGGCTAACAAAGCCGTTAAAACGATGGTCAATTGATTCGAAAATACGAGCCCTTCAGGCCAAAGAACTTGCATAATAAAAACAGCGGCCACTGCCTGATAAAGGCTGGTTCCATCCATATTGATAGTCGCACCAACCGGCAATACGAAAGAGGAAACTTCTTTGTCGACACCTACATGTTCTTCGACTCTTTCCATGGTTACAGGTAAAGTTGCAGCACTTGAACTGGTAGAAAAAGCTACCAACTGCGCAGGTGAGATTTGCTTTAAAAACCAGAATGGGTTTTTCTTAGCATATACAGAAATGAAGATCATGTGAAACGCAACCATCAAAAGCAATCCAAGCACAACTACTCCCGCATATTGAAGCAATGCAATCAATATAGACGAATCGGGAGAAGAGGCAACGACTCCAGCTAATAAGGCAAAAACAGCATAAGGTGCAAACAACATTATAATATCGACCATTTTCAGCACGAGATCATTGAGGGAATCGACAAGATTCTTCATGGGAGCGGCTTTCTCAGGCTCAATAAGAATCAAGCATATTCCGAAAAAGATGGAAAAGAAAATAACCTGAAGCATCAGGCCATTATTGGACATGGACTTGAAAATATTGCTTGGAACCATTTCGACCAGAAAGCTCAAAGGGCCTGAATTCTGCTGTCTATCGGCTTCCGCCATCTTTTTACTAATGCTTGAGTTGCCCTGATATTTTTCGCTCAAAAGTTCTATCGTCTCAGGGCTTATTCCTTCTCCGGGTCCTGAAAGATTGACTACCGTTAATCCGATTGTAATCGCGATTAAGGTGGTCAGAATGTAAATTCCAACGGTCCTCAGTCCCATCCTTCTGAATTTGGCAATATCTCTCAAATCGGAAATACCTTTGATCAAAGATGCTAGGATTAAAGGTATGGCTATTAGCTTCAATAAATTAATAAAGATTGTTCCAAAGGGCTTGATCCAATTGCTAATGAGCTTTTCTGCCTTGGTCCAATTCTCCTCTTTGACATATGCTTCTTGATACACAAGAGTAGGTTCACCTTCAATAACTTCTGTATCCCAGTATGCATCAACTCGCACCTTTTTCTTCAGTATTTCAGTTTGCCCCCAATTGGTATTCGTAATCGCAAGAGCAAAAAGCACACCGAGGATCATTCCGATCATTATCTTCCAGTGCAAAGCGAGATTCTTCATAGCATCAATTTAGCTTCAATAATAAAGTTTTTAGGCTAGAGTATAAATGCTTTACATTCGCAATGTGAAAATATTGATCAAGAATATCAAGGGTTTGGTTCAGGTCAGAGATCAGCACTCTCCTTTTATTGCCGGTGAATCCATGAAAGAATTGCCGGTGTTGGAAGATGCCTGGCTGGCCATCGAAGATGGCAAAATCGCAGATTATGGCAGCATGGCTGCCTGGCCAGGCATCAGCGATTGGTCCAACCTTGAGATTATTGATGCAGATGGAAAATACGTTTTTCCCTCATGGGTTGATTCGCATACGCATTTGGTCTATGCGGGAACAAGAGAAAGCGAATTCTCGGATCGGCTGGATGGATTGAGCTATGAAGAAATAGCAGCTAAAGGAGGTGGAATATTGAATTCAGCAATTAAGCTTCAGTCCGCAAAAGAAGATGAGCTTCTGTCATCGGCTCAAAAGCGTTTGGACTCGGTTATTCAGATGGGAACAGGGGCAATTGAAATCAAAAGTGGATATGGCCTGACAGCAGAAGCTGAATTAAAAATATTACGCGTCATTCAACAACTTAGATCACAAAATGACATTCCCATTAAATCAACTTTTTTGGGGGCGCATGCTTTTCCCAAAGCCTTCAAGAAAAATCCCGATGAATATATTCGATTAATCATTGATGAAATGATCCCTGCAATAGCACAGGAAGGATTAGCAGAATATATTGATGTTTTTTGCGAAAGCAATTATTTTTCCGTTGATCAAAGTCGCCAAATACTCAATGCAGGAATTGCAGCAGGTCTTCGTCCAAAAATCCATGTGAACCAGTTTACTAGTATAGGTGGAATTCAATTAGGAGTTGAATTAAATGCACTATCCGTGGACCATTTAGAAGTTATGGATGAAGCAGATTTTACTTCATTGAAAAAGAGCCAAACCATGCCGACTCTTTTACCTTCTTGCTCATTGTTTATAGAAATCCCATACGGACCTGCTCGAAAAATGATTGATAAAGGATTACCAATCGCGCTGGCTACAGACTACAACCCTGGAAGCTCTCCTAATGGCAATATGAACTTAGTAAATTCCTTGGCATCCATTAAGATGAAGATGACAGCAGAAGAGACAATCAACGCTTCAACCATTAATGGGGCTTATGCTATGGGCTTAGAAAAAGAAATAGGAAGTATTACTCGAGGAAAATGGGCGAATATTTTCTTTACAAAAGATATACCTAGCTATGGTTATCTGAACTATAGTTTTGGTGAGAATTGTATTGATCGCGTAATGATAAAAGGGAAGTTTATCGACTAAATTTTGCGATAGACCAGCTTTTGTGGTCCTGTCTCTGTTTGATAGACTTCAGGCAATTCAATAAACCCCATTTTCAAGAAAAATCCACAAACATCTGGATAAGCAGCGGACCACAGGACAGAGCTTCCCGTTCCTCTGACAATATCCAAGCTATTCGCAATTAATTCAGTTCCTACTCCTTGTTCTCTATAATCTGGCAATACGGCTAGTCCTCGCAAACGGCTTTGTTTTGGATAATGCAATCGTTCTGATTTTTCAATGTAATAAGATGCAACACCTACAAGGACATTGTCGATATATGCGCCAACATGAAAGTCATCGTTTTGATTATCTGAAGGATATTGAGAAAATGAGACAGGATCGTTTGGTCTCAGAACCAAATGGCGAATTCGATAACAGGCGTTTGCCAATATAAGCTTAACCTCAATCACAAGTTAACTTTGGTCTCTCTTACGCGTTTAAAACGACCTTTGTCTTTATTATCCAAACAATAATTTTGGTAAACATTGATAGAATCAGAATCTCCTAATCCTGCTGCCAACTTGTAATCGGCACATGCTCCTTGTCTATCTTTTAAATAATATTTTGCTTCACCTCGAAAAAAGTAATATTCTCCGCTGGTGTTGTATTCTGTTTCAACCTTTTCGAATTCCATTAATGCAGATTCAAAATTTTCGAGGTCAAAATAAATCATTCCAGCGTAATAGGTAGCCTCTTCAATATCTGGATTTATACGCTGCACTATTTCATAATCACTCAATGCCTGATTCCATTTCTTTAATTCGGCATAAGCCGCAGCTCGCATAAAATGCGCTTCGTAATATTCTCTTTTGTTTTGAATGGCATTATCAAAGGATTGAATGGCCTGCTTGAGCTTATGATAGTCAAAATTCCATAATCCCTTATAATAGTATGCTTCAGCATTTTTCGGATCAACTTTAATCGCCTTATTCAAATCTTTCAATGCCGCTTCGTAATTATCAATACCCATAAAAGCTGCACCTCGATGAACATATAATTCTGAATTGCCCTTATCAAAGGATTCTGCCAGATTATAATTTTCAATTGCCTGCTCGAACTCCTCTACTTTATGATGACAATCTCCTTTTAATTTATAAATCTTATACGAACCTGGATCAAAAATTAAATCGTCCATTTTCTTTATCACCTTTTCGTATTCACCTTCTTCATACATTGCAAAAAAGTCATCAATTGCTTCTTGTGCAAAGCTAGAACTAGCCAATAAAATGAAGAATGAAAAAACACTGAACACTTTCATACATCTCGATTTAGAATTAAAAACGATCATTTTCAAAGTTTTGTACTCGAGATTAACAATTTATGTTCCATAATTTTAGTTTTGTTGAAAATGATATGAACAAGAAACCTCTCATCCTAGTGACCAATGATGACAGCATTTATTCCAAGGGAATAGAGAGTTTGATTGAGGTTGCACAGAACTTTGGCGAGGTGATTGTAGTTGCTCCTGATAAGCCTCAAAGTGGCATGGGACATGCAATCACTATTAATGAGCCACTCAGGATTCAAGAATACAGAAAATTTGGAAGCATTGAGGCCTATACCTGTACTGGGACACCCGTAGATTGTGTCAAAATGGGTATTTATGGCATTTTAAGCCGCAAGCCTGACCTTTTACTCTCTGGAATTAATCACGGTGCCAATCATTCAATAAATGTCATTTATTCTGGGACCATGTCTGCCGCTGTGGAAGGAGCAGTAGAAAAAGTGCCTTCAATAGGTTTTTCTCTTTTAGAGTATGGACCAGATGCCGACTTTGACGCTTCCAAAGAGATTGCATCAAAAATCATAGAAGAGCAATTTCAAAACGGAATGCGTCCCGGAATTTGTTTAAATGTAAATATTCCAAAAGGGAAAAGCAATGAGATTAAAGGCATCCGTATTTGCCGTCAGGGCTTAGGTCAATGGCAAGATGACTTTGAGAAAAGAGAAGATACTTTTCGAAGGCCTTACTATTGGCTAGCCGGTTCTTTCAAAAATCTGGATAAGGGAGAAGACACCGATTCTTGGGCATTAGAAAATAATTATGTTTCTGTTGTTCCTACACAGTTTGACATGACCGCACATAATGAAATATCCGAACTTAATAATTGGAATTTATGAAGTTCAATTTTCATTTTATGTGGGGAATACTAATTGGACTTTGTGCAGTTATTTTGGGGGCTTTTTGCTGTTGGATTTTTGTCAACGCACTTCTCTACTTTAATGCCAGTTCAAATGACCTCGTCAACTTTAAAACCTTTATTGAAAATGTAATACGAGGAGGTGGTGGCAATCATCGCCTTTTTTTCGTTACCATAGCCATTGCTTTTAGCGCATTGCCCTTCTTTTATTGTATGCGTAAAGGCTTCTATAATACGGCTAAAGGAATTCTATTTATGGCCATTTTAGGCGTTATATCTTCGCTTTTTCTGTTTTGAATAAATTGTTTGTCATAGCTGGAGAGGCTTCCGGAGATATGCATGGCGCTAATCTCATACACGAGTTTAAAAAATTGAATAAAGAATGTTCAATTCAATGCTGGGGAGGAGATAAAATGAAGCATGAGGGTGCAGTTCTCAAAAAGCACTATCGAGAATTGGCATTCATGGGCTTCATAGAAGTACTCTTGAACATTAAAACTATTCTCAGGAACATCAAACTTTGCAAAAAGCAAATCTCTGATTTTCATCCCGATGCCCTAATCTTGATCGATTATCCTGGGTTCAATATGCGCATTGCTAAATGGGCAAAGGCCAAAGGAATGCGTGTTTATTATTATATCAGTCCACAGGTTTGGGCATGGAAGAAAAACCGTGTTTTTAAGTTGAAGAAAACGGTAGATCGCTTATATACCATACTTCCTTTTGAAAAATCGTTTTATGCAAAATTTGGAATGGAAGTCGATTACGTAGGGCATCCACTTCTAGATGAGATTCAAAAAAATGAATTTGATCATATCCAGGCAGACAAAAACATTATTGCACTTTTACCTGGAAGCAGGAAACAAGAGGTTGCCAAAATGCTCCCCTTAATGCTAGATGCTATTAAGGACAAGATTGATTATGAAGTCATGATAGCCATGGCCCCTTCATTGGATATAGAATTTTACGATTCAATAGTCCAAAAACGAAATGTGAAATTTGTACGAAATCAGACCTATTCTCTCTTGAAAAGCGCAAAGATCGCATTGGTAACTTCTGGCACAGCAACCCTAGAAACAGCTTTGTTCGAGGTCCCACAAGTGGTTTGCTATAAGGGTAATTATCTTTCCTACCTTATTGCCAAAAACCTAATTGACTTAAAATTTATCTCTTTAGTTAACCTGATTATGGACGAAGCTGTTGTCACCGAATTGATTCAAAAAGACTGCACTTCTGAGAATATTTTGAGGGAATTCGAGTTATTAGAAAAAACTGAAAACTATCATCGGCAGAAAGAATTATACGGGCGCCTTAAGGAAATTTTAGGTAGTCAAGGTGCATCTAAACTTACTGCTGAATTGATGTTAAAAAGTATGAATTCCTAAAGTATCTTGAAATAGCTATCCACCTATTTTTGATCTGTTGAGGAGAATTCTATTCTATATCCTGCTTTTTGTCTGTACCGAAGGATTGGCTGAGGAAATCAGAGTTTCTCTATTCAACACCCATCATCTCGAAAAGGTAGAATTCAAGGCGAGACATTCCGCACACTTTGCCAATCATAAAACCATTTCTTTTCCAGAGAATCATTGGAAAAAAATTAAGGTTTTTAATGGCGGGATCTATATAGAAGGAACAAACTTTGGAAAGAAAGTGCTGATTTCTTCTGATCACTGGCAGAGTAATTTTTCTTTGCGATCAACGGGAAATCAAATTTTAGAGTCCGTTTATGAGGGTAAGCTCGAGATTTCTGTTAAAAATGGGAATTTGAGCTTGATCAATATAATAGAGTTGGAGGATTATCTTACCGGAGTTGTGGAATCCGAGTCGGGAAAAGACCAAAATTTGGAATATTACAAGACACAGGCCATAATTTCTCGTACATGGACATTAAGCAATTTAGAAAAGCACAGTCAAGAAGGATTTCACCTTTGTGACCAGGTCCATTGTCAAGCTTATAAAGGCATGGCGCGATTCAATCCTGAAATCGATCAAGCAGTCGAAGAAACGGAGTCTGTGGTTATTGTAGATTCTCAAATCAACCTTATCCATGCGACTTATCATTCGAATTGCGGAGGACAAACAGTAAACTCCGAAGAAGTATGGTCCAAAAAAGTTAGTTATTTAAGAAGTGTCAAAGACACTTTCTGCATTCATTCAAAACATGCACAATGGCAAAAAAGCTTTGGCATTAAGAAATTTGAGAAAATTTTCAAAGAAAAATACAACTTGAATGCTGAAGAAATTGAGACCATCAAAGAAATTCATCCTAAAGAGCGTTTAAGTATTCTAGAAGTAAATGGGAAGCAACTTTTGACCAAGGAAATTCGAAAAGACTTAAAGTTAAACTCGAATTTCTTTAAAATCAGTTCAGACAATCGCGAATCGATTTTTGTTGGAAGAGGATTTGGCCATGGAGTAGGTCTATGTCAAGAAGGCGCTATGGTAATGTCAAAAAAGGGCTATTCCTATTTTGATATTCTTCACCATTATTATTCGAACATACATCTGGTACATCGTTCATATATCGCATTTTTCAAGGAAGAGGACTGACAGAAAACCAAAAAACCCTCCAAAAGAGGGTTTTCAGGGCTATGAAACAGAATAACGTAAGAGATCATCGTATTGATCTCAAGAATTTTAATCTTTTTAAGAAATGTTTTCAGTAAATTAATACTAAATAGAAACAGGGTAAAGGCAGTAACACCTTTGGATACATTTCAGTTTGGTTAGACCAAAATTCTCGATACTAAAATAGAAAAAATAAAAATGCGATGCCAGCACTAGAGAGTTTTTATTTCACGCTTTAGTTAATAAGTTTTAAACACCTGTTTTTCAAGATGTTAAACCCTTCATCTTTCTTAGATGAAGTGGGCTTTTAATTCTATACAAGCCATAATTTCATCTATTAACTCAATTTTAAATGCAAAGATGAACCAAGGTTTTTTAAAAATCGTGTAATGCACAAGCAGACAAAATCCATTTTGAATTTTATTCCGTACTTTTCGCCATCAATTGTTAACCTATGAGGATTCTTCTTTTTTACCTTTTCATCTGTTTTTCTGTTCACTTTTATGCTCAAGAAGAGCTAACAAATGAATTAATTTGGTACAGCGGAGAGTTTAGAATGGGTTATGTAAGTGGTTTAGAATCCATGAATGATGGATTGCACTATACCCAATTGGATTTTGATAGAAGAAGCGGTGCTGTTCAAATTAACAAATACGCTTACAAATCTGGAGAAAAAGTAGCTACCTTATTTGATTCTTCTGAAATGGAACCAAAGATTAATGTAGATGCATACGAGTTCAGTGCAGATGAAAGCCAATTACTGTTGGCAACAGATCAAGAAAGCATTTATCGTCATTCTTCTAAAGCAAACTACTACGTTTATAATATCTCGAATAAATCTTTAAAACCCATTACCGATTTTTCTTTGGGCAAACAACGGCTTGCGGATTTCTCACCAAAAGGCAATAAAGTTGCCTTTGTTCGAGCTAACAATTTATATTATACCGATTTTGTTCGAAGAGGCGATATACAAATAAGTTCTGACGGCAAGACGAATGAAATCATTAATGGTGCAACGGATTGGGTAAATGAAGAAGAATTTGGATTTGACAAAGGATTTGAATGGTCTCCTGATGGAAAGCACATTGCTTATTACAAATTTGATGAAAGCAGTGTGAAAGAATTCCAAATGGCCATGTACGGAGATCTCTATCCCGATCAATATACCTTCAAGTATCCCAAAGCAGGAGAAGAAAACGCCACGAATGAAGTGTGGATTTATAATCTTGAAAAAGGAGAAAGTGTTTTAGCAGATTGTTCCACTGGCACTGAATATTACATTCCGAGAATAAAATGGATGAATAAGGCGACAGAGCTATGTGTGATGCGAATGAACAGACATCAAAATCACCTAGAGTTTCTGCGATTCAATACTGATCAAGCCCAGAGAGGAAGTATCCGCCCTCAGGTAATCTTTGAAGAAAAGCATCCTCACTATATTGAGATTAATGATAACCTGATCTTTTTAGAAGATAATTCATGTTTCTTGTGGAATAGCGATAGAGATGGATACAATCATATCTACCAGTTTGATATGCAGGGAAATGCCAAAAAACAAATTACATCAGGATCATGGGATGTCATCGATTTCATTGGATACGATGAAAAACGAAAAAAAATATATTACACTTCCGCAGAAAATGGCCCCGAAGAAAAACAGGTATATTCTGTAGGCCTCAATGGAAAGGGGAAAAAGAAACTTTCTGCAAAGGCAGGACAAAACGATGCCAACTTTTCGAGCTCCTATCAATATTACATCAATTATCACTCTGACGCCAATACTCCATATTTCATAAGTCTGCATAATTCGAGTGGAAAGTTGATTCGTGTATTGGAAGATAATGAAGGCTTGAAAGAAACGATTTCGAAATACGATTTTCAAACAAAAGAATTCTTCGAATTCAACACTTCAGAGAATGTCAATCTTAAAGGTTGGATGATTAAACCACCTAATTTTGATGCTTCCAAAAAATATCCTGTATTTCTGACTATTTATGGCGGGCCTGGCCATAACACTGTGAGCAACGGATGGGGAGGCAGAAATTTGTACTGGCATCAGATGATTGCTCAGAAAGGGTATATCGTTGTTTCTGTTGACAACAGAGGAACATTATATCGCGGCAGAGACTTTAAGAATTCGACCTACTTGCAACTGGGTAAATTGGAAACGCTTGATCAAATTGAAACGGCCAAATATTTAGCTTCTCTCCCCTATGTAGATGGTGAACGAATTGGAGTTCAAGGCTGGTCTTATGGTGGATTCATGGCTTCGCATTTAATAACTCAGGGCGCAGATCATTTCAAAATGGGCATAGCTGTGGCTCCTGTGACGAATTGGAAATATTACGATACCATTTACACCGAACGTTTTATGCGCACCCCTCAAGAAAATGATGCGGGATACGAAGACAATTCTCCTATTAACCATGTGGACAAGCTAGAAGGAGCATTTTTGCTCGTCCATGGATCGGCTGATGACAATGTGCACTATCAAAACACGATGGAAATGATAAATGCCCTTGTTGCAGCGAATAAAGAATTTGACCTATTTATATATCCAGATAGAAATCACGGTATATACGGGGGAACCACACGCCTTCATTTATTCAATAAAATGACAAATTTTATTCTAGAAAATCTATAAAGATTAATTTCTATTTTTAACCTAAATTCAAGATGAATGGAACACGATGATTACTTAGA
>JBCCIF010000075.1:0-14940 GCA_039028335.1 Bacteroidota bacterium
ATACGATGTCAATTTTTCCTTCATTGTTTACTTGAAAAGAATTGCTTCTTGTCCTTCCGTAGCCATAACAATAAAAGTTCGCAACCTGAAAGCTCAAATTGAATCTTAGCAATTTCAGTATGAAAAAAATGCCTTCTTTTATTATTAGGTGTCCCAGAAAAATGGCTGGATACTCTTTTCTTCAGATTCTTCGCTTTACCGATATAAATAATTTTGCCTTTTGAATCTGAGAAAAAATAGACCCCAGGAAGATGAGGCAAAGAAGTAAAGTCTTTTTTATCTAATTGAAGGGGCAAAATAGTTTCATGGCTATTGCTTTTGAGATAGGATTCTATCAAACCGACATCATCTCTGCTCATTAATTCGTGAAAGAGTTCTGCAGTCGCTCGCGCATCGCCCATTGCCCTGTGTGGCGATGCATTAGTAATTCCCAAGAAATTTGTGATTTTACTTAAACTATAGCCCTTAGAATCTGCAATTATTTTTCTCGACAATCTGACGGTGCATAAGCGTTTTGAACTATAAACGATTCCCTCTTTCTCGAATGCAGCCCTTATGAAATTATAATCGAACTGAACATTGTGCGCTACAAAAATATGACCATCCAGAAAATCAAATAATTCTTTGCTGATCTCTTCAAAATATGGGGCATCCACCACCATTTCATTGTTGATCCCCGTTAAAGATGTAATGAATGCCGGAATCTCTTGATTAGGATTGATTAGCGTTTGAAATTCATCTAGGATCTTTTTACCATCGCTCAATACTGCTGCTATTTCAGTAATCCCATCTCCTTTTGCAAAAGAGCCCGTTGTTTCTATATCAACTATTGCAAACATTCAGGTCTAAATATAAGTGCAATTCAATAGGCCAATGCGTTTTTTTTACTTAAAATTAAATGTAACCGTTTGACGAAAAATTCGACTATCAATTGGAAAAAGGAAGAGGAGCACAAATCAATCCACATAACAAATTCGCTAAAGAAGAAATTGTGGTAGAAGAAGCATTCAAAGAGTTTTGCAGGCTAAATAATGAAAAGTGGAAGAATGCAAAAACAGACTATATCAATGTAGAGCCCAAGACGATTATTACCAAAGTTGACAGTCCAGATGTCCCATTTAATTATTCCATAAATCCCTATCAAGGCTGCGAACACGGATGTGTCTATTGTTACGCCAGAAACTCTCACCAGTATTGGGGCTATGGATCCGGACTGGACTTTGAAAAAAAAATATTGGTAAAGAGGAATGCAGCTCATCTTTTAAGGAATGAATTAGAGAAAAAAAATTGGAAAGCTGCATTAGTCATGCTATCTGGAAACACAGACTGCTATCAGCCAATTGAAAGAAAATTGAAAATTACACGATCTCTTCTAGAAGTTTTTGAAGAAAAAAAACATCCTGTAGGCATCATAACTAAAAACAGTCTCATCAAGCGAGATATCGATCTTTTATCATCTCTAAATGATCAAAATCTCCTTCGTGTCACACTCTCAATTACCAGCTTAAAAGAAGAAACAAGAAGATTATTGGAACCGCGGACTGCATCCGTAAAGCAAAGACTAAAAACTTTAGAAGAACTGAGCAAAGCAGGGATAAAAGTAAATGTTAATATGGCACCTATAATCCCCGGTTTAAATAGCGAAGAAATTTTGGAGTTAGCCAAAACGGTTTCTGAGTATGGTGCACATTCTATTGCCTACATAATGCTTCGTCTCAATGGACAAATTGGCTCAATTTTTACTGATTGGGTCCAAAAAGCCATGCCGCTTAAAGCAAATAGAATACTACACTTAATAAGAGATACACGATCGGGAAAATTAAATGAAAGCCGTTGGAATAAAAGAATGAAGGGAGAAGGAGCATTTGCTGAACATGTCAGCGGACTATTTAAAATAGCCCGACAAAAATATTTTCAAAACACTGAAAGACAGCCAATTAACTTCGATGTTTTTGAAAAAAAATCGCAGTCTCAATTGAAATTGTTTTGATCTTTCATGTTAAGCTTTTTCGATTCACTTTTTGATATGCCTGAATTTAAAGAGAATTTACTTTCTTAGCATAAAGTCATTAATTACAAGCAATTAGAAGGATTAAGTGAATGGAGTACTACAGATATTTTGAAAGAGAATCGAGCTGGTTGTCGTTTAATGAACGGGTATTGCAGGAAGCTGCGGACAAGAAAGTTCCATTGTTTGAGCGGCTGAAGTTCTTAGCCATATATTCTTCAAATTTGGACGAATTCTACAGGGTAAGGGTTTCACATCATCAATCATTATTGAGGCTGAAGAAAAACTTGAAGCACGAATTTGCATTGAACCCGAAGCGCATTCTAGAAAGCATCCATCAGCGCGTTTATGAAAATCAAGCGCTATTCAGGAAAATCTTTAGGACTCAAATTTATCCAGAACTTAAAAAAAACAATATTCATCTATGTAATGTGGGTGAATTAAATCGGAAACAAAAGGACTACGTATTTGAATTCTTCAAAAGAGAAGTGGAACCCCATTTGAAAGCTAAGCTCATTTCCAAAGGCAATGCTCCTTTCATTGAAAACCGAGTAATTTATTTTGTCGTTAGCACTTTGGTAAAAGGCTTTTTAAGGAAAATATACTTGCTCAAAATTCCTCATGACAAGTTTGGAAGATTTATTGAAATTCCTTCCGAGGAAGGATTGATTGTCGTTCAACTTGAAGACATTGTAAGATACTATTGCTCTTCGATGCTTAAAAAGGAAGAAATAGTCTCCATAAACGTAATTAAAATTTCAAGAGATGCTGATCTTCATTTAGACGATGAGTTTGGAGGTACCATACTGGAAAAAATAAAAAGGAGCCTAGATAAAAGGATGACCGGTGTCCCGACTCGCTTTCAGTACGATGAAGAAATGCCAGCTTCGACAATCAATCGACTGGTAGAATGTTACAATCTTAAAAAGCAAGAATTATTACCAGGAGGTAGGTATCACAATTTTCACAACTTCATGGCCTTTCCTTTCCCAAATATGCCACAGCATTCTTATAGTGAATTGGAAGAATTGAAAAGCAAAGAATTTACAGGAAAGAACAATTATTTTAAAGTAATTGATAAAAAAGATGTGCTCTTGCACTTTCCATTTCAGGATTATAAGTATGTCGTCAATTTCTTAAATAAGGCTGTCGCGGATAAAAATGTGAAATCTATTTCGATCACACTCTATCGTGTCGCAAGAGATTCCAAAATTTGCGCAACTTTAGAAAAGGCCGCGAAGGCGGGCATTGCTGTGACCGTATTTGATGAAGTACAAGCTCGTTTTGATGAGGCTTCAAATATTTATTGGGGCAATCGCTTAACACAAGCCGGTGCCAGAGTTCTCTACAGCATTCGGAAATTGAAGGTGCATACTAAATTGCTATTGGTTGAAAGATTGAATAATGAAAAGAAACATTATTACTCATTCTTGAGCACAGGTAACTTCAATGAAAAAACTGCAAAAATATATTCTGATCAAGGATATTTTACAGCCAATCAAGAAATTGGTAAAGAAGTAAAAAGGGTTTTTGAATATCTAGAAAATCCAAATAAGAACTTTTCCTTTAATCATCTCCTTGTCGCCCCTAATCATTTAAGAAATCGAATTGAAGATTTAATAGATCGAGAAATTCGATATGCTAATGAAGGCAAAAAGGCTGAACTCTTTTTCAAGATGAATAGCCTTGAGGACAAGATTATGATCAGAAAGTTATATGATGCTAGCGAAGCAGGAGTGAAAATTAAATTAATTGTTCGCGGACTTTGTTGTCTTATTCCCGGTGTAAAAGGAATGAGCAGAAATATCAAGGTCATAAGCATAGTAGATCGCTTTTTGGAACATTCGAGAATATTTGAATTCAATAATGGAGGTAGTCCTGAAATTTATCTTTCTTCTGCTGATTTAATGACTAGAAATCTGAGTCGGAGAGTCGAAGTGGCTTTTCCCATCTTAGAAAAAGAAGCCAAAAAAGTATTGAGAGATTTCTTAAGAATTCAATGGAAAGATAATGTTAAAGCGAGAGTTATCGATAAAGAGCAAAAAAATAGATACAAAAAATCAAATTCGAAAAACAAAGTACGCGCACAATACGCCTTTCACCGCTATTTAAAAAAGATCAATCAACCATGAGATATTTAGTCATAGTAGTTCTCCTTTTTTCTTGTCAAGTAGAACAAGAAGAGACACAGCAATTCGATAAAGAAATTGCAAAGCAATTAATCAACAGGCTCTTGGATGATTGGCATCAAGCTGCCGCTGTGGCTGATGAAGATGTATTCTTTGGAAGCATAAAAAATGAGGGAATTTATTTGGGAACGGATAAAACCGAAAGATGGACTAAAGAAGAATTTATGGATTGGGGCATGAAGTATTTTACTGAAAGAGATACTGCCTGGGCCTTCAATCCATTTGACAGGCAAATCTACTTTGGACAAAGCGGCAAAACAGCTTGGTTTGAAGAACAATTGGACACCTGGATGGGCAATTGCAGAGGTTCTGGGGTTATCGAATATATTGACTCTAAATGGCAAATAGCACATTACAATTTAGCAGTCACAATCGACAATGACAAGATTGACCACTTCATTGAGTTAACTACAGAAGCTGAGAAGTAATTTATTTATACTCTGTCCTATCGTTCTGTAAATATTGATACTATATTTGCGCCTTGATGAAATTTCTGTATCCTGAATTTCTGTGGGCTCTTGTAGCGATCGCTATTCCGATCATCATTCATCTTTTTAGTTTTAGACGTTTTAAGAAGGTTAAATTCTCAAATGTGAGAATGATTAAAGAGGTAAAAGAAGAGACACAATCCAAAAGAAATTTAAAACATCTTCTCATTCTGCTTTCAAGAATCTTGGCCATTTCTGCCTTGGTTTTTGCATTTGCTCAACCTTTTATCCCAGCTGACCATGTAGAAAATATTGCTGGACAAAAAGCAATTTCGATTTACGTTGATAATTCATTCAGCATGGATGCCCTCAATTCGGAAGGCAATTTATTGCAACAATCTAAAGATAAGGCCGTAGCAATTGCAAATTCTTATGAGCAAAGTGATCTTTTTCAGATTTTGACAAATGATTTTGAGGGAAGACATCAAAGACTTTTTAATCGAGAAGAATTTATTGAGCAAGTCAATGAAATCGAAATTAGTGCAAATACGAAAAAAATAGCTGAAGTTATCAGCCGTCAGCAGGACATACTTCTTGACTCTGATGCCTTGGGAAAAAGAGCATTTCTCATTTCCGATTTTCAGAAAACCGCTATTGGATCAGAAAAAGTCAGCCCGGATTCTTTGATCAGATATAATTTCATTCCTATAGAAGCAAATAAAAGCCCTAACGTATACATTGACAGCCTATGGTTTGAATCGCCAGTAAGGCAACTGAATCAAAACGAAAAATTAACAGTAAGGGTGATCAATGATTCTGACGAGAATCTTGAGAACCTGTCTTTGAATTTAACGATTAACGGTGTTCAAAAAGCAATAAGTAGTCTTGATATCCAAGCTGGAACAGCTGCTGACACCTCTTTGTATTTTCGAAATAGTGAATCGGGTATAATGGCTGGAGAAGTTTCAATTGATGATTATCCGATCGTTTATGATGACCAATTCTATTTCAGTTTTGAAGTCAAAGAAAAAATAAATGTCTTGATTATAAGTGAAGACGAAAACGCAAATTATCCTCTAAAGGTCTTTAGCGATGATGATTTGTTTGAGGTGAAAACATTTCTTGAGAACAGAATTGACTATGCTCAATTTGATGAGGTTGATTTTATCATCGTCAATAAATTGAACAGTATGAGTTCAGGACTGATTCAGGAGTTAAATAAATTCTGTACCAATGGAGGAAGTTTACTGCATCTACCTGGCTTAAATCTGGATCTTAAAAGCACCAATGAAATGCTCTTGAATCTTGGTGCAAATGCGCTTTCGGAAAAAACGTCAAACAGCCTTAAGGTGAGTGATATTTTATTAGAAAACCCATTGTTTTCAGGAGTGTTTGATAAAATTCCCAAGAACGTAAATCTGCCTTCAGTTGATCAATTTTATCCGATTAAAAAGAGAAACAAAAGCAGCGAACAAGTTCTTCTGAGTATGCAGGATGGATCAAGCTTTCTTTCTGCCTATGATAGCGGTCAAGGGAAAGTTTATTCTTGTGCTGCCGCCCCAGACGATTCTTTCAGTAATTTTCAAAAACATGCACTCTTTGTCACTGTTTTATTGCGAATGGCTGAATTAAGCCAAAAGCAAGGAAAGCTATTTTTTACAATTGGGAAAGACAATTTTACTGATGAAATAAAAGCTGAGTCAATGGGCGAATCAGTTATTCATATGATCGATCCACTCACTAGTTATGACGTTATTCCTGAAAGAGGAATGAACGGAAATAAAACGGCTTATTTTTTTCAAAACCAAATTCAGACTGCAGCTAATTATGAAGTCAAACAGAATGAAGAAAAGATAGGTTCAATTTCATTCAACTATGCAAGAGATGAGTCAGATTTAAGTTACTATGAAAATGCAGACTTAGAAGAAAAGATTAAGGCCTCTGGTATTCAAAAATTTCAGATCATTAATAAAAACACAAAAGATCTGAGTAATAGTATTGAAAATTTAAGTGAAGGAACACAGTATTGGAAATACTTTGTCCTTTTGGCCCTTCTCATGCTTGCAATTGAAATAATCTTAATTCGCATTCACATTTAAATGGATCTCCTTATAAAAAATGCCAAGATTGTAGATCCTGCCTCGCAATACAATGGCAAGAAAAAGGACCTTCTGATTCAAAATGGAAAAATTCAGAAGATCTCATCAAAAATAAGCAGTAAAGTCAAACAAATTGAAGCAAAAGATTTGGCAGTCTCTCCTGGATGGTTGGACTTGAAAACAAATTTTTGCCAACCTGGGTTTGAACACAAGGAAGACTTGAAAAGCGGCATCGAAGCGGCTAAATCCGGAGGGTTCACAGGAGCGGCACATACACCTTTTCTCAATCCAATTACCAGTACAAGTAGTCAGGTTGAATTTCTCATCAACAAATCAAAAGATCTAAACTTTTCCCTCTATCCGCTCGGATCTTTAAGCCAGAATGCTGAAGGCAAAGTCATTTCAGAAATGTACGATATGCACTGCAATGGCGCACGAGGCTTTAGCGATTTTCACTTGAATGTAAACAGCGGATTAATGCTAAAAGCATTGGAATACACCAAAGCATTCAAAGGCTTAATTATAAGTTCGCCAATAGATCCTTCAATTGCTGGTAAAGGGCAAGTCCATGAAGGCCCAACAAGCGCCTCTCTCGGAATGAAAGGAATACCTGTCTTGGCTGAAACACTACGGATACAACGAGATTTAGACTTACTAAAATATTCTGGTGGTAGGATGCATTTTTCTGGTTTGAGCAGTAAAGAAGGTGTTGCCTTGATCAAAAAAGCGAAAAAAGACAAACTCAATGTCAGTGCTGATGTTTATGTACACAATCTCATTTTGAACGAAGAAAATGTAAAGGACTTTGATAGCAATAAAAAAATATATCCTCCAGCTAGAGGTGAAGCGGACCGAAAAGCGCTAATAGCGGGAATTAAAAATGGCACAATAGACGCCATTTGTTCAGATCATATTCCTGTAAATATTGAGAAAAAAGACCTCGAATATGAATATGCCGAGTTTGGTATAGGGGCGATTGAATGTGTTTTTCCTTTATTACTAAGTATTGATTTAGATCTCGAATTAATCGTTAAAAAATTAAGTTGCTTTCCACGCGAGATTCTGAACTTAAATCCATTGAAAATTGAAGAAGGTTTTGATGCAAATTTAACCTTCTTTCAGCCTAATGCAGCATTTAATCTTAGCGCAGAGAAGTCAAAATCAAAATCAAAAAATAATCCCTACCTCAATCAAGAATTCAGGGGACGAGCATTTGGCGTTTACTGCCAACAAGAACTTGTTGTGAACCTCTAATTTTTTTGTGAAGAGCAAAGCTCTTGATCTGCTTCTTTCAATATATACACTCAGGATTGAAGTCCAGTATATTCAGCATCTGAACACAATCTCGAGCAAGGATGAAGTAAATTCGAGTGAGATACATTCCTGTTTTCCGGAAAATAGTAATCATGAATAATTAAGAGTTCATTCCTTTAAACTAAACTATAACCTGAATAGTGTGACCTTTCTCAACAAAGAAAGTCTCTATATTTATAGCGAATTCAAAATTATATGGGTACAGGATATATACTACTAGCAGGTGTTTTAGGCGCTATCAGCGCATTGGTAGGAAGTCGGTTACGTTCAAAATTCAAACACTATTCTTCTTTTCAATTGCAAAATGGCTTGAGTGGAAAACAAATTGCTGAGAAGATGTTAGCTGATCATGGGATTACAGACGTGGAGGTCAAATCCGTCAAGGGACAGTTAACCGACCACTATAATCCAGTGAATAAAACAGTCAACCTGAGTGAAGTCGTTTATCATCAAGTCAATGCTTCAGCAGCAGCGGTTGCAGCTCATGAAGTTGGACATGCAGTCCAACATGCTACAGCATATAAATGGCTAACTATGCGATCAAAATTGGTTCCAGCAGTCAATCTGAGTTCGCGATTTTTTAACATTGCTCTAATCGGAGGATTAATTGTTCTTGCTCAATTCGAAACTCCTGTAGTATTTTATTTTGCCATTGGGTTGTTTGCCATTTCAACCTTGTTTTCTCTGGTTACACTTCCTGTTGAATACGATGCAAGTAATCGTGCATTGGCTTGGATGACAGAACGCAATATGGTTACTGAACAGGAATATAAAGGTGCTAAGGATGCATTAAAATGGGCCGCGCGTACTTATTTGGTGGCAGCCATTGGGTCTATAGCAACTTTGATTTATTTCATTATGAGAGCTAGAAGTTCAAATTGAATTGAATATATACAGGTAAGTGATCTGAATAGCCACCATAATAATTTGGTCCTCCATAAGATCTGTTGGGCCGGAAATCTTTGTATTTAGGGTGCTGATAAAGCATCCATTCCTCCTTCAAAATATAAAGTTCATCAGTCGACAATTGAAATCTTGCGTCATTCTTCAAGGCATCAGATAAGATCATTTGATCGAGCATTCCCCATTTGCCGCGATAATTATACGTGCCTTCTCCCCTTTCGTGTATTGCGCTTGCCAAGTTAAAGAAGGAATTACCCGAATTGGAATTGTTTGCACCAATAACATTGACTAAACTATTGTTATTAGGATAATCATTGAAATCACCCATTAGTAAGATGTTGGCTTCCGCATTTTCCTTTTGAATTGCGAAGATCTTTTGCTTAACCATTCGCGCACAGGCCAAACGCTTAAATTCGGTCTCTTTCTCCCCATCTCTTCGACTCGACCAATGATTCACAAAGACATGTAATACTTCTCCATTAACACTCCCCCTGATATAGAGGATATCACGAGTCTTCACCTTTGGATCTTGCTCGAAATAAACGCGTATATTCTCATGACTCAAATAAGTAAAAACATTTTCATTATATACAAATCCAACATCAATTCCACGTTCATCTGGGCTGTCTTCATGAACAATTTTGTAGGAAGCATCCGATGGATTAAATTGTCCAATAAGATCTTTAATCACTTGTTCGTTCTCTATCTCAACAAGTCCAATCAAATCAGGAGAATCACTCGCATGTGCTTCTATGGCAGAAAATACTTTAGCCAAATTTTTCAATTTTTCTCCATAACGCTCGGCAGTCCATTCTTTCTCAGAAGAAGGTAAAAACTGATTATCGTTGGTCTTTGGATCATCATATATATCAAAAAGGTTTTCAACATTATAGAAGGCCACGGTCAACAAAGAATCCGAAAAATCCGCTATACTTCCTTCTCTTAGTTCGATACTCCCTGAAGCATTTTTTCCATTTTCTATATTGGATTTTTCACCTTGGCAAGCAAAGTGCCAAGACGCAATGAGTAGAAAAAGCGAAAAGAAATAAAGTCTATTCATCGTGTGAATAATTTTAGAAGGACAAGGTACATAGATGCGTCTACAAATCTTGCTTTTTCACTTTTTTTCTTTACATTCAAAGAGCATAAATCCTAATGACTGCAAGGGCTTTTCTCATATTGATTCTCTTTTTCGCATGGTGCGTATTTTCAGTTTGGTACTATAACTGCAAGATCAAAGGATTGTGTTTAGATGCTTCTGAGCAATTTATAGAAACAACTTCTGGCCCAAATTCCGAAAATGAAGACAAAGAAAAAGGAGAACCTGAAAATGATGACGAAAAAGCATTGATTGCAGCTTCTTTTGAACCTGCCGACCTTGAAGAATCTATGACGAAATATCTTGATGGTTTAAAACAAGGAACGTTAAGTAATCCAAATGGAATTTCATTTTTCATAGGAAGTGATTCGGCTTTTTTGGACAGCGTTGCTTCATTTATTAGCTTAAATTTTGATGATCTTGACGATAAAGACACATTGATTATTCAAGGACATTATTTGGAAAGCGAGAATCAAGATTCATTGGGCTCCTTTCTTGCGGAAAAAAGAGCCATCAAGGCTAAAGATATTTTGTCCATAGTTCTGAAAAACCCCGTTCTCGTGAATCAAGACACGAAACTCATTCGTCCAGAATCTTTCAATCCTGATTCTCCAAGTACATTTTTTCTGAGCTATAATAAAAAAACGGGTAAACAAATTAACTCCCGTGTTGAATCCATTGGAGATTTAACAATGATCTATTTTCCCGAAAACTCTGAAAGTCCCACATTAGATGCTCAAATCAACTCCTATTTAGACAATATAGCAACCGATCTGCTCGCAGATAAATATAAAAGCATCAACGCCACTGGATACACAGACCACCTCGGAAGTCCAAAAAACAACTATTATATGGGACTACATCGCGCTCAGGCCGTGCAGAATTATTTGGTTGACCAAGGTTGTAATCCGAACCAAATTGAAATTAAATCGTATGGAGAGTATCGACCGGTAGCGGAAAATGACACCGAAGATGGGCGAGCTAAGAACAGACGAGTCGAAATTAAATTGAATTACTAAACAATTACGTTATGTTAGACGGAACTACACTCGCAGGATCTACCTTAGAAATTTTGTCTTTGCTCGCAGTTGCCTTTCTCTTAGGTTATTTAATGCGGCTTTTTATTGGCAATAAATGGAAGAAGCTTTACATGAATAATGAGTCTGAAAAATTCAAATTGACAGATGAAATCGCTTCGTATAACTCAAAGATCAAGTCCCTGGAAGACAGCAATTCTTTTTTGCGCGCTGAATTGCAAAAGGCAAAAAAAGTGAAGCCCACATTCAGCGCACCAAGTGTAAAACCCCTAACCGGATCTACTGGAAATGGCGAAAGCGCAGTAACATTGAGCAAGTCTACAGCAACAGCAGTATCCAGCTCAGCAAAACCATCCCTCGCGACAACTGCAAAGGTTAGTAAAAGTTCAAAGCCCAAAGAAGCTAAAGCAAAAGCGAAGCCGGCCGTAAAGAAAACAACGGCAAAAGCAAGTCCTGCGAAGAAGTCTAACAAAAAAGATGACCTCAAAAAAATTGAAGGTATTGGACCAAAGATTGAGCAAATATTCAATAGCGCTGGGATCAAATCGTATGATGATCTAGCCAGCTCAACACCTACCAAATTGAAGAAAATTCTATTGGAAGCAGGATCTCGCTATAAAATGCATGACCCAAAGACTTGGCCAAGACAGGCGAAATTAGCATCCAGTGGCAATTGGAAAAGATTAAAGACATTACAAGATTCCCTGAAAGGCGGAAAAGTTGTATAATCCCCGGTTTTCCGGGCGAACGGAATAACTAAACGAAACCAAGAAAATCCGAAAAATTATTTTCGGATTTTTTTATGCCGTTTAGTCAGTGATTTAAAGTTAATCTGACATTTTATCAGAACACAAAAACTCCTCAATCATTCATTAATCCTTTGTTTATCAATGTATTACATTAATTTTCTAACCTAAATCGATCTTTAGGCCTTAATTTTGATCTAGAACAGATCAAATACGCTGTATGGATTTAAGTAAGTTGACAATACGCTCTCAGCAGGCCCTGCAAGAAGCACAACAGATTGCCATGATGAATGAGCAACAACTCATTGAAAATGGACATATTTTTCAAGGTATTTTCAAGGTTGATGAAAACGTCCTTCCATTCTTGCTCAATAAAATGAATCTAAACGAAGAGTTTATTCGAAAAATGATTGAAAAAACGGTTGCTTCTTATCCCAAAGTTAGTGGCGCCCAAACGCAAATGTCACGAAAAGCATCCGAGTCTCTTCAAAGAGCTTTTATTCGCGCTAAGGAAATGAATGATGAATACATTTCTATTGAACACCTTTTGCTCGGCATATTTGATGTTAAGGATGATGTCAGTCAATTGCTAAAAGATGCAGGCATGAAGTCAGCAGACCTCAAATCCGCAATTTCAGAATTGCGAAAAGGTTCGAATGTTACTTCCTCGAATCAAGAAGAGACGTATAACGCGCTGAACAAGTATGGTATAAACCTGGTGGAAAGAGCCAGCAAAGGCAAGTTGGATCCGGTAATTGGAAGAGATGAAGAAATTAGAAGAGTCCTTCAAATTTTAACAAGAAGAACAAAGAACAATCCCATCTTAATTGGAGAACCTGGAGTAGGAAAAACCGCTATTGCTGAAGGCCTTGCACATAGAATTCTCAATGGAGATGTTCCTGAAAATCTAAAAAACAAACATTTATTTTCCTTGGACATGGGAGCACTCATTGCAGGTGCGAAGTTCAAAGGAGAATTTGAAGAGCGATTAAAAGCAGTGATAAAAGAAGTCGTTTCTTCAGATGGAAATATTGTTCTTTTCATTGATGAAATTCACACGCTTGTTGGCGCTGGAGCAGGAGCCGGAGCTATGGATGCTGCCAACATTCTAAAACCTGCCTTAGCACGTGGAGACTTAAGAGCAATTGGTGCAACCACTTTGAATGAGTACCAAAAGTATTTCGAAAAAGACAAGGCACTCGAAAGGCGATTTCAAAAAGTACTGATTGATGAACCCGATAGAGAATCGGCAATTTCAATTCTGAGAGGCTTAAAGGAAAAATATGAAACCCATCACAAGGTTCAAATAAAAGATGAAGCGATTATTGCTTCAGTCGATCTTTCTCAACGATACATCAATGAGCGCTTTTTGCCCGATAAAGCAATTGATCTAATTGATGAAGCCGCGAGCAAATTAAGAATGGAAATAAATTCCAAACCCGTTGAGCTCGATGAGATAGAAAGAAGAATAATGCAGTTAGAGATTGAGCGCGAAGCGATCAAAAGAGAAAATGATGAGTCCAAACTCAATGAACTCACTAAGAACTTGAGTGAATTGTCAGATGAAAGGGCAGATCTTCGGGCCAAATGGGAAAGTGAAAAAGGTATAATTGAAGCGATTCAAAGTGCGAAAGAAAGACTAGAAGAGCTCAAATTTGAAGCTGAGCAAGCTGAGAGAAGTGGAAATTTTGGAAAAGTTGCAGAAATAAGATACGGCCTTTTAAAAGAAACGGAACAAAGCCTCGAAAATCACAAAGCAGAGCTGGCCCTCAAGCAGTCAGACAGCAAAATGATCAAAGAAGAGGTCGACACTCAAGAAATTGCTGAAGTTGTTGCAAGGTGGACAGGGATACCCGTGACCAAAATGATCGAAAGTGAAAAAGCTAAGCTTTTGAGGATTGAGAATGAATTGCATAAGCGAGTAGTCGGTCAAGATGAAGCTGTCATTGCCGTAGCGGATGCCGTGAGAAGATCTAGAGCAGGACTACAAGACAGCAATAAACCCATTGGTTCTTTCATTTTTATGGGAACTACTGGAGTGGGTAAGACCGAGCTGGCCAAAGCCTTAAGCGAATATTTGTTCAATGATGAAAACGCAATGACCCGCATTGACATGAGTGAATATCAAGAACAGCATGCGGTAAGCAGATTGCTTGGAGCACCTCCCGGATATGTCGGTTATGATGAAGGAGGTCAGCTGACCGAAGCTGTGCGCAGAAAACCTTATTCAGTTATTCTACTGGATGAAATCGAAAAAGCGCATCCAGATGTTTACAACATTCTCTTGCAAGTATTGGATGATGGAATCTTAACGGACAACAAGGGCCGTGCTGTAAATTTTAAGAATACCATAATTATCATGACCTCAAATATCGGTTCAGATATCATTCAACGTAATTTTGAAAAATTAGGTAAAGACTTGAGTCGAGAGCGTTTTATTGAACAGACAAAATTTGAAGTGACTGAAGTCCTTAAAAGAACTATGCGGCCTGAATTTTACAATCGTATTGATGAGATAATTATGTTCAGTCCATTAGGACCTAAAGAAATCAAACAAATTGTCTCTATACAGATTGACCAGTTAAACGATAGACTTCATTCAAACAATTTAAAACTCATTGCCTCTGAGGACGCATTAAATTATTTGGCAGAAATAGGATTTGAACCCCAATTTGGTGCACGACCGATTAAACGGGTTATCCAAAAACAAGTGATGAACGAATTGTCTAAAAAGCTTCTTTCTGGTGAAGTGGATCAAGGTGATCATTTGGTGCTTGATGTATTTGATGGGCAAATAGTCTTTCGGAAACCGATCAAAGAAGAAGAAGAAAAAGCTCTCAAAGTTGATTAAGTAACAAGACTTTAATTCTTAAAAAAAGTTAAGCATTCAAACCGCTAACATAATTTAACTAGATTCAATGTTCACCGGCCATTAACATTAAAAATCTAGTCATATGAAAACTGCACTGAAAAAAGGAATTGCCCTTCTAATTTTTGGGATCGGAATCGCATTTTTTGTCAGTTACAATTCGGGAAAATTTCTCCATGCTCAAATTCTGGATGAACTGAATCAGTACCCGGTTAAAAATACTGTTGATAGGGAAACCCCTCTAGAGA
>JBCCIF010000076.1:0-14870 GCA_039028335.1 Bacteroidota bacterium
ATTCCATTGATTATCTTTCGAGCGAAAAGCATGAAAAGAAAATTGCCCTGGTCAGGATATGAGCACTATTTAAATCGCTCACTTTCCGATATCAGGGCAGAATTCAATATTCAAATTATTAAATGAATTTCGTCTGATGAGCTTGCTGAAAGAGTTTAGAGAGTTTTCCATAAAAGGCAATATGATCGACATGGCTATTGGTGTGGTCATTGGTGCTGCATTTAACAGTGTATTAGATGCTTTAGTCAAGGAGATTTTTATGCCACCACTTTCTCTTATGACAAAAGGATTGAACTGGGAGAATAAAAAGTTGATATTACAGGACAAAGTCGTAGAGAATGGATCGGTCATCACAGAAGAAGTCGCGATGGGTTACGGCAAACTAATAGAGGTGGGAATAGATTTTCTCGTAATTAGTTTAACGATATTCCTTGTTGTAAAAGCCATGAATCGTTTAAGACGAAAAGCGGACGATCCTCAAGATGTGACCGAGAAAACCCCAAAGGATATTGAGTTACTGAACGCCATATCATTGCAATTAGAAAAGCAAACAAAAATCCTCGAAGAGATATCTACAAAAAACTAAATCAAAATTGAGTTAAACCATTTAAAGCTAAGGCTTGCCGATCATAAAGATTTTATGATTCATTAACATTCTCTAAGCGATTCATTCTTACTCAATGTTAATTTTGTTTCAATATCAAAGGATTTCAAATAGTGAATCCTTCAAATTCCAGAGAAATGAGACATCTATTATTATTTTTTTCAATTTTAATTATGACGCAAGTTAGCGGGCAAGAAGAGCCACAAGAATTACCCGGTAATACAGAATTACCATCTACAGTAGAAGAATTAGAGGCTTTAGCTAAGCTTGAGAAAGCGGACTACAAATACACAGTGCGAGATTATTTTAAGAAGCCAGAGCAGTACAGTTTTCAGTTTTCGCCTGATGGAAAATACTTTTCTTTCAGACAAAGAGATGAAAATGGCAAAGGTCATGTATATGTAAAAAATACGGAGACGGATAAAGTTATGATGGCCATAGAAGAAGGCGAAGACTTAGTTAGAGGATATGGATGGGCAAACAATTCACGCCTGATTTATGCAAAGGATAAAGGAGGAGATGAGAATTACCATATTTATGCCGCAGACATCGATGGGAAGAACAATGTGGACTTAACCCCTTTTGATGGCGTTAAGGCCAATTTTACAAATTTGTTGAAGGATCAAAAAGACTTCATCATTATTAGTTTGAATAAAAACAATCCTCAGATTTTTGAACCGTATAAATTAAATATTGTCAATGGCGACTTGGAGCAACTGTTTGAAAATAAAGACCCTCAAAATCCGATCAGTGATTATACATTCGATAAGGATGGAAATTTAAAGGGATATACCCAACAGCAAAATGCCACCGAATACGTTTTTCGATATAGAACATCTGAATCGGAACCCTTCAAAGAGATTATTACAACATCTTGGAAAGACAACTTTTATGTTGTCGGCTTTGATTACCCATCCAATAACCCTCATCAGGCATATGTGATGAGCAATATCAATAGCAACACAAGTGAGTTGATTTTGTATGATTTTGCAAAGAACAAGGAAGTAAAAAAGATATATGCTGATAAGACCTTTGATATGGGTGGAATGAGCAGGTCGAGAAAGAGAAATTACGAAGTTGATTATTATTATTTCACGGGTGAGAAGAGTGCGACAATTCCTGTAAGCGATTATTACAAGAGATTACATGCGAAGTTCGAAAAGCAATTTGGAGATAAGGAATTTAGTATAAGCGATTATACCGATAATGAAGATAAGTACTTGATTTATGTTACGAGTGATCGTCTTTATGGAAAGTACTTTTTATATGATGCTGTGAAAGACAGCTTCAAGGAAATCATGGATTTAATGCCTCAATTAAAAGAAGAGGATATGGCCGAAATGCGTTCCATTAAATTTAAATCGAGAGATGGCTTGACAATCTACGCGTATTTGACTATTCCAAATGAAGTGAACGAAGGAAAAAAAGTTCCTTTAATTGTCAACCCCCATGGCGGCCCATACGGCCCCAGAGATTATTGGGGATTTAATCCAGAAACGCAATTGTTCGCTAGCAGAGGCTATGCTACTTTGCAAATCAATTATAGAGGATCTGGTGGATACGGAAAAGACTTTTATTTAGCCGGAAACAAGCAGATTGGACGAAAAATGCTTGATGATTTGGAAGATGGTGTTGCATATGTTAAGACAATGGATATGATTGATGAGGATAGAATTGCTATATATGGAGCCAGTTATGGAGGGCTAGCTACATTGGGAAGTTTAGTTAAAACACCTGACCTTTACGCTTGTGGTGTTGACTATGTTGGGGTAAGTAATCTATTTACGTTTTTTAAATCCTTTCCTCCTTATTGGAAGCCTTATTTGGGACAAGTTTATGAGCAGTGGTACGATGAGAATGATCCTGCTGATCAGGAAATAATGACGAAGGTTTCTCCTGCATTGAATGTAGATAAAATGAAAAAACCTCTTTTTGTTATTCAAGGTGCGAATGACCCAAGAGTAAACATAGATGAAAGCGACCAAGTCGTTGAGAATTTGAGAAATAGAGGATACGATGTGCCTTATATGGTAAAATACGATGAAGGCCATGGTTTTGGTAAAGAAAGCAATAGAATAGAGCTTTATGAATCAATGATGGGCTTTTTTGCAAGACATTTAAAAGGAGCTTAAAAAAGAATAAATCGGAAATCAAAAAGCCATCTCAAATGAGGTGGCTTTTTTTATGCGAGCAGATTAAGCGAAGCTACTCAAGTCTAGCGATATCTCAAACGCTCATTATTCGTATGGATGCCTTCTAAAATTATAAAGTTCATTTATATTTGACTTACCTATTTTCACCCTTGAAAAAGATCAGTTTTAAGCACAGGAAATCAGACAGCTATAACTTTGATTTCGTAGCTCTTCAAAAAGTATTGAATAGCCAACCCAGGGATCATAGCCAGTTTGATTATCATCAGTTGAATTTTTTTGTTTTGTTTATTATTGAAAAGGGAGAAGGGGTTCATAGTATTAATTATAAAGATTACCCTTTTCGAAAGGGGACTATTTTTACTATTCGAAAAGAAGGGATCCACAAATTTCATTCTTCCGGAGCGAAGGGTTCCTTGCTCGTATTTACTGAAGAATTTGCTTTGCGTTTTGCTGGACAAAGAGATGCCCTGCGCTTTTTTCAATTGTTCAATGAAGTATTAAATGCCCCATTCATTCATTTGGAAAAGGCAGAATTCTTTGAAATCAAAAGATTGCTCGATTTCATACATAAAGAATATATAAACGCAGATACGATCTATTCAGAGGATATTATACGTAATTTACTTCAGACGCTCATTCATATGCTTTTTCGAATAAAGTTTAAAGGCAATGACAATGTGAGAGTTGATAGTTCTTATCATCAAAAATTATGGCGGCTTCAGACTTTAATTGAAGAGCATTGCTTTGAAAGTAGAAAAGTTTCCTTTTATGCTCAAAAGCTAGGACTTACTTCCCGAACGCTGAATAATATTGTTCAACATACACTTTCGAAAAATGTGAAGCAATTGATCGATGATTTGTATATCCTTCGTGTGAAGCGGCTTATTCTTAACACAGATCATACACTTACAGAAATTGCCTTTCATTCTGGCTTTGAGGATCCAAGTAATTTTTTCAAATATTTTCGAAAATCTACGGGTTATTCTCCAAGTACCTTTAGGAAAAATAACCGCCAATAATCTTTCCGAATTTCACCCTATATATTTCCATTTTTACCAATAAATGAATAGTTCTAAGAACTACTTTCGCTTGCTTTAAATCAATTTCATTGACTAAACAACAAAAATTGAAATCATGAGAATTATAGGGGGTCTTTTTATTCTATGTTTACTTTTTTCCTCTTGCGTTTCTAAGGTGGAAAATCAGCGCCAATCGAGTAATGAGGATCAGCAAATTGATCAAGTAGAAAGAAGTCAAGGAGAGGAAACAATGCAAGTTGCTCTCAGTTTTATGGATGCAATGACCAAAGGGGAAATGGATCAAATGAAGAGTTTTATGCACGAAGATATGATTTGGCATAATGAAGGAGATAATAGTTTGCCTTGGATTGGAAAATGGAAAAGTAAAAAGGTCATATTAGAAGAGTTTCTGCCATTATTTGGGTCAAACTTCAAAACAATTAAATGGGAATCAGAAGATGCATTATCAAAGGATGATACGGCAGCCTTTTTTGGTTTAATGGCCGGAGAATTGACACATTCTGGAGAGCGGACTAGCGATTTTTCTTGGGCCCTAAGGGTAAAAGTAAAGGATGGAAAAGTGATACTTTGGAATTGGTTTGAAGACAGCTACGAAGTTTCTCGTGCCTATCATGCGAATGCAAATTAACGAAGTATTGGCCCTGTAATCCATGGGCTAATTAAATAGAACTAGATCAAATATGAAAGAAAGAGAAGTAATTAGAAATGGAGAAGGTGAAAATTATGACTATTCTCAAGATCATTGTTTCGTAAAGTTATCTTCAAATCATACAAAGGGAGAATTGTGTTTTGTAGAGGATACATTGAAACCTGGTTTTTATCTCGCTCGCCATCATCATAAAATAATGACCGAGGTATTTTACATTCTTGAAGGAGAGGTTGAGTTGATTTTTGATGATGAAACGGTTATTGCGAAAAAAGGAGATACAGTGACCGTTCCACCTCATATTTGGCATGCTGCCAGATGTGTTGATGGAGGCAAAATGTTGACGATTTTCAAAAATGGTCAATTTGATTTATATCTAGAGAAATTGGCTAGCCTTGGCGAAACTGAATTTTCCGATGCTGAGCTTATGAAAGCCATCTCGGCTGAATACGATATTTACGAAGGATAAGTGCACTTGAAAAAGCATTTTAATAGATTTATGTGAAATTCAAATAGAAGAAATGTCAGAACAATTGAAAAATAAAATAGATGAGCATTGCCAGAACCCTCCTGCAAAATACGATGACCTTAATGCTTTATTTTTGAACTGTACATTAAATCGGACTCCTGTTATGTCTCATACTGAGGGCTTAATAAAAGTTGCTCAGAGAATTTTCGATGCCAATGGTGTTAGCTCCAAGATAATCAGACCCGTTGACTATGAGGTGCCTGCGGGATTAGGGCTTGATATGTCGGAAACACCGGAATGGGACAAGGATGATTGGCCAATGATTCAAAAAGAGATTGATGCGAGTGATATCGTTATCGTTTGCACTTCAGTTTGGTTAGGTGAAAAATCATCGGTATGCAATAGAACTTTGGAGCGGATGTATGGATACACACATCAATTCAATGAAAAAGGACAATATCGCGACTACGGTAAGGTAGGAGCGACTTTAATTACTGGAAATGAGGATGGAGTAAAGCACTGTGCGATGAGCATTTTGTTTTCCCTTTCACATATTGGTTACACGGTTCCTCCTCAAGCAGATGCAGGTTGGATGGGTGAGGCCGGGCCTGGTCCCTCATATCGCGATGAAGGCTCAGGTGGTCCAGAAAATGACTTTACCAATCGAAACACCACATTCCTTGCTTGGAATTGCATGCACTTTGCTCGTATGTTAAAGGACAATGGGGGAGTACCAGCTTTCGGAAATTTGCCAGATGAATGGGACGCAGGATGTCGAGCAGGTTTTGACAGTCCTGAACATAAGCGTTGAACCGTAAATCGAATTAACCACTTCTTTTGAACATGTATGAAGGCTTCAAAAATGGCTATTCCTACCATTCATCATAGTGAAATGAATTTTCCTGTATTTCTCAAGATTTATTTGATTCTTGAGCTTAAATTTGACTAAAATCAATAAAAGGTCAATTTTGTTTAGAGGTTTTGCTTTAGGATTACAGAGTTTTTTTGAAGCCATCGTCTTTATCTTCAGACACAGGCTTTATTACTTTTTTGTTTTTCCCATCATTTTGTCGATCACTTTGGTGATCTTATCTACGATTGGAGGATTTGCTTTAATTCAGACAATGGTCGATTGGCTTGAACTAAAAGTCGTTGGGTATTTACCCGAAGGTCATCCTTCTGAAAGCATACCCGATTTTGGATGGGATTGGTTTGCTTACATGTGGGAAAAAGCCAAAGAAGGATTCTCTTCTGGATTTACATGGATAGCAGCTTTGGCACTAAAAGTAGTTTTCTTTTTCATTACTTCTTTCTTAATGAAGTATATCGTTCTCGCATTCATGTCACCCATATTAGCATGGCTTTCCGAAAAAACAGAAAATAAATTAACTGGAAACGATTATCCGTTTAAGTTGGATCAGTTTGTCCGTGATGTGTGGAGAGGAATTTTAATCTCAATTCGGAACTTTGCAATTGAAAGTGCTTTGATGGTTCTTTTTTGGTTTATTTTTCTTGTTTTAGGATTCATCTTCCCGCCAATTTCATTTTTGGGATGGATTGCTCTTTTTATTCTTTCATCCTATTATTACGGTTATGCTATGATCGATTATGTGAATGAAAGAAGGCGTCTTTCAATAAGCGAAGGTTCTCGTTTTATTCGAAAATATTCAGGAATGGCAATTGCATTGGGTATGTTTGTTGCGATCATTCCAGAAATCAGTTTCTGGTTGATAAAGTTTGGTGCTTCCTTTTTTATTGGAACAGCAGCGATTATATCTGTTGTTGGTGCAGTTATTGCTGTGCACAAGGAAATTGGACTTCATCAAGACCCTAAAATTGAACTACCTGAATGGACAAAAGAAAGTACTTCAAGCTCTTAATCGTATTCATTTTTGCCTTTTCACTTGCTGAAACTGTGCAAGCTCAAAATAGAATTTTAACACTTTCCAATGCCGATGCTGAATTTGATCGTCAGAATTATTGGGGAGCACTAGATCTCTATAGATCTCTCTATGAAAAAGATAAAAAGGATGCAAAAGTCCTATATCGAATGGGTGAATGTCATTTATTCTTGAAGAACTATCAAATTGCCTTATCCTTTCTAGAAGATGCAAAAGAATTGGATGCTAAAGTCGACAAAGACTTGGATTTTACTTTGGGTAAAACCTATCACCATTTGGCGAAATTGGACGAAGCATTGGAACATTTTAAGGCTTTTCGAAATGAGGGGCGTTCAAACAACAACTATTATCAAATTGAAAAAAGGATCAAGCAGTGCAAGTATGCCAAAGAGATGATGGCGAATCCTGTTGATGTTAAGATCAATAATTTAGGATCGGGTATTAACAGTCAATATGATGATTACGCTCCAGCTATTAATGCAAAGGGAGATTTCATGGTTTTTACATCTAGAAGGATAACCATGTCAAAGGGTCGTATTGATGTTCGAGGAGACTACAAACATTTTGAGGATGTTTACTTTTCCTATCTCAGAGAAGATGGTACTTGGGAAACTTCAGAAACGCTTTCGGAAACGATAAATACAGATGGACATGACGCTGTTCTTAGCCTTACGCCCAATGGAAAAGGAATCTTTTTGTATCGAAATAACGAGAATTCACGCGGTGATATATTCTATTCAGATAGAAAAGGGGAGTTCGAATGGACGGAGCCTGTAAAGTTAGAAAAGCCCATCAATACGATTTACTTTGAAAGTTCGGTAAGCATAACTCAAGATGGTAATACCATGTATTTCATATCAGAACGGCCGGGAGGAGAAGGTCGAGGGGATATTTATGTTTCCAAGAAATTAGGTGAGAATAAATGGGGAAAACCAAAAAATCTAGGTGACCGTATCAATACCAAAGGCGATGAGAAATTTGTCTTTATTCATCCAAAAGGAAATATTTTATTCTTCGCCAGCGAAGGTCATCGCACAATGGGGAGTTACGATATCTTTCGGTGTGTTCTCGAAGGAAATAAATGGAGCAAGCCAGTAAATTTAGGTTATCCCATAAATACGGTTAACGAAGAGTCAACATTTTCTATGACCAGAGATAATAAGAAGCTTCTCATTTCAGCTGAATACGAAGGTGGTCTTGGAGAGCGAGATATCTATGAAGTTGACCTAAGCAACTTTGATATTCTTAAGGCATTTGAATTAAGTGAAGATATTTTGACTAAAACCAATACAATTCGTGTATACGGTCGCGTTTTGGCTAAAGGAAGAAATATCTCTAATATATCTGTAGATGTTCTAGATTCTAAGTCAGAGGAACTTGTTGCACAATTTTCTAGCGATGACTTAGGGAATTTTGAAGTGGAATTATCTAAAGGGGCAAGTTATTTATTGCGCGTAAATGATAAAGCATATGAAAAATACGACAAGCGATTAAGCTTGAAGTCTGATTTAGACAATTTAACAGATCTAGAGCGTGATATTGAGTTGCGCCCAAAAAATTAAGGTATTTTTGCCGGCAGAAAATTTAGGAATGAGAGTAGCTTTTTCTATTGTATTGACACTTCTTTCTTACGCTCTATTAGCCCAGCCTGACAATGATAATTGTGAAGATGCAATGGTGATCAGCGATGGGATGAGTCAGACCTTAAATTCGGTTTTGGCAACAACAGACGGACCCGAACAACCAAATGCGGCATGTTTTTCCTTTGGAGGAGATAATGTTCACAATGACATTTGGTTTCTCTACACTGCTTCAACTTCGGGATACGTTGAATGGTCTACATGCAGCAGTGCAAATTTTGATACGCGATTGGCGGTTTATGCATCAGGTGTAAGTTGCCCAGTTGAAGATGCTGATCTTTTGGCATGCAGTGATGATGGTATTTCTTGCTCAAATTTTACTTCTCGATTACTTTTTGAAACCAACATTGGCGAAACCTATTTATTGAGATTAGGTGGTTATGTTGAAGGCGATTTTGGAGAAGGAACATTTGATCTTATGCCCATTCCAGATCCGGAATTTTCAAATCATAATAATTGCGCAGACGCAGATTTTGTAGCGGTTGTTACGCAAGAACAAGCAGATGAAAACGAAGGATGGGTATACGGGAGCAATTTTTTTGCACCGGCAGAAAACGATGTAGCTCCACCATCATGCATTCCAGTGGGTGAATTCTATGATGTTTGGTACAGCTTTAATAACGGAATGAACGATACGATCATTTTTAATTTTCAAGCCAATACAGATTCCGCCAGTTTTGCAGTAGAGTTATACGAAGATTGTGGTACAATAGCTCCGACTCAATCAGATGGGGGAGAGGTACTCATCGGATGTTTTTTAATGCCGGATGGATTCAGCGCAGATATGGAATTTACAGGTTTTGAGTCGGCCAATGATTATATTCTAAGAATTGCTACTCAAATTACGAATGACTTTCCAGGCAATTTTCAGTTTCAATTGATCGGTAATGATCAAGCTGTAGCTTTGTCTGAATTAGAAGAAGAAAAATTCACTTTGTATCCCAATCCTGCAAATGCTTTAGTTTGGCTAAAAATGCCTGTTACACAGACTAGAGTTGACATCTTCGATGTAAATGGTAAGATTTGCTTTTCTGAAGTGAAAAGAAGTAATCAAGCGATAGATGTGAGTCAATTTAAGCCTGGAGTATATTTCGTTTTGTTTCAATACGAGGAAAGCGTCATCCGAAGAAAACTTCTTATAGACTGAGATTATTAGAGTCTCCAGGGAGGATTTACTCTATTTTCTCCTGCATAGTAAAGTACGATATGATTTCCATCGGGATCTGCTAAATGTGCTTCTCTCCAAAGCCATGCTTCATCAGCGGGATCACTTTTGAATTGAATTCCTTGTGCTTTTAAAAGACCTACATAATTATCCAAATCTTCGCGTTCGAAATAGATTTTTATACTTGATGCGTTTGACTCTTTTACCCAGTGCAATGAAAAAGTAGACATTCCATTTGGGCATAGAAATCGTGCATACTTATCATGTGTGTGAACGATTAATTCCAATCCTAGCTTTTTATAAAATACGATTGACCTATCAATATTTGTTGATGGAACTGAGACCTGATTCAATTTCATTTTGAAAAATAAAAAAATCCCGATTTGATTAGTCCAAACCGGGATTCTATAAATATTTCGTTCAATGCTAGTTTTGCAACTCAGGCATCATTTCAGGTTTCTTTTCGATCATTTTAGCTTGTTTCGTATCCTTTCTTGAAGCAAAGGTCATTTCTTCAATTAAGTTTTTGGCACCAGCATATTTGTCAATCACAAACATTACGTATCGAATGTCAACAGATATAGTTCTTTGTAATTCCGGTTCAAAGGCGATATCTCCTGACATAGCTTCCCAGTTGCCATCAAAAGCTAAACCGATTATTTCACCATATCCGTTAATAACCGGACTACCAGAATTTCCACCGGTAATATCATTGTTCGAAATGAAGCATACAATCATTTCGCCATTTTCATCTGCCCATCTGCCAAAATCTTTCTTTTCAATTAAATCGATCAATTTTGAAGGAACAATGAACTCAGGGTCATTAGGGTCTTCTTTTTGAACTATACCGTCAGTAGTTGTTACGTTTTGAAAAAGTTTTCCATCTGCTGGGATATACTCTTTTACTTGTCCATAAGTTAGACGCATTGTAGAGTTCGCATTTGGGTAGTACATTTTTTCAGGATTCATTTCTCTTAAACCAGCAACCAAAAGACGGTATCCTTTGTCTATTTTAGAATATGCTGCACCTGCTCCACCACCAATTTTTCCTCTATAAATTCCTAGGAATTCGGTAAACATTGAAGCCAATGGATCTTTGTCCAATACTTTTTTGCTAGGAGCCTTCATGAATGCATTAAATTTTGCTTCGCTAGTGAAAATAGACTTTGCATAATTTTTATCTACCCACTTTTTCCAATCGCCTTTAGCTTTGGCGAAAGCTTCAGGATGAAACTCGCTTGAAATGTCATTATTGTACATTTCCATCATTCGAGCTGTAACTTTCTTATCAGTTTTAATATCGTAGTCCTTCCAATGATCGGCCGCAAAAGCCATTACACCTGCTTTAGTAGCTTCCCATTTTTCTCCACTTGGCTCTTCAATGGCTGCGCCCATCATTCTATTTGCTCTGAATGCAAAAAGCATTGCTTCTGAACCAACAGCTGCTTCAGTAAAATACGTTTCAGGTAACTTGAATTGAGATAACTCTTTATATCCTTCTTCTAAAAGTGTAAGCGTCTCTCCGTATTTTTTTTGGCGAGACGCATCTGCATTCACCCAATTGCTAAAGTCATTTTCTATCGCTTTCTTTTTATCGTAGACTTTTAATTTCTTAAGTCCAGCTTGCTGTCCGATGAAGTATTTCCAGTAATTTGAGATGGAAGCGTATTTCGAAGCGTATTGCAAATCCACTTTATCTGATTTGTCCATTTCTTCCTTCATCAATCTTAATTTCTCTCCTCTCAATTCAACTCTAGCAGGTTGTTCAATATCCAAAGCTTGTTGCACTCCATAAGAAGATAAGTAACGATCTGTACTTCCCGGGAAGCCCATGATCATTGTGAAATCTCCTTCTTTAACCCCATCAGTTGCAACGGGTAAGTGGTGCTTTGGCTTCATCGGTACATTATCAGCGCTGTAAGGAGCTGGGCTTCCGTCAGGTGCAGTATAAATTCTCAAAAGAGAAAAGTCTCCAGTGTGTCTTGGCCACATCCAATTATCAGTGTCTCCGCCAAATTTCCCGATCGATTCATCTGGTGCACCTACTAAACGGACATCTTCGTAATTTTCATAAACCATCAAGTAAAATTCATTTCCCTCGAAAAATGTTTTTACCTGAGTTTCATACTTTCCACCTTCACTTGCTTCAGCTTCTATTTCTTTAAAAGCTGCTGCCATTGCTGCTGAGCGATCTTCTTCGCTCATATCATCATTGACATTCTCCAATACTCTTTCAGTCACATCTTCGATTCTTTGAAGGAAACTTACATACATATCGGGAATAGGCAATTCTTCAGATTGAGCCATCGCCCAGAATCCGTCTCTTAAATAGTTATTTTCTTCAGAGCTCAAAGTCTGAATTGCTCCGTAGGCACAGTGGTGATTGGTAAGTACCAAGGCCTGGTCAGAGATGATTTCTGAAGTACACATTCCTCCATTCAATCGCACAATAGCATCTTTTATGCTTGATTGATTGATGCTGTAAATGTCTTCAGCAGTCAATTTAAAACCGAGTTTTTGCATTTGGGCTTCATTCAACTTTTTCAAAGTCTGAAGCATCCACATTCCCTCGTTGGCAGTTGAGTTGATCGCAAATAGAGCGACTACTAATAATGAGAAAAACTTTTTCATATTCTATAAATCAATTTTCAGAATGGGCTTTCCATTCTATGTTTTCAAAAATTTTATCAATGGTTTGTGTAAGTTCTTTAAATTCTTTCGGTAGGTTATACCTGCCCATTACTTTCTTTTTATTGCCATCAAAATTGGCTTCGACAATACGAGCTGGAAGATCCATAACCTGCTCGTTATCGTATACATCCTGCATTGCAAAAAAATCTGCACTATTAAGCGCGTTTTTTAATTCGTTCAATGTGCTTTGTTCGAATCTGTACTTATATATTCCTATATAATCTACAAAGTTTGTGCCGTTGTATACTGCAAATCCGCTTTGATAGACCTTTAGTTGAAAAATTGGACAACGACCAAAGCAAGGGGTACGTTCATAAGCGAAGAAAAGAGAATCGGTGTTTGTCACCTCTTCGATAACTTCGCTACTGTCGGGACTTTCTTCAATTAAAATATCAGCAATGACTTCAGTTTGTTCTTCGTTGCTCGCTTTTAGTTCTTCCCTGCTTTCCTTGAATTTTTGAATGTTTTTACAACCTAAGGCCATTGCCATAAGGCCGATCAAGAATAAGAACACTATGAGCTGCAGCGTTTTGTTCATTTATCTTTTGGGCATTTGCATTCCTCTTTCTTTTGCCATTTGTTCTAGGCGTTTTTGAAAGCGCGATTGCTTTTTAGGTTTTTTCTTATTCGAAGCAATTTGTTTTCTGATCTTATCCTCATCGATAACATAATTCTTTATGACATACATCTGACCCATTGAGAACAAATTAGCTAGGAGGTAATAATAGGACAATCCAGAAGCAAAATTATTAAAGAACAAAAGCATCATCACCGGAAAGAGGTACATGATGAATTTCATATTCGGCATACCCGGCTGAGAGGGCATGGTCATTTGGCTGCTGTTCATGCGTGTGTAGAGCATAGTTGAAAGAGCCATCAAGAGCGTAAACAAGCTTACATGATCACCATATGCAGGAATTGAAAACGGCAATTCAAAAATGGAATCATAAGCACTAAGGTCATCTGCCCATAAAAAGGACTGTTGTCTAAGCTCTATTGAAGAAGGGAAAAAACGGAACATTGCATAGAGTATAGGCAATTGAATGATCATAGGAATACAACCGGCCATTGGATTTACACCCGTCTTTTTGTAAAGTGCCATCATTGCCTGTTGCTTCTTCATCGCATCACCGTCCTTATGCTTTTTATTAATTTCTTCAATTTCAGGCTTAAGTACTTTCTGCTTGGCACTGCTCAAATAGTTCTTGTAAGTTAAGGGTGAAAGGGCGAGTTTGATAATTACTGTCAGAATCAAGATGATCAGTCCATAGGATTGAATGCCCTTACTTAACCAATTGAAAATAGGAATGACCACATTTTTGTTCATCCATCCAAAAATACCCCAACCGTATTGAATGACTTCTCCATATCCTCTTTCATATTGGTCTAAAGTAGGCATATGGTTAGGGCCGAAATAGAATTCTAAATGAGCATTGCCATCGGCAAAACTGTTCATCGGAATAGCGAGATTTTTGGCTGTGAACTCATAGGTCAACCCTTTTTCTGTAGCATCTAGATCTTTTGTTTCAAGATCTCCATAGTCCGATTTGAAGCCTCCATCAGCATAGACAATAGCCGAAAAGAAATATTGCTTAAATGCCGCCCATTCTAGCGTCTTATCAACCTCCACGATGTCATCACCAGTGAAATCGTCCGAATCTTCATTTTTATACTTGTAGTATAAATGGGTGTACTGGCTTTTTTCAGTATCGATGCTTTTTTCTCTTCCTTTTCCGGTCACACTCCAAAAGAAGCGCAAAGGCTGCGAAGAACTGATGGACTCCTGCATATCATTAGTGCGAATGTCCATTTCTACATTATAGCTCCCTCCTTTTAAAGCATACTCAATTTCAACATTTCCTCCGCTCGTATTCGCATAGGTCAAAATCAGTGCGTCACTGCCATTTTCATCAATGTTGAATCCCTGTTTTGAAGGTTCGAAGTAGAACTCGCTGAATTTAAGAGAACCCTTAGTGCCATCCCTTTGCAGAAAAGAAATATCCATGACATCATTCTCATCTGTGAGAACAACCGGAAGAGAATCATAGGTCGTATAATCCTTTACTTGCGCTCGTTGAATCATCCCACCATTGGGGTCGATTTCAATACGAACTTTGTCATTTTCAATTACGATTGGTTCAACACCTTCTTTAGCCAAAGAATTTCCCATACTCTCATAGGAAGCTAATTTTTCAAATTTCTCTGTGCTATCAGGTTCGCTTATTTCTCCAATGGATGCATTTTCAGATTCAGCGTTCTCATCACGAACAGGGTCATCAACTACGGGTAGTTCCGATGTTTCTACCGCAGTCGTATCTTGAGTGACCAATTGATTTTTTGACTCTTCTTTACTGGGTTGGGTGTTTAGCATCCACAAGAGGGATACCATTATTATCATAATAAAGCCCAGACTAGATTTTCTATCCATTAAAATGTTTAAAAGGGGCGTAAATATATGGCTTTGATGCCGATTGGCAAACCTAAATAGGATGAATGGTATTGAAGTTAAGATTAAGAGATATTAAGGATCTCTTTTTCAATTTTTTTTTCTGAAATACTCG
>JBCCIF010000077.1:0-14784 GCA_039028335.1 Bacteroidota bacterium
CGTGTTGATACGAAAATTCAATAGCAAGGCTACTGGTATGAATTATTACAATGCGTTTTCATTCAATGCAGAGGAATTTAGCGAAATAAATACAGCTGGATATCCGTTTTTTGTGATAAGTTCTACTAATTTCGCTACATTATTTAAAGAGAAGGACGTAGAGGGATATCAGAAGTTCTTTAACGAAAATTACTTCTGACATTCTGAGTTATTTATATAATCAACTTTTGAAATAAAGAAATATGGCCAGAAATACGGAAGTAGTTAATAACGGAAAAGTAAATGCTATTGTAGAAGGAACGGTTATCGAAGGAAGTATAAAATCTGACGGTAATTTCCGAATTGATGGAAAAGTAATTGGCACAATAGACATTAAAGGAAGATTAATTATTGGAGCAAAAGGTACTGTTGACGGGACTGTTTCTTGCAATGATGCAGATATTGAAGGTACTTTTAATGGGGATATCAAAATAAGTAATCTATTAAGCTTAAAGTCCAGCTCTAAGATTTCTGGTGATGCGATATTTCAGCGACTTAAAGTTGAAGAAGGAGCTCAATTGGCTTGCACATGTAATATTAAAAGTTCCAGCTCTTCAGTAAGTGTACAGGCCAGTGCAAAAGAGTTCGTAAAAGAAGCGGTAGGCGCTTAAAATGATTCCTAAGAAATTTTTCATTCACCTTTTATCTTTTACCCTGGTTCTCTTCGCAATTCACTTTGCTTTGAATCATTACTTTCAGTGGTCCGCTAAAATTGGATTAGTCATTACCGGTTTTTTCCTGTTCTTTTTTATTAGTCTTCTGAGCTATCGAAGTCTATATAAGGCTGTTGCTGAAAGACCAGCCGTATTTGTTAATCGCTTTATGGCCTCTTTGGTCATAAAACTTTTTCTCTTCATTCTGCTTGTAATAATTACTGGAAAAGCCTTGGTTAAGCCCGAATCGACTTATTTCATTTTATTTTTCATGGGCTTGTATGTGATCTATATGATATTCTATTCAAGTTATATTATGAGGCTAAAAGACAATGGCGCAAAAACCTCAGAGTAACTTTGGCAAGTTCGTTCAATATTCGACCATGGGATTCCAAATCCTTGGTTTTTTCCTTGTTTTTATCTTCCTGGGAAAATGGCTAGACAATAACCATCCACATGAAAATTTCAACTTCACAAGCATTGGCGTTTTCTTGGGACTTTTCATTTCACTTTACTTTCTCTTCAAACCCTTATTGAAAAAGTGATTTTTTTCATCTAAAAAGGCGATTTGGTTTTCTCTTTTGGAATAAAAATCTACTTTTGCAGCGAAATTGAAAAAGTCGTAAAAATCTTGATGAAAACAAGAGCTCTTTTCTCCCTTCCTTTCAGCATTAAAATGCTGATTTTTTTATGCGTCTTTATTTCTTCCACAAGTCCTGTTTTTGCTGGTGGTTCAGAAAAAGGAAAGCCGTTCAATGCTGGAGAAATGATCATGCATCACATTCAAGATTCGCACGATTGGCATTTATGGGATTATAAGGACGAGAATGAAGTAATTTATCCTGTTTCTATTCCGTTGCCTGTAATTCTCTATCACCAAGGGCAAGGACTTCAGGTCTTTATGTCATCTAATTTTCATCATGGTCATTCTTCATTCAAAGGATACGCTTTAGATCACGGAAAGGTGAAATATGTCAATGAAAACCTAAATTCCGATTCCCATTCTGGGCATTTTAGCTTTAATGAAGAAGAGTCAGCAAAAATTTGGGATTTCTCAATTACCAAGAATGTATTGACAGTTTTCATCGTAGCATTTTTGGTAGTTTTAGTATTCAGCAGTGTGGCCAGAGGATATAGCAAAAGACCGAATTCTGCTCCAAAAGGAATTCAATCACTCTTCGAACCAATAATCGTATTTATTCGAGATGATATAGCTCGCCCAATTATTGGAGAAAAGAAATATATGAAGTTTTTACCCTTCTTATTAAGCGTATTTTTCTTCATTTGGTTTGGTAATATGTTGGGATTGATTCCATTTATTCCAGGCGGGGCCAATATGACTGGAAACATTGCCGTGACTTTAGTAATGGCAATCATAACCTTTATCATCACAACTTTAAATGGAAATGGTCATTATTGGCGACACATCTTAGCTATGCCCGGTGTTCCATGGCCCTTATATATCATCTTGACCCCTATAGAATTATTAGGAATGGTCTTGAAGCCTTTAGTTCTTGCAATTCGTTTGTTTGCGAATATTACTGCAGGACACATTACGATATTGGCATTTTTGTCGCTCATATTTATTTTGAAACAAAATATGGGAGATGCCGCTGGATGGGGAGCTAGTGTAGCTAGTGTTGCACTTTCCATATTCATGACATTTTTAGAAATTTTAGTAGCTTTTTTACAGGCTTTTATATTTACATTACTGTCAGCGACCTATTTCGCTGCGGCCACAGAAGAAGCTCACCATTAATTAGAAAGAATAGAATAAATATCAAATTATGTTATTATCAATTTTATTACAAAATGCAGCTGACGCGCCAGTTGAATTAATTCAATTAGGACTTGCAGCAATTGGTGCAGGTTTAGCTGCAATTGGAGCGGGAATCGGTATCGGGAGAATCGGTGGAGACGCAGTACAAGCGATGGCTAGACAACCAGAAGCTGCTAATGACTTAAGAACCAACATGATTTTAACTGCTGCTTTGGTAGAGGGAGCTGCAATTATTGCAATTGTAGTTGCTTTCTTGGTAGTGTTAGGTTAATAGTTGAATAAATGTTATTAAGTTTAATAGAACCCGAATTTGGGCTATTCTTTTGGATGCTTGTGGTATTCCTTGCAGTACTCTTCTTGTTGAAGAAGTTTGCATGGGGGCCAATCCTACAAGGCTTAAAGAATCGTGAAGATTCTATTGAAAATGCTCTTGAATCCGCAAAACGAGCCAAAGAAGAAATGGCGAATTTGCAAGCAAGTAATGAAGAGTTAATCAAAGAAGCCAGGGCTGAAAGAGACAAGTTGTTGCGTGAAGCAAAAGAAACTCGTGACTCTATTGTTTCAAAAGCCGAAAGCGAAGCGAAAGAAAAAGCTGAAGCTATCGTAGCAAAAGCCAAAGAAGACATCCAAAATGAAAAATTAGCTGCCATGAGTGAATTGAAGAATCAGGTGGCCAATATTTCGCTGGAAATAGCTGAAAAAGTCGTAAGGAAAAAGCTCGACAACGATGAAGAGCAAAAGTCCTTGATCAGTGATCTCGTAAAAGACTTGAATATTAATTGATGAGACCGACAAGAGTAGCAAATAGGTACGCAAAATCACTGCTTCATTTGGCCATAGATAAAAATGCCCAAGATGCTGTGTTTGCAGACATGAATACAATTAGCGATGCTATCGTTGATAGTCGCGAATTGGATTTGCTCTTGAAGAGTCCTGTTATCAAGTCCGACAAAAAAGAAGACATACTTCAGCAAATTTTTGATGGCAAAGTTTCCGAAATATCTGCAGAGTTCATACGCATTCTTGTTCGAAAGAAACGAGAAGGCATTATAGAGGTCATTGCCGATGAGTATGAAAACTTATACAAGAGCTACAAAAATATTACTGTGGCAGAAGTCACTTCTGCAAGTAAATTGGACGAAGCCCTAAGGGCAGAAATCATGGCTGTCGTGAAAAAGATGGCCAAAAACGAAGTAGAGCTCAAAGAGATTATTGATCCAGATATAATTGGTGGGTTCATTGTTAAAGTAGGCGATCAACAGGTTGATGCAAGTGTAATTCGAAAACTTACTGAGTACAGAAAGACATTTAGTAAAAACCCATATATCGCTGAATTTTAAAAAAATTAAAAAATAAATTATGGCAGAGGTAAAGCCAGCTGAGGTTTCAGCCATCTTAAGAGAACAACTTGCAGGTGCAGCTTCAAGTAATGAACTTGAAGAAGTGGGAACCGTCCTTCAAGTGGGAGACGGAATTGCAAGAATTTACGGAATGTCAAATGTCCAATCGGGTGAGCTCATCGAGTTTGCAAATGGACTCAAGGGAATCGTTTTAAACCTTGAAGAGGACAATGTGGGTGCAGTAATTCTAGGTGCATCGACCGACATTAAAGAAGGCGACCGTGTAAAACGAACCAATCAAATTGCATCTATTAACGTGGGTGAAGGGATGTTGGGACGTATTGTCAATACCTTAGGTGAACCGATTGATGGAAAAGGGCCAATCGAAGGCGAAACTTTTGAGATGCCAATTGAGAGAAAGGCTCCTGGAGTAATTTATCGTCAACCGGTGAATGAACCTTTGCAGACAGGTATCAAGGCGATTGACTCGATGATTCCAATAGGAAGAGGTCAGAGAGAGTTGATTATTGGAGATAGACAAACCGGTAAATCCACTGTTGCTATCGATACCATTATTAACCAAAAAGAGTTTTACGAAAAAGGTGAGCCCGTATTTTGTATTTACGTTGCTGTAGGTCAAAAAGGTTCTACAGTTGCGCAGGTAGCGCAAACGTTGGAGGCTAATGGTGCTATGGATTACACGGTAATCGTTGCAGCCAATGCTTCTGATTCTGCTCCTATGCAATTTTACGCCCCTTTTGCAGGAGCTGCTATTGGTGAGTACTTTAGAGATACAGGAAGACCCGCTTTGATCGTTTACGATGATTTATCTAAACAAGCAGTAGCGTATCGTGAAGTATCTCTTCTATTGAGAAGACCGCCAGGAAGAGAGGCTTACCCTGGTGATGTATTTTACTTGCACTCACGATTACTAGAAAGAGCAGCAAAAATCAATGCATCTGACTCCATTGCATCTCAGATGAATGACCTGCCCGAATCTTTGAGAGATAAAGTAAAAGGTGGAGGGTCTCTAACGGCTTTACCTATCATCGAAACACAGGCTGGGGACGTATCAGCATATATTCCAACTAACGTAATTTCGATTACGGATGGGCAGATATTTCTAGAATCTAACCTGTTCCTATCAGGTGTAAGACCTGCTATTAACGTTGGTATCTCAGTATCTCGAGTAGGAGGTTCAGCTCAGATCAAATCCATGAAAAAAGTATCGGGTACATTGAAGCTCGATCAAGCTCAATTCCGTGAATTAGAAGCCTTCGCTAAGTTTGGTTCTGATTTGGACGCAGCGACAATGGCTGTTCTTGGAAAAGGGAAGCGAAATGTTGAGATTTTGAAGCAAAATTTGAATTCACCGATGTCCGTTGAAAAGCAAACAGCAATTATTTATTGCGGTACAAACGGTTTGATCAATAATGTACCGGTGGATAAGGTGAAAGATTTTGAAGAGCGCTACTTAAGTGTCCTTGAAAATTCACACAAAAATGTTTTAGATGAACTTGCCGCTGGTAAATTGTCAGATGAAGTAAAATCTACATTGGAGAGTGTCGCAAAGGATGTTTCTAAAGACTTTGAATAAAATTTAAGACTTGGCCAATCTAAAGGAAATACGCGAGAGAATTAGTTCTGTTGGATCTACAATGCAGATTACATCTGCTATGAAAATGGTCTCGGCAGCTAAATTAAAAAGGGCTCAAAATGCGATTGTGCAAATGCGTCCCTATGCAGAAAAACTGCAAGAGATATTGAGCAATGTTTCTGGAAGTTTGAATGCAAGCGAAAACAAATATTCTGCAGAAAGAGAAGTTAAAAAAGGACTCATCATTGCGGTAGCTTCCAATAGAGGATTAGCCGGAGCTTTTAATAACAACATTATAAAGGAATCCTCTCGTATTATCGCAGAGAATGATGAGGTTTCATTTGAAGTTCTTGGGCTTGGAAAGAAATCTTATGATCATTTTAGAAAAGGATCATACCATTCGAATGATTCTTTTGGAAATACCTATGCCGCCTTATTTGACGACCTAAACTTTAACTATGTTTCGAGCATCGCTGAAGATGTCATGAACCGTTATGTAAAAGGCGATTATGATATTGTTTATGTAGTCTACAACAGCTTCAAAAATGCTGGAGTTCAAATTATAAGAACCGAACAGTTCTTGCCTATTGTAGCATCAGAATCTGATGAAAGCAGTTCAGCAGTGGAGTACATATTTGAACCTAACAAAGAGACTATTGTTGAGGACCTTATTCCCAAATCATTAAAAATTCAACTTTATAAGGCCATCCTAGATTCACACGCGAGCGAACACGGTGCACGTATGACGGCCATGCATAAGGCAACTGATAATGCTTCAGAACTGCAAAAAGAGCTTAAATTGACTTATAACAAAGCTCGTCAAGCGGCTATTACTGCAGAAATACTTGAAATTGTCGGTGGAGCTGAAGCATTAAACAGTTAAGCTTTCCTCTCTTTTTAAATTTATTCTATATTGACTTCAGATGAAGTCAATCTGTCTTATTGCTGTTGTAATATTTTTCAGCATCCATTGCAAAACTCAAGCCTTGTATAAACAAGGGATCATTGTCCTTAAATCTGGAACAAAGATTGAATGCAAAATAAAAATGAAGAACTGGGAACTTATTCCCGATCTCATTGATTTCAAAACCAATGATACAATTAAAAGAGTAGCGGTAGAGGAAATTCAAAGTTTTGAAATTCCGGGCCAGATAAGATTCGAATCTCACGGTCTACTTCTGGACGATTTTTCGAATAGCACGGCAGAGCTAACAAATGACTCATTGCCAATCTTTAAACCCATTTCTTCCTTGGTTGAAGTGCTTATAAAAGGTGAGGTATCCCTCTATAGGTATAAAACACAAAAACAGAATAAGTACTTCATTGCTAAGAAAAATGAGGAATTAGAGCAACTGGTATTTAAAAAGTACATATCTCATTTAGGAGAAATTGAAGAATATAAGCTTTATCTCACTCAGCTAGATTCCTCAAATATCTGTTCTGATACTTCTATTCTTGATCAAAAGCTCAAATACAAGAAGCGAGACTTATACAATCAAATACTCAAGTTTAACGAATGCAGCAACAAAAAGGCTGTTTCCTACTTCGATCCTGATATTCGCTCCTTAAACATTACACTAAAAGCCGGAATTCAATTTAACAGTCACTCGCTATTTGATCCTGGTATTAACCTTATTACAACTGGTTCAAGTAACTTTCAATTGGACTATACATTCGCTGACCAAAGTCTATTCAAAGGTTCAATTGAATTTGAATATATCATTCCTGGACATTTACGAAACGCTAGTTTAGTCGGAGAATTTTCTTACCAGAGTTTTAATTCTAATGAATTCAAGAGTCTATCAAGTAACACAAATACTAGCCCATTTATGAGTCTTGAATACGAATCAATAGAATTTCTTTTGGGCTATAGAAAATACTTCGTTTTTGGCAGCCAGATTCGTCCATTTTTCGACCTAGGAGTTTTAACTGATTGGGATTTTGATGCTGAATACAATTTTGAAAATCCAGAATTTACTGACCTGAACATCGTATCAGGATTTGGACTGCGAGGTGGAGTTGGGATTAGGATAAATCAATTCTTGGTTCATTTTCAATATTCCACTCCAAGAAATCTATACATTCCATCCGACTCTAAATTTCGGAATCACTCTATAAGTATTGGATACTCTCTATAAAAAAAGGGAGGCCGCTAAGCGACCTCCCTTTGTACAAACTATTTTCTCAAATCTTATTGGTCCCACCAAACCTTTTCTGTCAGCTGAGCATTACCTGGATAACTTGTGTTATACAGACGCTCATCCTGAGGATAAGGCCATCTCGTTGGAATTGAAGGAACCTGTGCATTTGCAGCAACTTGCAAAGCAGGAATTCCCGTTCTTCTCCAATCCGTATACGATTCTGGATTTCCATACATAGCCACGTATTTTTGCGACATAATTTCCTCAAGTGTAATAGAACCCGAAGTCTGCGCTGCGTGAGCAGCTTCAAAAGCAGCATCACTAACACCATAATCAGCCAATGATGCCAATACAGCAGCGTTGTGCGCATCTGCAGCTCTTTGAGGGTCACCTGTTTGGAAAGCAGCCTCTGCTTCAATAAATTTAGCCTCAGCATAAGAAACTAGCGTTTGTGCTCTGGTCTCATTGTTCAAATACAATAAGCTACTCGCAAACAGATCAGGTGTTCCAGCAGGCGAACCGGCATAAGTTCCTCCGACAATTGTATCGGCAATAACTGGTAATCGAGGATCCCCTTCAGCAACCATAAAGTCAATAAAGAATGCTCCCATTCGGATATCTCCTCTCTGATCCATAAACTGGAACCAAGGGTTTTGGTTAGCTCCAGAAGAAAATGAAACTGAAGCGTTTTGCGCACCAGACGTAATTCCACCGGCATCAATTTCATCCAAAGCATTTTGATAATTTGCAGAATTTCGAGCACCTAAATGAACATAAGCTCTCGCTTTTAAAGTTCTGTTCAGAGCAATCCAATTATCTATATTACCTCCATAGAAAATATCCTCTGAACCTATAGAAAATGTTCCAGCGTCTCCTTGTAAATCTGCTAATCCATCGCTCAATAAAGTCTGAACTGAATTATAAATCGACTCTTGGGTATCATATGCTGGACTCAAATTTGCGTTTCCTTGAAAGGCTTGCGAATAAGGCATATCGTTAAATAAATCGGTCACTTGCATTAAGACCATAGCCATCATCGTTTTAGCCAATCCTCTGTATTGAGGAGAAGGATTTTCTCCTCCTGCTTTATCAATCATTACGCTCAAATCTTGCATTACGCCCGAGTAAAGCGTTCCGTAAGAATTGTTCACGTCAGACTCTGTAAATCCATATGTATCAATACCAGCGTGCTGACGTTCAACACCAGCATGGTGCTGCGTAAACAAACTGTTATATCTTCCTAAGTCACCTCCAGACAAATAGGCATAAGCCGCTTGAGTCGAGGTAAGCATTTGATTCAATTGAACATCAATCGGGTTGTTCGGATCGATGTTCACTTCTTCATCTATCCAGCTGTCACAAGACGTAAAAATCAAGGCTAAGCTGAAAAATACTATATATATCTTTTTCATAATTTCTAATCTTTAAATCTTATAATGACAATCTAACAGTGAATGTATAACCCTTTGTATTTGGCATATTGAAGTAATCCATTCCTTGTTCATTTCTTGATCCGGATAATGAAGTCTCAGGATCAATTCCCGTATAATCAGTACTCAAGGCCAAGTTTCTACCAGAGATTCCAATATTTATTCCTGTGAATGGAGTTTTCTCAATCATTTTGGTAGGAAGATTATAGTTCAAAGAAACTTCTCTTAATCTCACCCATGAAATATCTTCCACGAAATCCTCAGTGTTGTCACCGAAGAATCCGTTTCCATTTCCAAGAGCTAACCAACCTTCATCCAGAACTACAGATTGACTGTTTGAACCGCTTGTTACAGGAACACCGTTTCCATCAAGAACTATGTTTCCGGCACCATCGTATGTAGCTAAGTTTCCTTCAAACACTTTAGATGTTCCTCGTACGTCTGTATCTCCATGTGTACCCCAGAAGTAAAGGGCACCTTTAGTTCCATTCCACATTTCTCCTCCTTGACGAATATCAACAAGTGCGCTCAACGTGAATCCTTTGTATGAGAATCCATTGCTTATGCCCATTGTCCAATCAGGTTGTGCATTTCCAAATGATCTTTCTTCAGGATCCAATACTGGAAATCCATCATCACCGATAACAACAGCACCACTTGCATCTCTGTAAAATCCAAAACCGAAGATCGAACCGTAGGGCTGACCTACTTCTGCTCTGATGTTAGCTCCTGTAAAACCACCTAAAAGTACGTTGTCTACTCCATTTGCTAACTGTGTAACTTCGTTTACATTTCTCGTGAAATTCACGTTGATATCCCAGTTAAATCCAGTTTTCGTTCTTACCGGGTTACCAAATGCTGTAATCTCAATACCATTGTTGGTCATCGAACCTGCATTTGTAATCAAGAAATCATATCCAGAAGTTGCTGCCAAAGGCACAGGGAAAATCAAACCATTACTCTCTTTGTTGTAGTAGGTGAAATCAATTCCTAAACGGTTGTTTAAGAATCGCAAGTCTAATCCAAGTTCTAACTCTGTGTTATCTTCTGGTTCCAAGTTAGCATCTCCAAGCGTAGCACTCTGTTCGAAACTTGAAACACCGTTGAACGGGAATGTCAAACCATTGGTCCATCCGTCCTGGTGGAAAGCACTTGTAAAGTAATTGTCCGTAGCGTATAAGAAAGGTGACCCGAGACCTACCTTCGCATAAGTAAATCTCAACTTACCGAATGTGAATGTTTTGTTCGAAAGATCAAGCGCATCCGAGAATACAAATCCAATACCAGCTGAAGGATAAAAGAATGAGTTGTTATCCGTAGGCAATGATGTCGACCATTCATTTCTTCCTGTAAGAGTCAGGTATAAATAATCATTGAAAGATACTTCAGCCATTCCATAGAGTGCCTGATTTCGCTCCAATTGATCTACATTGATCGTTTGCAATGCACTAGCATTTGAAAGATCGTAGAAATTAGGTATTGTTAATCCGTCTCCTTGAATATATACTCGTGTCAATTCATCAGATCTTCTGTTATGACCTAAGGTCACATTTAATCCAATATTCTCAGAAATATCCTTGTTAATGAATAACATTAAATCTTCATTGAATTGATTACTCAAGATGTTATTCTCAGTAACTCTACCAGCAGTTGCTGTTCTAGAACCGATTGCAAAAAATTGATTTCTGTAATCGCTATAGTTATCTAAACCAACTCGATACTTTGCGCTAATCGCATCAGAAAATTTATAATCAAATTCTAATTTTCCTATGATTCGATTAACATCATCTTCTAATGGGTTTCTGTTCACCGTCCAGAAGGGATTATCGTATCCGGTATTTCCATATCGATACTTTCTCTGCGTCCCATCAGGGAATACGTATGCTGATTCATCGTCTGCTGCATCTTCTCCTAATCCGTTTGAATTATCAAAAGTTGGAGAAGTTCTTGTCAAACCAAGCATAACTCCAGAAGTATTGGAACCTTGTTCTATTCTCGATCCTCCTGAGTTAATATATTTGATCGAAGAGCTAACTGTAAACTTATCAGTGAATTTATGTCCTCCATTGAATCCGATATTCCATTTGCTAAATGTGTTATTTGGAACGATACCATTCTCATCTGAATAACCCATAGAAACAAAATAATTCGTTTTCTCATTGGCTCCAGATAAGTCCACATTATACCATTGTCTTACGGCATTTTGAAAGAAATCATCAATATTGTTATATGCATTTGCAGGCTGACCATTTCCTTGTCCTTGAGGTACTAAGAATCCATTTTGATCATGGATATAGTTTCCATTGGCATCAAAATTATCTGGGCTTGGTGCGAGAGGATGGTTCATATCCGTAGCGTACTCCATCGTGTCGAGACGAGGTCCCCACGAAAATCCACTTCCAGTTTCAGGTCCTGAATACGATCCGAACAATCCTTGCCCCCACTGATTCTGTAAAGGGATCATTCTATTGTATTCAGAGACTTCAACTCCAGCAGTCACGTTTACATTAATCCCCTTCTTTCCATATCCCATTTTACCTTTCTTGGTGGTAATAAGGATCGCTCCATTACCCGCCTGAGATCCATAAAGCGCAGTTGCTGCAGCTCCCTTTAGCACAGTAATATCTTCAATATCTTCTTGTGGGATATCGATACCTCTATTTGAATTGGCAACGCTTGACAAAAATCCATTTCTACCATCATTTGGATTACCTGATGACACTTGAGAGTTGTCAATTGGAATACCGTCAATTACCAAAAGAGGTTGGTTATCTCCTCGAATTGTATTCTGACCACGAATAAGTATAAAACTACTTGCTCCAGCGGCCCCAGATGATTTGTTTACTTGTACACCAGAAGCTTTTGCAGAAAGCGCTGAGATTAAGTTCGTCTCATTGGCCTTCAAAACATTGTCTCCTCCCACAGTCTGAGCGCTGTATCCAATTGCTCTTCTGTCCCTGGTAATACCAAGAGCTGTTACAACAACTTCATCCAATTCTACACCCGCTTCCATTCCTACATTATACGAATTTGCGCTTCCAACTGGAACTCGGCTAGATTTATATCCAATAAAACTAAAAACTAAAGTTTGTCCGGGTTCTGCATTCAGTGTATACATACCGTCCACATTTGTGACTGTTCCATTGGTTGTTCCGTCAACAACTACGGTTACACCTGGAAGGGGAGAACCGTCAACTGCATCCGTAACTTTACCAGAAACAGATTTTGATTGGGCGAATGCACTAAAACTGAAAAACAGCATGCATAGCGCCATAGAGTAAATCTTAAATTTCATAAGCCTATAGATTGTTTAATTATAATAGTTTGGTCTATAAACTGTAAATGAACAAAAATTTCACAAAAAATTAATATCAATTAGGCAATATTAATCGTTACTAATAGTTACGCGATTTTATTCTCGTTGGGCAATAATTCACCTTCGTCTATGATTAACCATAATTCATATGAGCTATCAGCATATTAATCCATTTTATCGTTCAATTTTTATAAAATCTTAGTTGTATTATTGGCACGATTATTTCGGCATTATGCGCATGAGAAATTTATCCCTGAGGACGCGAATCTATATTTCAATGATTGCCTTGATTTTGTTCTCTTTTCTCGTTACAGGAGGAGTTGCTACCTATCGATTCAATAAACAGAATCAAGAATATCACTCAAACAGGTTGATTAGAAAGGAAAACACTGTTGTGAAGACGGTAAATTTTTTACTCGAACAAAATGGAAATAAAGACAGTGCGGTGCACATAAATGATTTGCTGACTAATCACGTCATGGACATTTCAGCAATGAATGATTTAGATATAAATTTCTTTAATACCGATGGAAAATTATTGGTCTCTTCGCATACAAACTATTTCGACCAAGGAATTTTTGTCTTTCAACTAGACGAAGAAATCATGCAGATAAATGGAGATGAGCGGTTGGTGAAATCTTATAAGGCCGACACCCTTTCTATTTTGTCTACTTATCGAACCATTCACACCAAAGACAATCCCAGCAAGACACTGGCGTACATGAATATCCCCTATTTTCAAACTGACGAAAACTTACAGCAAGATTTAAATGGTTTTCTAAAGACACTAGCCCAGGTTTATGGATTATTCTTCATCTTAGCTGCACTCTTTGCTTATTTCATCTCGAACTATATTACGAAATCCTTAAAAACCATAACAGACAAACTTAAAGTAACCAGTTTCGAAAAAACGAATAACCCAATCGAATGGGAAAGCGATGATGAAATAGGTCAATTGGTAAACGAGTACAATCGCATGCTAAGCGAATTGGAATCTTCTGCAAATAAATTAGCAAAAACAGAGCGGGATGCTGCGTGGAGGGAAATGGCGAAGCAAGTAGCACATGAAATAAAAAATCCGCTTACCCCCATGAAACTGAACTTGCAATATTTACAAAAATCCATGGATGAGAAATCTCCAGATTGGGAGGAAAAATTTAAGCGATCCTCAGCTTCGCTCATAGAACAAATTGACACCCTTTCATCGATCGCGAGTGCTTTTTCGAATTTTGCTCAAATGCCCAAATCACGAATGGGCGAAATCAATATCAGGGAGGTACTCGAAAATTCACTTGAACTATTCACGGAAAGCGAAAATTCCAAGCTATCATTCAATGTAGACGAATCGGTAAATTACGATTTCAATGGAGATAAAGATCAGATAACTCGGGTATTCAATAACCTTATCAAAAATGCTATTCAATCTATCCCCGAAGAAAGAAATGGAGTAATTGATATCGAATTGATCAAAAAAGGTTTTCAGTTCATAATTTCTTTTCAAGACAATGGCCAAGGCATTCCAGAAGAAGAATTTGAGAAGATTTTCGTTCCGAATTTTACAACCAAAAGTACCGGAATGGGACTAGGTCTAGCAATGGTCAAAAAAATCGTAGAAAATCACAACGGCAAAGTGTGGTTCAATTCAGAATTAAATAAAGGGACCACTTTCTTTATTTCCCTTCCTTCAAAAAATTAGGCGGAGTGCAAGGGATTGCTTTTTTTAGCAATTGAAAAATCAACAGAACATTATGTCTTTCGAAAATATATTGGTGAAGAATGAAAATCGCATTTGCACAATAACTTTAAATCGAGAAAAACAGCTCAACGCCTTAAATACAGAAACAATTAGCGAATTAAACATGGCTTTAAGCCAAGCTAATGAAGCTCAGGACATCAGAGTTGTCATTCTGACAGGGTCTGGTGAAAAGGCCTTTGTCGCTGGAGCAGACATCAAAGAATTTGCAGACTTCAAGAGATCAGAAGCATATCGTTTGAGCGATGAAGGACAGAAAAAACTCTTTGACTTTGTGGAGAACATGAAAAAGCCTGTGATTGCTGCGATAAATGGATTTGCACTTGGAGGTGGCTTAGAACTCGCGCTTTCCGCTCATATTCGTATCGCCTCGACCAATGCGAAGATGGGATTACCAGAAGTTTCGCTAGGATTGATTCCCGGATATGGAGGTACGCAAAGACTTGCTCAAAATGTAGGGAAAGGAAAAGCGTTAGAAATGATCATGACCGCTGGTATGATAGGCGCAGAAGAAGCTTTTTCATGGGGCTTGGTAAATCAGGTATGTGAGCCTGAAGAACTCATTGAAAGAGCAGAGAAGATGGCAAGTAAAATCTTGAAAAATTCAGGCAATGCAATAGCTTCAGCGATCAAATCCGTCAATGCCTTATATAGTTCGGAAAATGGTTTTGAAAAGGAAAAAAAAGAGTTCGCAGAATGTTTTGAGCACCCTGAAAGTCAAGAGGGAATTACGGC
>JBCCIF010000078.1:0-14772 GCA_039028335.1 Bacteroidota bacterium
TAATCTTTAAAGTATATGTGAACAAATTCACTTTAATTTAGACAATTAGGAGGCGTTATTCAGCTCGCAATTCATAAGTGGAAGGCTTTGTTTAATAATTGGAATAATCTAAAATTCGATACTTGAAAAAAGCCTTCAGCAATCTTTCAAATAAAAAGCAATTTTCATTCAAAGCAATTACGCAGACCAAGCATTAACAAAGAAATACACGAATAAATCAAACGAAAAGAGCTTCCCTCATTCAATGGCACATTCCCATTTATTAATTGGGCTTTTCCACTTATTAAATAGCGCGTGTTCTACACACTTAGTCACCTTTAAATTTAGTTCAGATTTAAAAACAACTAAAGATCTGTTCAAGAGATGTAAAAAAACTTTGCATCCTGAATCAAGAACTTGTAAGACTCCTAAGATCAATTCACTCCGGGCCTTATTCCTGGAATCAGTTGAATTTGCCTATCACAGAAATACAAGTCAGATTGATCTTAAAAAAACAATATCTAATGAAAAAGAATATTTGGTTAATTACTATCGCAGGAGTGCTCCTAATGAACACCTCATTCCTTATTTATTCATTTTATTCTAAACCCAAACTGGCTTATGTGAAAAGCCAAGAATTGGTTTTGAACTATATGGGAATGAAAGAAGCCCAATCAAAATTTCAACTGAGACAAACACAATTATTCGCAAATGTCGACACTTTAAAATTTGAGTTTGAAAAATCAGTAGAAAAATTCAATTCAGATTTTGATCAATTAAGTCAACAAGACAAAGACCAAAAGCACGCAAGATTAAAAGCACAAGAAAACAACATAAATAGATACACTGAATCAATACAAAGTCAACTCGAAGAAGAGGAAAATCAGATGCTAAGTGGTGTACTCAATCAGGTTAATTCCTTCATAGAATCTTATGGAACGGAAAAAGGATACGAGTTGATTTTCGGAACGACCAATGATGGTAGTCTTTTATACGGTAAAGATGCCCATGATTTGACCGATGAAATTCTTCATGCAATGAATCAAAACTATAAAGGATCATGAAATATTATAGCCTGCTAATTCTTGTTTTCTGCATTGTTTTGACTTCTTGTTCCAAACAAGAAATCAACAATTTTCAAGAGTTCGATGAATACATCAACAATATCAAAAATGGGCTTTTAAAGTCTAAAAACATCAATGGATATAACGTAAGTGTGGTGTACTTGCCAAAAGAGTACTTGGCCATAAAAGAGCTTCAAACAGACCAAAATAAAAATTATCTCCACGCGGTCAAGGAATATGGAGAGGGTTTAAATTTTATTCTTCGCATTGAACCTGATGGAATAAATAGAACCCAAGATTTAATTCTAAGTGATGTAAAGTCCTATGAAGAATACAAAGAAAAATTTACTCTTCTTGCATTTCAACTAAGAGAACAGATCCTTATAAAATGCGGAGAACTGGAGCTGGTTCCGCGTATCGCAATGATGGAGCCCGTTTATCAATTGAAATCAGGAAGGGATTTCAATATTGTTTTTGCTCCGGCCAATGAGAACGAACGAAATCAAATCTTCTCTACCAATCAAATCGACTTTCAATTCGAAGATAATTTTTTCTCGACTGGAATGAATCATTTTGTATTCGATAAACAAGACATCCAAAAAATACCAACTATCAATTTAAACGTCAATCGTCATGAGCTTGAATCTTAAAAACCACATTTCTAAAAAAATTGCCATTTCGTTTATCCTGCTTTTCGTTTGGGACATAGCCTTTCCAACTTTTGCCTATGCACTAACAGGAGGGCCAACACAACCTGAGTTCACTAGTTTTGAGCCTGTCGCAACGACAAGTATGGTAAATGAATTTACCGGAGATCTCACCTACAATCTTCCTGTCATCAATATTCCAGGAGCAGAAGGTGGTGGATATGCCCTCTCTCTATCTTATCATTCAGGCACAGGGGTCGAAGGAGAATCTTCCTGGGTAGGTCATGGATGGACTTTAAACCCAGGTGCGATCACTCGAAATAAACGTGGTTTCGCAGATGATTGGAATGGAAAAGAAGTAAAATTCTATAATAAAACCAGACCTAATAGAACGGTTACTCTAGGTGGTTCATTAGGTGACTTTGAAGCCTATAGTGTTGATCTATCATTTAACGGAAGTGCAAGTATCCGATACAATAATTATAAAGGGTTTGGATACACGCTTGGTCTGGGTGTAGCAACGACTGATGGTGTCTTTAGTTTGGGATATCAATTGAGTGATGGAGAAGGAAGTTTCTCTGCGCAAGTGAGTCCAGGTGCTCTGTTGAACAAGAACAAAGATGACAGTGAAGAAGAACAAGAAGAGAACGACCTTGTCGTTAAAGAAGAGCAAATAGATGAAAGCACCTCTGTAGCCGAAGAATTTAATTCAACTGCTGATGTACAGAAAGAAAAAATTGCTGAATATCAAGGATCAGGATCTTTACTTAGAGCTTTAGGAAGCAGTGCATTTGGCATTATGAGTTTAGCCAATTCACCATCACCACAATACTCAACCCCTTTTAATGGTTCTTCATTTCGTCTGAATGTGACTTTCCAAATCGATCCAAGTCCAATTGAAATGTCACCACTTTCAGGAAACCTGTTCGGATCGTATTCCTCACAAAAGAATGAAGAAGTACGATCTCAAAATGCTTATGGATATATGTATTCAAAACAAGCTTGGAGTGATCTAAACAAGGTAATGGACTATGGTGTTGAAAGACCTAGTGGTTATAGTCGACATGACAAAGTCCTTCCGGTGCCCTACTCAAGCAATGACATCTATTCACTTTCTGGTGAAGGATTAGGAGGAGGATTCAGAATGCACAACAAGAAAATAGGGCATTATAGCCCATCTTATTCGCTTTCACACACGGCTTTTATTTCTGGAGGTCTTGACTTGGACGTAGGTTTGGCAAGTGGTGCAGGTGCGGACGGAAGTTCTGGTGATCAGTATTTGACTATATCTCATTGGAATGGAACCCCACATTTGACTGATTTTTCGGATGTAACAGATGATCAGACTGATGAAGCTTCATTCTTTCGTTTCACGAATGATCTCGGTGGTTCTGTAATTTATGGTGAAAGCACCAATTGGAACAAGGCTTCTTCAGGATTCCCCAGTGAAGAACAAATAACCATTGGTTCCGAGCGTTCAGCAAGATCATCTTACATTGGATTTAACACAAATGAAAATATTCAAAAATATACAGGCGCTTCCTTATCAAGTAATTCTTCACCTAACGGTGTACGACCTTTTGCATATACCAAACGAGAAGATATTCATAATCAAGCCAATCGATCACAAATTAGCACTGAAGATCAAATCGGAGAATTTTCAGTAATTAACGAGTCCGGTTCGAGATATACCTATGGCTTACCTGTTTATACACGCAAAGAAGAAAATGTCCAGGTTAATCTTTCGGACAATTTGCAAGCCTCAGATTTTGAAAACAATTTTCTGCTCTATCAAAATGTACCTTCGAATGGCGATCAAATTAATGTGGAAGCTTTAGATGCTGTAGTCGGTCAATATGCCGCTTCTCCCTACGCAGCCTCCTACCTGCTAACCTCGATTACAACTGCAGATTATATCGATCGAACTCAAGATGGACCGACACCGGATGACTTTGGTGGATATACAAAATTCAACTATAAAAAAATTCATGGGTCAAATTCAGAATCTGGTGATTGGTATAAGTTTAGAACACCTTATGCCGGATTAAATTATTCTAGAAATTCATTCTCGGATCCTAAAGATGATTTAGCAGGTTATGCATCTGGCGAAAAGGAGATTTATTACCTGGAAAGCATTGAAACAAAAACACACATTGCTCGATTTATAACCTCTGATCGATATGATGGAATAGAAGCCGAAGAAAGAGGACCAGCCTCTTCGAATCAATTGTCGATGTCAAATAATTTAAGACTTAAAAAACTGGATAAAATCATTCTATTTGAGAAAGATAGCAATGGAGATGACGGCAAGGAGCTACAGACAACTTTTTTTCAGTATAACAATTCAATCCAAACTGGTGGTGGCCTGCCTAATTTTGACAATTATGACGGGAATGCAAATAGCTATGGAAAACTCACTTTGAAAAAGGTTTGGATGGAATACAATGATATCTACAAAGCTAAAATTGCACCATACATTTTTCAATATGAATACCCTAATTTTTCCCTCAACTATGGAGATCAAGGTTATCAATACTTAAAACATGCTGATTACGAAAACATAGGAGAAAACGATGGATATGCTCAATTCGAAGATCATCTGGCAAGTGGTCTTGCAGAGAATACGACATACAATCCTTTAACTGTAGATGCCTGGGGCAATTATCAGCCAAATCCAAATCGCTATTCGAACTATGAAAAATGGAATGATCAATCGAACGATGCAGTGCCAAATGAGGACTTCGATCCAGCCATGTGGCAATTAAAAAAAATAATTCTTCCATCGGGTGGACAAATTCATATTCAGTATGAACAAGACGATTATGCCTTCGTGCAGCATGAAGTCGCACATACTTTAGTGAGCTTAGACTTGAATGCAAACACTAAGGGAGATGCCAGTTACACGCTCAATCTTGATGATGTCGGAATAACTGATACCGATGATATTCAAAAATATGCGAATCAAATTAAAGATCTATATGTGGGGACAGGTCGTAAAATGTATTTCAAATTCTTCTACAAATTACTGGGATTCGATCAACCTCAATTGGATGATTGTGACAGTGATTTCATTAAAGGATACATGGATGTCCTTAGTGTATTCGTGAATTCTTCAAATAAAATCGAAATTATTCCCAAAGGTGAAATTCTACCCAAAAAACTCTGTCATGACTTTGTTAAAACACAAAGAGCTGGGATGATCAATAATTCATCCTGTAATCCAGCAGATCCAGAATTTTTTGACGGCTCTGATGCTGAAGAATTTATTCGAAATCTTATAGGTTTCTCTTATTCTTTTGCCCCTGGATCAACCTGTGTAAATAGAAATAATGAATTCAGTTATTTAAGAATTCCAGTATTCCGTGGTATAAGAACTCTTGCCAACAATACGCAGCGCATTCAAGGAAAGAGAGGAGGAGGACTTCGCGTAAAGCGCTTGTTAATGTACGATCAAGAGAGCACTCATGGACTTGGGCGTGTATTGTACGGCTCTGAATATTACTACATAACTAAGGATTACGAGGGCAATTATATTTCTAGTGGAGTCGCAACGAACGAGCCCTACCCAAATAGAGAAGAGAACCCAATGGTTACGATGATGGAACGATTCAAACAATCCTTCCTAAATAGAATGATTGCTGGAAAAGATAAGAAACAAATGGAAGGTCCAATAGGAGAGAACATTCTTCCCGGACCTACAGTAGGATACTCCAACGTAATCGTCAAAGGAATTCATTCAGGCAGAACGCATTTGGGTTATACTGAAAAACAATTTTATACCGCTTATGATTGTCCTTTCTATTACAGTGATAATAACGCAGACCCAATTGAGAAAAAATGGGCCATCAACAAAGGGTCGGACATGGTCACAGAAGTCAACAATCACGGAACAACATTTCCAATATCTCTGCCCACCGGATTAATTAATTTCTCGGATTACAGAGTAAAAGCAAGGCAAGGATTCAATTTTGCATTGAACAATATGCACGGACAGGTCAAATCCAGTTCAACCTATAGTAATGTATACAAACTGGACGAATCTGATCTCAAAAATTCCTTAGGTCAAATCGATATTGAAAATGTTCTAATCGCAAATGAAGTTCATGAATATTTCGGACCAAATGAATTGATTCCTACTGTATCAAAACCAAATGGGCCGATTAGTATGGAACCTATGGGCATAGAAAATGAAATTGCCTTTGAGTCCAAGCATATAAAAGATATGACAACTTCAGTCAGCTTAGAAGGAGATGGCGGAGTTAGCTTTTTCGGAATCATTACTTTTCCATTCATAGCAATGTCGCCTTCATTTACCAGCGTCAATAATGAAATTTATACTCATGTCACAACCAAAGTGACCAATTATCCTGCTATTACTAAAAAGGTTTCTAATTATCAAGATGGCATTTGCCATGTAACAGAAAATTTGGCATTCGACAAATATTCAGGAAAAGCAGTAGTAACAAGGACCTTTGATGATTTCGATGGAGACGGCCTCCCACCTCTTCAAGGAATTAATCACGATGCCTCAATAACGGCACATAATTTCACTGCTCCAATGGTATACGCAAATATGGGGCAAAAAGCAGAACATGAGAATTTGATAGTTCCACACACTGATACATACATGATTGATAGGATAAGTCCAACAATCTTGCAAATTGTGCCTGACAACACAACTCTCAGTGAGGCATTGTGCGATGCATCTGACGCATTACCACTAGGATCATTGATCCAACTAAGCACAGGAATGAATGGTACAGAACAAGATTTTTATCATATCGACTATATCGAAGATGGGTTAATTCATTTACAAGAAGTCTCTTTTTCAGACTACACTGGCGGTATGGTTCAAGACATTTCCTTAAGAATCATTCGTTCAGGAAAAACCAATCAATTGAGCTCTTCCGCTGGAAGCATTGCTTTCTATGGAGATGCAAATATGGGCAGCAATCAACCTAGCGCATCTCAACTCAATGACATGAATAGTCTGGTTGCAGTATTAAACAACAATTGGAATGGACAAGGACTAATTTCAGGCACTACCATTGAAAATTTGACATCAAATCTAGACTTATTTGTGGATGGAGAATGTCAAAGTTTCCCAGGAGATGAATACTCCATTGACCTCAGCGATGGTCAATTGAAAATTATCAAACCTGTACCAGTAGACGGCCCATTGAATATGGAATGCAATCAAATACGTCCATATATTTTAAGCCAATTGAATGCTTATTGGAGTGAATTTCTAAAGCCAATCTCTGCGCCCAATTTCTTAGAACCTTCAGAGTGTCAGAATTTCTCCTTTTCGAATTACTATCTCGAAGAAATTAGTGGGGCTCCTTCAGAAATAATTCAAAGTGCAGTCGACATTTTTAATCAACCTATTCATCCAGATTTGGCAGGCTCTAATTGTGATGACAAAATCAACAAATATTTTGAACCTGTACACAGAACAAATCATCCGGTAATAAAAAAGGTTCAAAATGGAGAGACTACTTTTTATAATGCAGAAATTGTCATTCGAGACATTTATGAAGACAAATATTATGTCGCTTTTGCAAGATGCACTGATGATAATCGAAAACTAAAAATTTACTATGGTGTTTGTGACGGTTCTGAAATCAATAACAACTATCTAGATACCGATGAAAGCGTTTTGCAAAATGTCACATTCAATATGCAAGCGGATATAGGCTCCTTTATCCCCGGAGTATTAAAATGTATGCAATATGAGTATCCTATTGCTGGTTCAACCCAAAAAGGTTATTCGACTCTTGAAAAAGTAGAAACCATAGGTGAGCTATGTGATCCTGAAAACTCAGATCATAAAGTTATTTGCGCCAATTCTCTCGGGAAGCATGACCAGGGGAAATTTGCTCTCGACAATTCTGATGGGAACTACAACCTTATTTTTTATCCTTATGGCGAAGCATGCAATAACACTTTTATACAAGTGAGTTGTCTTTCCTTTTGTGATTTCTCTCAAAATGTTCTCAAAGATGTATTGAATTCGTCCTATCTGACCTACAGTGATGCATGGCCATTTGAAACCGAATTGTATGCCGAAAATTCAAGTGAACTCAATAATTATGGGAGTCAAAATGACTTTGAAATTGGTGCACGAGGCAAATGGCGCCCTCAATCTTCCTATTCATATTTAAATGAACGAGGATTGCTCACTTCATATGAAGCAAGCAATGCTGAAGAAAAGAACTACAATACAGGGGTCTATGATATGTTGCTTTTCGATTGGGAAAACCCGGATAACTACAATCAATACAAAGAGACCAGTAACATAACTATGTATTCTCCACATGGTCAAGTGCTTGAAGAACAGAATATAATTGACGTTAAGAGTGCTGCTAAGTTTGGCTATAATCACATGTTGCCTTATCTGGTTGCACAAAATTCAGATTATCATTCTTGCTTATTCGAAAGTTTTGAAAAGGTCTATTCAAATGAATTTTTAGAAGATGGACTTTACATTGATCCATTAGCCGGTGAAGTCGATAACAGTGAAGCCCATTCAGGTAATGCAAGCTTTAAACTAATACCAAGTAAAAAGGGATTCAAGATACATACGGTCAAGAATAAAAGTGAAATACTCAAACAAGGTGGAATTGTCAAGCTTTGGGTGAAGAGCGACAGAAAGGATCGAGAAAATATTGAAAATGACCTTCGACTTACTTCTTCTTTCAAAGGAAATAGCGGATATAGCAATGGATTTAAAAAGGTAGCACGCTCTGGCGATTGGGCACTCTATGAAGCTTTAATTCCAGAGGCCACTTTGGCAGAAACTGAGTTTTATATAAACTACATATTTAGGTTTCCATATGAAAGCATTCATATAGATGATCTGCGCATACAGCCTAAGCATTCGCAAATGGCAAGCTATGTATATGACCCTTTAAGCTTCAAGCTTGTTGCATCATTCGATGATCAGAATTTTGGACTCTTTTATCAATACAATGAAGAAGGACAATTGGTGAGACAATTGAAAGAAACGACACGCGGAATTAAAACCATTCAGGAATCACAATACAATACTCACGAATACGCCATATCACCATGGGAAAATCAATAATATTAGGACTACTCATAGTGACAAATGTGCTCTATGGACAAGATTGTCAAAAAGAGTTGCTTCATATATATGAACATTCTTTGCAAGTCTTTGAAAACTGTGAAAAGGCAATTCATATTAAATACTCAGTTGCTCAAAAAAGAAATGACAATCAATATACGAAAGAACACTTTCAATTAATCTCGGACCAGTCAAAACAATACTTTATCGCTAAAGACTTTGGAGTATTTGCTAACGATACAATTACCATATGCATTTCCGAAAAAGATAGTGCGATCTATATTGGAAAAACGCTAAGCCCAGAAATCAAATCAGGTCGAGTCAAGAATATGCTCAATGTCGATTATAGGATTTTCGACCAATTAAATGTTGAACGTTGCGAACGACTTGAAAGTGGAGAAAAGAAATTAATACTCTCCTGCCCCATAGAAAGTCAAGAATTGTTAGGCATTCAACAAGTGACTTATGTATTCGATCCTACAGAAAAACAAATAATGCAGGCGCATATGGTCTTTGAAGAATCTGCATTAATTCAAGAAACGGATATCCTCATAGAAAAGCACATATTTGATTCTACCCATCCCTACTTGAAAAAAACTCCTCTTGATTTCATTTTGAATAATTCAGGGAATATTCAAAAGAAATACGAGCACTACGAATTCATAGAAATAGGAACTGGCAGAAATTTAGTTCAAGGCCTCAAAAACAAAAAGACATCATGAAAACTATCAGCATCAAAAATATCATTGTTTTAATCTTCTCAATCATCATTTTCCATGCGGTTGCATTAGCTCAAACTGTTGATGACTTTCATTGTAAGGTCGGAGGAGGCATTGAAGATGGCAATGGAGTCGCTGTTTCACTTCCACTTCAAGTCAAACAAGGTCAAGTGATTAACTGGATTAATGACAACTGGACAAGTACGTGTAATGGAAATGCCCATAATTGCAATAATTGTAATGCAAATCCAGGACTCTATATCGCGAGTAGTTCAAATGTTTGGTGGAATAATTCCGGAAATTTCGATGTCCTTTATAAAGAAATAAATGGCAGTACTAGTTGTAACGATTATACTTGTCAACTTGAGGTCAATGTAATTCCTGCTTACAACCCTGGAGAATTCAATATTGAAGGAGCATCAAGTGCCTTCTCTGCTTGTGAATACACTTATTCAGTACCTGAACATAATAATGAATGGCTTGAATACAGATGGAATATTGGTAGTGCCTCTCTTGTTCAAGATAACGGCAATAGCATTACAGTTAGTTTTCCTTCTGGAAATGGAACAACAAACATAAGTTGCGAAGTTTATAATCCTCAGAATTACGCTAGTGTACCCAGTGATTTTCAACTATACTATCATGACATTGCGGTCTCCTATAGTGATTTTAATAGCGTTGAACTTTTGGGATATTCTGGGGCAAATTCTGGTTCGACTTTTTGTCCAGACGGCTCGCAAAACTTTTCTTACGAACTACAATTGAATTCTGTTCAAATTCCAAATAACACTCAAATCATATGGGAATCTCCATATGGAACCGAAATTTCGAGTTATGGAGCAGACAAAACTTCTATCAATCTTGTCTTTCACGACAATGCCGTCTCCGGACATGTGCAAGTCGAACTGAATTTTCCATGTGGTGGCAGTCTGTCTCGAAATCTCTGGATTGAAATTACTCCTCCCATGCCCAAATACTTTGACATTCTTGGTCCAAAACTCCTGGTTTCAGGAGCAAGTAATGTTACCTATACTGTTCCAGAAATTCCCAATGCCATTGACTATACATGGTCACTATTAGGACAAAGTGTTTTCACAACAGGAAACACTGCACAATTCAGCTTTGGATCTCCTGGCACTCAAACACTTCAAGTGACTCCAAATGGGCCTTGTGGACCTGGTACACCAATTTCCATTCAAATCGAGGTTTTTCCCTATTCAATAGAGTCGTGCATTTCTTCAATCCCCGTTGCAAACCATACATCACTTGACAATGCAAACGGTGGAGGGGTAGACTTTGTTTTAAAAATGAATCCATCCTGCGAATTGAATCCATGCGTCAATATGGAATTGGACGAGTCTTTTCTTGAACTGCAATTGGACTTGGGAGAAATGTACGAATTCGGAAAACATAATCAATCTAAATCGGTAAGTATGCAGGTCGACATACTCATGTTTGATGATTATACAGGAGGCAATATAGTATCGCAAAAAACAGCCTACTTGTCAATTGATGATTCTAAGCCCAGGGCCAAATTTCAAGTAAATACCAGTAAAGATTTTCTAAAAATAAAGCGCTATGAGCTTAGTATCACTAACTATACCGCTGATATCGATTTTCAACCAGCTGTTCGATTCCAGGCTGATTACTATGCCGATTGGAAGATAGATGCCAGGAGCACCAACCCTTTCATTGACGTATCCAGTTTATCTGCCAATCAAATTGATGGGAAGTTCAATTTTCAATGGGATTTAAATTGTCCTGATTTGGTTTTTAACAATTATGAAATTCAAATTTTAAGGATAAAAGAATTAAGTGATGATTTAGAAAATGGCAACTATGAAAATCATGATGTAGAGGATGACGGTCAAATGGATTTCAATGTCGACTGGGAAAAAGCCCTCATGATAGAAACACAATCAAATGAAACCTCAATTGATTTAACCATAGCAGAAGGAACTGGCCTCTATCTGTGGCGTGTTCGGCCAATTGGGAATTTTTTCGAAGGAGGAATAGCAGATGACCGAAATTGGGGACTCTTTTCTGAGATTGGGAATTATGAAAATGGAACATACAAAGGTGAACCCAATGGCAATTTTGTTTTTAGTGCTACACAGATCGATGAAGAACTCAATTGGATTTATTCTCGTGTTTTTGTAGAAGCTGAGGCAGATCCTGAGCAAGGAGTGAAAATCGGTGAGCGCATGAACTATGCCAATGGGCTAAATCAAAGTTTGATCAACCAAAGTCTCTCGAATGAAAATGGTTTAATCATCAACCAAAGTCTATATGACTATAGTGGAAGACCTGTTCTTCAAACCCTTCCTTGCCCGGTTGACTATCAAACAAGTTTTGGCTTCAACCCTTTGCATTTGATGAAAGATGAAGCCAGCCAAGATCTGTATGGACCCCAACATTTTGACGAATGTTCAAATTATTTGTTCCCTCATGAGGCATTGGACAATTCGACAACGGTTCAAGCTTATTATTCAGATAATAATACGGACGATCCTATCGCAGATGCTGAAGGTTATCCTTTTGCACGAACAGTCTTTGGCAATGATGGAAGAGTAAAAGAACAATCTTCCCCCGGTTTGAGCCTCAAACTCAATGGAGAGATAGGTCATACCACAAAAACATTCTTTTCCGGTGTAATGCAAGACGAACTTCTTCGAATATTTGGAGACGAAGCTCCCCTTTCCATCAATTGTCAAAAAGTCATTACGGTTGATGCCAATGGCACCGCAACAGGTATGTACCGCACAAAATCGGGAGAAACAATTGCCACTTTTCTGATTGACAATGGCAACAATCCTTATCCCTTGACTGATGAAGTATCCAACATTGCAGAGTACCAAGAGGGACTTGACAACCTAAGCTATGAAAATGGCCCACTTGTGGGACTGGACTCCAAACTGAACTCTTTTGTAGCGTATGAAGTCATAGATAACCATATACCATTTGGACAAAATGGCGTTCAAACGAGCACAGTAGTTACAAGCTCTGAAGACGATCAATACATTTCATTGGACTATACTCTGACACCCAGTATTTTTTACAACGATTGCTCTACCATAGACTTTTGCACCAAATGTGACTATTTCGTTACGATAAAAGTACTCCCATTAGAATTTGATATTTGCACGGGTTCAATTGAAGATCAAATTATTTTAAGCGAAGAATATCTCTTTCCGGGTAGTAATTCCTCTGATTGCAATCCCTCAGAAATCACATGGAGTACAACAGAAAAACTTGGGCCGGCTGGTTCCTATCAAATTCTTCTTACTGTTCAGACCCATAATACGGATCCATCTACCATTTCAGTTAATGATATCAATGGTCAGTCCTATTTGCAAAGTGGTTTGGATGCTTTAGAAGAAATTTTAACCACAGGTTATAGAGACGGACTCTTTGATGACCTCAATGGAGTTTTAGCAGATGCAAATGGAGATCCTTTTTTATTGCCTGGTTCAAGTGATTTCACGCCTGTTATTAATCCCGACTTTTCCCTAGATGAAATGTATGCTCATTGGATCGACAATGGATTGCCTCTAAATGTTTCCATCCAAAATGATGACGATGGCCAGATTCAGTATTTCGAATTCCTTCCAGCAGGAGCTTGTGAACCGATAATCATACCTTATTTACCTTGTGGACTTATAGAAGCAGATTGCATAAATTTTGATTTTGAGGCAGACTTTGATGATTACTGGGCAAGCCAATATGCCAATGATCCAAATCTAACTGGTCCTCAACCATTATTTCCTGATTTATTTACGAACAGCGTCATCAATAACACCCCATTTCCTTCTTCGTCTTTTTCAATTATGGTTTCGAATATGATCCTTGAAAAAGACCTGAACGGAAATTCTTTATACTCATGCAACGACATCATGGCCTGTTGGGAATTCCTCCGCAACAATTATTTAAATATGACCACTGGATATACAGAGCAAGGAGCTGAGTATGACTTTATAACTGAATTCTTGTCTTGTACGGGAACTTATTACTATGGATTCACAGATAATAGCGGATTGAATAATCAGGGTGCTGTCTATGGTTCTGATGGGATTCAAAACACCATCGCCAATTTTAATGATCCAGCTAGCTACATAACACATGCTTATGCATTTTTCTATCATCCATTTATGGATGAACAAAGCTTGCCTATTGATGAGCTTGCCTATTGTTACACCAATTGCTTGTGGGAAGAGAGTAGCGGCAATGTGATGAACTGTTTAGTACCTGGTTTCGCAACCTACGAAGACAATGTTTCTCAAAATGGGGGAGGTAATTTTGACTTCACCCTATGGTCATGGAATGATCCTTCATTGAATCGAGAAGATATCAATACCATCTGGTATTTATTCTCTACCTGCGTAAGCAATCTTCAAGAAAGCATTGCTAGTGGGGCCATTACTGACCCTAACATAATTGGTTCAAATATTCAAAAAGTAAATGATCTAATGATCTCTTCCTGTTTAGATAAATGCAATTCATTATATAGCAACTTTTACCAAAATATCATTGATGAATATCACAACCAAGGAAAATATGTAGAAGGAGACCTCTATTATTTAGAACCACAGTTTGAAATTGAATCGCACTACAATAGTTACACTCAATTCTTGAATTCTAATAGCTATTCATGGCCTGAGAATTGGGAACAAATTAGAGATCATATTGAAATTCAAAATTATGAGGTCAATTGGGTTCCTCATGAAGACTATCCAATCAATCTAAATGAAGTCTCATCTGACTTGATTATCAATACCTGTGAAATTGAATGTTTGACCGCAGCACTTGTTCAAAACTGCAAGGATGCATGTGTTCCTTCCTGGTATAATGCCGATCCAGACGGAAATGGAATCATTGGTGAAGTACCTCAAGATGGCAACGGAAACATTGATCCCGAAGCGATGAATGAATTATTGGCCATTCAAGAAATTTTAATTTCTACTCATTTTGATATTCAAATACCCAATCCAGGTGATGACTGCCTGCCAGGATATGAACATATTTGTATATACGAACCAGCAAGTATTTCCTACGGCAATGGCGGTCCTGGGACACCCTTTTATCAGAGTCAAATCACTGATCCAGTAAGCAATGAATTGTGCTCTACCTGTTCGAATACTCCTGGTGCCTTGGAATATGCCGTGTGGTGTACCTGGAATGAAAAATGATAGGAAAGAGGGAAGACAAGCATTTACCGGAGAAAAGAACCTTGCACTGGAACAGGAACCTAGCAAACAATTCAACAAAATGAAACTCTA
>JBCCIF010000079.1:0-14568 GCA_039028335.1 Bacteroidota bacterium
ATGACCAAGATTACTGTATTTGTGCGAACTCAAATTAAATTAGAAATATGATAAAACGATTACTCTTGATTATCCCCGTTCTTATTGTCCTTTTCACTTCTTGTGAATATCCTTATTCTGCACATTCTGAAGACTATTGCTGTTCTGCGTATCACGCTGATGGCACATGGATAGGAGATGCACATAACGAATATGATTGCATTGACATGCTTTGTTATGCTGACGATTATTGCGATTGTTATTGTTTAGAATAATCGCATAGTTTTCCTATTCCGAAAGCCCTATTTTTGAAGAATGAATCTAAGTGATGGAAAAATGCAAGTTTTGCATTTGTTCTTATTTGTGATTGCTGCATTGCTCTTATGGAACACCCCTATTATCTATCCGATCAAGATTTTCGTTGTTATGTTGCATGAGCTGAGTCATGGAATAATGGCAATTTTATTTGGAGGAGAAATTGTTGAAATTCAAATAGGAAGTAATCAAGGCGGTTATTGTAAATACATTTCTAAACCCAGCTTTTGGTCGAAGTTTATGACGGCAAGCGCTGGGTATTTAGGTTCTTTATTCTGGGGCATTGTCATTTTAATTTCCGCAATTAATACGAGCAAGGATAAATACATCTCGCTAATTTTATCACTCATCATTTTCTGTCTTTCTTGGTTTGTTTTTCAAACAGGAGAGACTTTTGGAATAGCAATGACAATAGGAACTGCCCTATTTTTGTTGGCAGCATTTATCTGGCTTCCTCCTTTTTTTCATGACCGCTTTTTAAAATTTTTAGGCATCACCTCTTGCGTCTATGTCATTTGGGATATAAAAGATGATCTTATCGACAGAAGTGGCATAGGTAGCGATGCCGATGCAATTGCCGAGTTAACTGGATTTGATAGTAAATTAATTGGAGGTGTTTGGATGGCTCTCGCCATCATATCAATCTTTATTGCACTCAGGTACGTCTTCAAAAAACAAAAAATAGACTTCTGATTTCAGAAGGTCAATGCTTTTTTGGGCTAACGTAGATCAAAACTAATTTCTGTTTCTTTTTTTCTTTTTCTCTTTAAAGTATGTCTTATCCGCAATAAATAGGGTCTTGGTAATTTCTGCGTAGACTGTATCTTTTGACCTATTAGTGAGAAATATCTTCTTTTGGATATCTATTTCATTTTTTTGCTCAACGTCCTTGATAATTTGATCTACCTCAGCCTTATTGAAATCAAAATCTGCATAAAGATCTTCTTTTGCAGGCTTTTTGAATACAATTTCTGCAGAACGATCCCACACGATGTAATCACTGCCTAGAATATATACCAGTTGGATCATTGAAATTGGGTCCGTTGCTGAAAACATGCTTCCACCAAAAATGCTATTCATATAGTTCCTGTTCTTCCAAGAGATCGGCAATTTAATGTCTACATGTAATAGATCTTCAGAGACATGCTTAATTCTAGCCGTACTTCTTCGATACATAGGTGAGAAGTTAAATCCAAATTTAAAAAGCTTGGACTGGCTTGTAAATTTTAATCCGAAAGCAGTAGCTTTTTGATAGAACGACATTTATGCAATTTGAATTGACTTTAAAATAAGGATTAAGAATTCAAATCAAAGCTGATCAAAAAAAATCTTTACAACAACCGTCTTCAGACCATTAGATAAAATTCAATCTTAACACCCAAAAAATTTTCGAATGCTTATTTCAGATCTGTTATTTTAAATAGGAGCTTGAAGGATGGTCTTTTGCCTATTCAATCGTTCTATGCTTTGATTGGCAAAAATATAGAAATTTAGAATTTTCTTTTTAATCTTATCCGTTTCCACTAAAAAACCATCGTGTCCAAAGTCTGAATCAATTTCTTCATAAATCGCATTGGGGATTAATGAAGCCAATTGTTTTTGGAAGCGGGTAGGAATTAAAATATCGCTGTCAATACCTAAAACCAAAGTGGGCATTTTAATTGCTTGCAAAGCCTTTTTCAAATTTCCTCTTCCCCTACTGAAATGAAAAGTATCTAAGCATTTAGTCAAATAATAATAGCAAAGTGAATCAAAGCGATCAACAAACTTATCGCCCTGATACTGTATGTAGGAAGCGGCTTTAAATTGATCAATTTTCTCTTCAAAATCTGTTTGCTGTTCAACAAAAGCATCATGCGTTCGATAATTGATCAAGGCAAATGCTCGTGCTGCCTTCATTCCTTCCTGTCCTCCTCCTCTTTGCCCAAAAGTCGAATCCGCTTTCATTGCGATACGTTGTGCTTCATGAGTGGCAATGCTATATGCGGATTCTCTAAAAGTAGAAACCATTAAAATGAGATGGTCAATTTGTCCATGAAATTGGTAGGAGAATTCAAGGGCCTGATTCCCACCAAAAGAGCCACCAATGCATGTATGGATATGTGAAATTTGCAATGCATCTGCAAGCAAGAGTTGTGACTTCACTACATCGCGAATACTCACTAATGGAAAACTTTCATCGGGAGGTGAGGTAGATCCGTAAGGCGAACACAAAGTGTTAACGCAAATGATGAAATAGTTTTGAGGATCATATAGTTTATCAGCACCGAATAAACCCGGCCACCACTCCAGAACATCACTATTTGCTGAAATAGCATGATAGACCCATACAATATTGGAATCATCCGAATTACGTTTTCCAAAAGTATGATAAGCCAATTGAAAGCCATCTAAGTATTCACCATTCTCTAGATGGAATTCCTCTTCGTATTTGAAATAGTTCTTATTCATTCGATTGCGACTTTTTTAATGCTTTCTCTATATCCGATAATAAATCATCTATATGCTCAAGACCCACTGAGAAGCGTATCAGGCCCTCGCTAATTCCTTGGTCTTCTTGTTCTTCCTTGCTTAATTTTGAATGTGTGGTGCTGGCTGGATGTGTGGCTATACTTCGGCTGTCTCCCAAATTTGCCGTTAAGGAAAACAGATCCAGTTTATTCAAAAAGTCAATTGCTCTTGCCTTCCCTCCTTTCAGCACGCAACTAACAATTGCTCCTCCTTTTCTCATTTGTTTAGATGCAAGCTCAAATTGATCGTGACATGCTAATCCTGGATAACTAACTCTTATGCAAAATGCACTTTTAGATAAGAAACGTGCAATCCGCAATGCATTTGCACAATGCCGATCCATTCTCAAAGCCAAGGTCTCCAGACTTTTTGATAGTATCCAAGCATTAAATGGAGATAAAGAAGCACCTGTTCTTCTCAAAAAGTCATAGCACCTATCTACAATTTCCTTTTTACCAACAATAGCCCCTCCTAAAACCCTTCCTTGACCATCAATAAATTTAGTGGCAGAATGCAAGACAATATGGGCACCAAAATCTATTGGTTTTTGTAAGTACGGGGTGGCAAAACAATTGTCTACAATCAGAATCAAATTGCGCTTTTTACATAGTTGCCCTAAAAAATTCAAGTCCGCCATTTGAAGAGAAGGATTAGAAGGTGTCTCGACAAAAATGGCTTTAGTATTCTCTTTAATTGCGCTTATGTAAGCATTATTGTCAGCTATATTCACAGTGCTTGATTCTATTCCCATATTCGGCAAAAGATGCTTGAGAATATATTGTGTATTGCCAAAAACAGAAGAGGACGAGATAATATGATCACCTTGTTTCAGCAATGAAGCAAAACTGGTATATACCGCAGCCATGCCAGTTGCCGTTCCAATACCACTCTCTGCATTTTCCAGAACGCATAATTTCTGAATAAACTCGTCTACATTGGGATTGCTAAAACGAGAATAGAGGTTAGCCTTTAGTTCACCTTTAAAAATGGCTTCGCCTTGTTCGGCATTGTCAAACGTAAAACTAGAAGTCAAAAACAGTGGAGTTGAGTGCTCTTTTTGATTGCTTTGTTCCATTTGAAGCCGAATCGCATTCGTTTCAAATTGATAATTATTCATTGATGAAATAAGCGGTTGTAATGACTATTTCTGGCGAGAGGGAATGATAGGCAGAACAGTATTTTTCTTTTCCCAAGTGAATAGCACGTGATAAAAAAGATTCTTTTACTTCACCCTTCACAAAAAAGCTGATTTGAATTTTGGTGAATACAGAAGGAATTTCTTCTCTTCGTTCTGCTATAACCTCGACTCTAAAATCGTCTATCACCTGCTTTTGCTTGTAAAGAATACTCAACACATCGATGGAGAGGCACGCAGCCAGTCCATTGAGAAGCAGTTCCATAGGTCTTTGACCTTTTTGATGAGGACCTTGTAATTTTTCAGCGGCACAGCAATACACTTCTCTCTCATTTGTACCTGAGCGAAACTGAAACTTGTCGTCTATTCTTTGTAATGATATTTTCATTCTCAATAATTTTATTCGTCAATTATCAAGAATAGATAAAAAAAGCCTCTTTTGACCGGTCAAAAGAGGCTTTCAATTTTTTCTTCTGACTTATCTTGTTGCTAAACAACAGGAGTTAGCACCTTCTAGTTGAACTAGGGTTGCTAAGGTTTCAAAGGGCCTTTCCCTCCACCTTTCTTGATAAGAGATGTAATGAACGCTTATTCGGGGTAAAGCTAATTTTAATTCTTGAAAATGAAAAGAATTTACTGACAATTCATTGCTCGCTAAAAAGTATCCAATCTGATGGAAGTAAATTTTTATTTTTAATTTCCTTCCTTAATTAATAGGTATAAAACACTTGTCATGAAACATAAACTACTCTTGAGCGTGCTCTCAATATTATCATTTCTCGTCCTTAAATCTCAGTATTGTATGCCAGAAACCAATTGTACAGTTGGTGATGGAGTTGTGGAATTTGGAATGGGATCTTTTTATAATCCAAGTGGATGTTCTGCAGATTTTGGCATTCCGGGATATGCCGATTACACGGATTTAATAGTGCCTGTGGGTCAAGGAAATACTGAAACGGTTTTGTTGCGATCTGATTTTGGAAGTCAACAAATTTCTATTTGGATTGATGCAGATAACAGCGAAAGTTTCGAAGCAAGTGAACTGATCTTAACAGATGAGCCAGTGGGTGTCGATCAGGTTATTACCAGTGTGACTATACCTGCAACATTGGCATTTGGTGAATATATCATGCGTGTTCAAGCGGCATACGCCACACCAAGTAGCCCAGATCCATGTGTAGTGGCAACTTGGGGTGAAACCGAAGATTACACTGTATCCGTAGGCCCTCCTCCCTCTTGTATAGCGGTAAATAGTGTACAAGCTGGAATGATTGGGTCAGATCAGGCAGAAATTTCCTGGATAGACGGAGGAACGGCTTCGGTATGGGATATAGAATTCGGACCGATCGGATTTATTCCAACAGGACAACCTAGTCCTGGTTATGACGATGTTAGCAATCCGGTAATGCTCACCGGGCTAAATCCTGCTACGGAGTACCAAGTCTATGTACGCGCAGATTGCGGAATGGATAATACAAGCGATGTTTCATTTTGGTCAATTCCCGTAAGTTTTGTGACTGAATGTGCTTCGATCACACCATTCTATTTAAATGATATGAATTCGCTTCCATTGAATTGTTGGGAATTTGCAAATGGCGGTGACCTGACCCAAGGCCCTCAATTTCAAGGATTCAGCAATTGGTTTGATGGTGGATTTGCGAATAATGGATTCACCGGTTCGCAAGGTGCTACCTTTTTTGGGTTCAACCAATTTGAATGGATGATGACTCCATTTTTTGATTTAAGCGCTGGTCCCTATCAAGTTGAATTTGATGTGGCCCTAACCGAATCTTTTGGAACGTTTCCAGTAGTGCTAGGATCGGATGACTTTTTGAGTTTTGCCTATTCAGATGACTTAGGAGCCACATGGAACGAAATCGAAACATGGGATGCAAGCAATCCACTAGATCCCGTTGGGATGCACTTTGTACAAGACATTTCGGCCATAAACGGAAATGAAGTTCGTTTTGCTTTTTTAGGTTCCAATGGCCTCGTGGATGATTTTGTGTTTTTTGAATTCCATGTAGACAACTTTGTAGTCCAGGATTTGGGAGCATGTGTAGCAACCTATAATGTTCAAGCAACAAATATTTCTTCAGACGCTGCTGAAATAACTTGGGTTGATCCGGGAATGAGTTCAGCATGGGACATAGAATGGGGACCAACAGGCTTTATTCCAACAGGTATTCCCAGTCCAGGTTATGATGATGTCCCAAATCCAGCGATGATTAGTGGATTAGATCCTTTGACCAGCTATGACGTATACGTTCGAGCAGATTGTGGAATGGATAACAGTTCTGACATTTCTTTCTGGTCAAGTGTAGTGACGTTTACAACAGCATGTGCAAATTTTGCTCCAACCTATATTGAAGATTTTAATGGCTTTCCACTGGATTGCTGGGAAAGTGCTAATGGAGGTAATATTGATGAAGGGCCTCAAAACTTTGATTTCAGCAATTGGTTTGATGGTGGTTTTGCCAATTTGAATGGCTTTACTGGTGCACAGCGTGTCTCCTTTTTTGGAGCACAAGATTTCCAATGGTTACTATCTCCTTTTATTGATTTAAGTGGTGGAGATTATCAAATGGAATTTGATTTTGCCTTAACAGCTGCCTTCAACGCCTCTCCTATTACATTGGGATCAGATGATAAAGTTGCTGTTTTGATTACAGAAGACTTCGGTGCAAATTGGGAGGTTCTTCAAGAATGGGATTCTTCTAGCTCTGTTACATTTTCTGGCGAACACCTCATCTATGACTTGTCTGCATATTCAAATACAAATACGCGTTTTGCATTTTATGCAACGACTGATTCTATCAATGATTTTATAAACTTTCAAGTTCATGTGGACAATTTTAGAGTACAAGATTTGAACGCTCCTATTGAATTCGAAGTAGATGCGGTAAACGATTTAAATTGTTTTGAAGATGGCACAGGTGCTATTTTCATCAATGTTAGTGGTGGAACTGCTCCCTATACATTTGAATGGTCAAATGGTGCGGGAACTGAAGACCTAGTCAATGTTCAAGGTGGTGATTATTCGTTAACCATTACGGATGGCGCTGGCACAGTGGTCACCTCTGATGTTTATACAATAAACCAACCTGAAGAAATTATTGTCACAGCAGTAGTAACAGATGAAAGTTTGAACGGAGCTAATGACGGAGCAATTGACATTACAGTAGAAGGAGGAACGGGTCCATATGGCTTTAGTTGGAATGATGGTTCTCCAAATGAAGACATTGCAAATTTAGAAGACGGGCTATGGTGCGTAAATGTTTTTGATGCATTCGGATGTACTCAATTTGCTTGTTTTAATGTTGCAATGGGACCGAGCGATGTAAACAACATTGATGACTTAAGTGCGTTCACTCTCTTTCCAAACCCGACAAATGATCAATTGACTATGAATGCAGAATTCACTAAGCAAAAGAATATATCGATACTACTTCGAAATAATTTGGGTCAAATAATCCGTTCTCATTCATTTAACACAGTTAACCAAATTTTTCATACTTGGGATGTTTCCGATTTTTCTGCGGGCATGTATTTCTTTGAAATACGTGATTTAGAAAGCAAGCAATACAGCGTTCAAAAAGTCATTATTCGATAAAGAAGAAATGCTATAATTTAAAAGAGAGGCGCCTTTGCGCCTCTCTTTTTTTATTTTGATTGAATTCTTTTGATTTCAGAGGTCTTTTACACCCGAATTATTTCTTCCTGAATTGGCATCATTGAACGACCACTCTTTCGAAGAAGATTTGACCAGCAATTTCCATTCTAATCAAATACACATTTCGCTCAAACGTACTTAAATCAATTTGTGTATTCAATGACTGATTTTCTTTTCGAAGAACAGCCTGTCCATAAATGGTATAAACTTCTATTGATTCAATATCATAGTTCGAATTGAAGTTGATAATACCTTCAGTTGGATTTGGATATACGGTAATATCCACTTCTTTCTCTAAAATAGACTTCGCCAATTCATTGTCTATATCAGGATTCATCGGAGCACCCGAATTACAATCAATCGTAAACTCTACCCATGGTGAGAATGCTGCGGTATAATTTGAAATGTCATTCGGATTAAGTCCTTCTTCGATTAAGCATCCAGTAATGACTCTGAATCTGTATGTACCCGTTGGCTCAAATAAATTAACAGGACCCAATTGGAAATTATAATTCGGATTCAATTGTGTTACCTCTCCAAACAAATTCGGTGTTCCCGTTCCAGGAGCATGAGTAACAACGATTTTATATCCAGCTGCGCCTTGAACCAAATCCCAACTAAATTCCAAGAAATTATTATTCGCGCTACAATTCACTTGAAGGTTTTGAGGAGCCGTTATGCTATTTACTGTTACCGTAGAAGCATAAATTGTGCTGTTTCCGCTGTAATCACTTACTGTCCACGTAATAGCCGTTGTCCCAATAGGATAAGTACCACTTGCATTTGGAATGACACCGTTGGACGGATCAGCATAAGGCGAATTCAACACCCAAGAATCTGGATCAATTCCACAATTGTCCGTTGCGCTTGGCAAAGGAACCTCTACAAAACTTTCACAAATTCCATTTGAACCTTCAAAAGGAACAACAATATCTGCAGGGCCATTTATTACCGGATCTTCCGTGTCATTCTCATCGCTATCCACCGTCACGGTGAATGTGCATGTTGTTTGATTCCCTCCATAATCCAAGGCTGTCCAAGTAACTTCTGTAACACCAACTGGATAAAAATCACTTGCATCGCTAGAACTATTGTAGCTATTCGTAAATGACAATAGACAATTGTCAAATACACTTGGAGTAGCGATTTCTATATAAGCCAAACACTCCTCTGACATCACCTCCACATTTTGGCATCCAGCGATACCAGGCGAAGAGTTGTCCTGAACATTCACCATTGCTATACACGTCTCACTTTCTCCCAAAACGTTAACAAATTCCAACTCAACCATATTAGGCCCAACATCTTCACAATAGAAATTTAAGTCCTCGGAGCTTCCATTTACGAATAAGTCATAATCAGGATCGCAATCTGAAGAACTAAATAACGCGCTCAAAGGAACGGTCACCTCGAAATTATTCAAGACAGCTGCAATGTTGTTACAATTGCCTCCTCCAGTTAAGGTATCGAGGACAATAACTTCACCTGAGCATGAGCTTGAATTTCCTGATTGATCAGTAACTGTTAAGATCAAAGACTGCGGAATTGGACTGCTGCAATTGAAAAAGTCTTCATCCAAATCATAATCAACTATCGTGCAGTTATCCGTAGACTGACTTCCAACTTCGAAGGCATCTAAAATCAAGAATCCTGAAGTGTTTAAATAGAATGTTCCATTCTCGAAGACACAGTTTGGAGTTTCTTCATCTACAATTGTCACAGTAGAAGAACAAGATCCTAGATTTCCTGATTCATCTGCAACACTGAATGTTACAAGATTTGGTCCCAAATTATTGCAATCAAGAATTTCCGCTGAAGGAAGAATACTGTCTACTCCACAATTATCAATAGTAGAAATTACCAGCTCATTGGCATCAAGAGAAATTTGAGGAGTTGCAGTGCTTACAAAGAAAGTTGTATCCATTGCCACGCACATTGGAGATACGGTATCAATTACATTTATTTCAACAGGACACAATGACTCGTTTCCAGAAAGATCTGTAGAAATTACAACAGCAAAATTAAATGCATCTTCCAAATCTTCACATGTGAAATCATTGTTTATAATTGAGTAGGTAATAAAACCACAATTATCTGTATTCAATAAGTCCAAGTCAAACAGTCCAATACTCGCTTGTCCGTTCTCATCTAAGTAAACGTCTGCTGCAGGAATATTACACATTGGTCCTAAATCATCCACAACCGTCACGTTTGAAGTACAACTGACAACTGAACCATCGTTCCCTGTAACTGTTATGCTTATTTCATTTAACCCAATATCGCCACAATCAAATGAACCTCTATCCAATTCGATTTCTTCTGTACCACATCTTGAGAATGACAGATCAAGTACATCTGAAGGATTAATGAACGCAAGTCCATTCGCATCAAGGTAGACCGTGGTGTCGATAGCCGAGCATGTAGCAACACTAGGATCTACAATTTCTACATTTGCAGAACAAGTTACCGTATCAGTTGCACTTTGAATGGTGAGCATCACTTCATTCAATCCAACATCATCACAATCGAATTCTGAAATATCCAACAGCAACATTGGGTTACCACAATTGTTTGAAACATCTATTTGAACAGGACTAACTGTTACCATTCCTGTGCTATCCAATTCTACTGATATGTCTTGCGTAATACAATTGAGTTCTGTATCCGGATCAAAGTCTACCGTTACAATGGCGTTACAGGTAGAGATATTTCCATATATATCCGTTACTGTCAAAGTAACAGTCTGACCGCCAACATCATTGCAATCAAACTCATTTTGACTCAATGCATATGTTGCAATGCCACAATTGTCTGTTGATCCATTATCAATATCTAATGGACTGATTATTACCGTATTGTTTTGATCAACAAAAATGTTCAAGTCCTGAGCATTACATACAGGAGCCTCATTATCTTCTACTGTAACATCGAAGGAACATGTGCTCGAATTTCCACTCGCATCAGTAACCGTGTATTCGATGCTTGTTGTTCCGACTGGGAATAAGGAACCGCTGGCCAATCCGCTGTTATCTGTTTGTACCAAAATTTCGTTTGGACAATTATCGCTTACCGTTGGAAAAGTGTATGTCACTATTGCTCCACAAATTGCGGGATCCGTATTCACAAGTATATTAGGACTGCACTCAATAACAGGGTCTTCATCATCAATGACATTTACATTAAACGAACATGTCACTTCATTTCCTGAGGCATCTGTTACCGTGTATGAAACTACAGTAGTTCCAACCGGAAATACTTCTCCGGAATTCAATCCTGAATTTTGCACTAGGACTGCTCCTGGACAATTATCGTTATACGTAATTGAATAGGTAAAAATCGCCCCACATATACCAGCATCAGTGCTCAAAGTAGTATCACTTGGACATTCAATGCTTGGATCTTCTTCATCAATAACGGTAATATTAATTGAACAGGTAGAAGAGTTTCCAGACTGATCTGTTACCATATACTCCAAAGTACTCAGTCCAATTGGGAAAAGAGAGTCGGAAGCCAATCCGCTCATATCGATTTGAACTAAAGTATCAATAGAACAATTATCCAGAACGAAAGGCAATTCAAAACTGAACTCTGCACCACAAAGTCCGTTATCATTGATCAAAATAGTATCCACTGGACAAACTATAGATGGAGGTATAGAATCTATAATTTGAATTTCAAGAGGACATGAACTTGCATTTCCACTTGGATCTGTAACCGTATATATCAAGGAATTCAGGCCTAAATCATCACACGTAAATTGATTTTGATTTAGATCATACGAATCTATTCCGCAAATATCTGAAGATCCATTATCCAGTGCTTCAGGAGCAATACCTACCATTCCAAACTCATTCAAATACAAAGTTGAATCATTAACCAGACAAATTGGTGAAATGGTATCGAGTACAGTAACAATAGACGTACAAGTTGAAAACAAGTTATCTATAACCGGCATGCCATTTAATATTTGTGCTTGCGTCACCGTCAACTCAACTGTATTCTGACCGATCTGAGAACAATCGAACTCATCGATATCAATATCCAAAATTAATCCGCTCGAGCAATAGTTGTCTTGAGATCCATCATCTACAAATCCTGGATCTATCTGAACTTGACCATTCTGATCTAAATAAACAATGGTATCCTGAGCCATGCATAAAGGTGCAATAGTATCTACAATCAATACCGTACCAAGACAGGTTGAAATGTTTCCACTTTGATCGATAACAACAACTTCTGGATTTCCAGAAGGAACGCAAAATGGAAGTGAATCAATCGTAATCTGATCTATTGAACAATTATCGCTATACGTAACAATACCACTCTCGATTCCTATTTCGGTAGTTGTATCATTGTATGGCATTTCATTGTCAGGATAAATCTCTATGGTTTGACATTCGATAACAGGTGCAATAGTATCAAGCACTGTTACCATGGAAGGGCAAGTTGAGCTGTTTCCATTGACATCGGTTACGGTCAATGTGATCGTTAGCGTGCTATCCACTACTGTGCAATCAAATGCATCCATATCAATACTCAAATCCGCTATTCCACATTCATCACTCGATCCAAAATCAATTTCGGACGGTGTAGTAACTGCAAGCCCAACTGAATCTAAATACACTGTCAAATCTTGAGCAAGACACAAAGGCGCAATGGTATCATTTACTGTAATACTGAATGAACATGTCGCAGAATTTCCAGATGCATCTGTCACAAGATATTCCAAAGTAGTTAGTCCAACAGGGAATACAGCTCCGCTAGAGAGGCCCGTATTGTCAGTCTGAATCAATGTATCAATAGAACAATTATCCGTGACTTCCGGAAGATCAAAAATGAACGCTGCTCCACATTCACCGATACTATTATCCAATGTAGTATCAGATGGACAGGTAATCATTGGATCTTCATCGTCAATTACGCTTATCGTAAAGGAACAAGTAGAAGAATTTCCAGCACTATCTGTTACCATATATTCCAATGTTGTCATTCCTACAGGGAAAATAGAATCACTGGCTAAGCCTGTTAAATCTATCTGATATAGTGAATCAACAACACAGTTATCATCTACCAATGGCAATTCATAAGAGAACTCTGCACCGCAAAGACCAGCGTCATTCGACAATGTAGTATCGGCTGAACAAAGGATGGTTGGATCCTCTGCATCCAAGACTGTAATGTCAAATGCACATGACATCGAGTTGTCTGAATCATCAATAACCGTGTAGATTAAAGTAGTTGTTCCAACTGGGAAAACACTTCCGTTGGTCAGCAATGTTTTATCCGTTTGTAATGTTATTGGATCGGGACAATTATCCGTTCCTACAGGAGGAAGGTATTCTATGAGGGCACCGCAAATTCCTGGATCATTGTTTACCGTTATCGGTTCAGGGCAATTTATTTCGGGTGCTTCATTATCTTCTACCGTCACATTGAATGAGCAAGCTACTTGATTTCCTGCTGCATCCGTAACTGTATATTCTAAAGTCGTTGTTCCAATCGGGAAGAAAGATCCGTTAGTATACCCAGTCAAATCAGTTTGCTCAGTCAAAGCTCCAGGGCAATTGTCAGAACCTTCTGGCTCGTCATAATTGAATGTCGCTCCACACAATCCAGCTTCATTGGAAAGAGTGGTGTCACCTGGGCAGATTATAGTAGGATTCTCATTATCCACAACAGTAACTTTATAAGAGCAAGAACTAATATTTCCTCCTTGATCTGTTGCTGTGAAGATTAAAGTTGTTTGTCCAAGTGGAAAAGCTGAACCTGATGAAGGCCCTGCAGATTGCACGATCTGAAGATCGGGACAATTATCACTTCCATCCGGCATATCAAATTCAAAGACTGCGCTACACATTCCAGCATTCGTGTTTAATATAGTATCACCTGGACAATTTAAATCTGGTCCTTCATCATCGTTTACAGTAATCGTAAATGAACAGGTTGATGAATTCCCTGCTGTATCGGTGATCATGTATTCAAGACTGGTTGTTCCAACGGGGAAGAAACTTCCGCTTTCTAGACCTGTTAAATCTATTTGCGTCAATGTATCCAATTCGCAATTGTCAGATACCACTGGCAGGTCAAAAGCAAAGATTGCTCCACAATCTCCGATATCATTACTCAAAATTGTATCAGCTGGACAAGTAATCATTGGATCTTCATTATCATTCACGGTTATGGTGAATGAACAGGTAGATGAATTGCCAGCAGAATCCGTAACCATATATTCCAAAGTAGTTTGCCCGACTGGGAAAATACTTCCGCTAGATAGAGAAGTGAGATCTATTTGAGTAAGGGTGTCAATTACACAATTGTCTGCAACAAGTGGTAAGTCAAAAGTAAACTCCGCTCCACATAGACCTTGGTCATTACTTAAAGTAGTATCTGCAGGACAGGAAATAGTTGGATCCTCAGTATCATTGACCAATATATCGAATGAGCAAGTAGCAAAATTTCCGGCCGCATCTGTTACCATGTATTCTAATGTGGTTAATCCAACTGGGAAGAAACTACCACTAGACAAACCAGTTAAATCAATTTGTGTAAGGGTATCCACCTCACAATTGTCAGAAACAATTGGTAAATCAAAAGTGAAGATTGCTCCGCAATCACCAAGGTCATTTCCAATTGTAGTATCTGCTGGGCAAGTAATCATGGGGTCTTCATCTTCAAGCACTGTAATTTCGAAAGAACATGTTGATGAATTTCCAGCTGTATCTGTGATCATGTATTCCAAGGTAGTCATGCCAACAGGGAAGAAACTTCCGCTTGACAATCCTGTAAGGTCTATTTGTGTAAGCGTATCCAACTCGCAATTGTCAGTGACAGCAGGTAAATCAAAAGTATACATCGCACCGCACTCGCCTAAATCATTGCTTAAGGTGGTATCTGCAGGGCAAGTAATCATTGGATCTTCATCATCGTTCACAGTGATAGTAAATGAACAGGTAGA
>JBCCIF010000080.1:0-14524 GCA_039028335.1 Bacteroidota bacterium
GCATGCGGTTTTTCAAGAATAGAGCCTTATACAGTATCCTTTAGATAGCAAAATAACTGTCTTACTCTAAAAATAGAGAATTTTACCTACATAAACGAATGAAATGGAGAATTAAGTGCCTTATACAATCATGCCTGCAGCGACTGTTTCATTTGTCGCTTCATTAATAAGAATAAGGCTTCCAGAAATTCTATTTCTCGAATAACGATCTACGAAAAGTGGTTTGGTCGTTCTAATACTAATCTTTCCAATATCGTTCATTCCTATGTTGGTGTCACCTTCTATTCGATGAAGCGTGTTGATATCGACTTTATACAAGACATTTTTGACCATACAGCGTGCATCCCTAGAAGTATGTTTGATGGCATATTTTCCATTGGGAACTAATGGTTTCTCATTCATCCAACAAACCATGACATCCAAGTCCTGCAAAGCATCGGGTTGATTATTTTCTTTAACAATCATATCTCCTCGGCTTAAATCCAAATCGTCATTTAAAGTAAGGCAAACGCTCATTGGTGGATAGGCTTTCTCTATCTTCCCATCCATAGTGTCTATAGATTTAATAGAAGTCTTGAATCCAGAAGGCAACAGGGATACCTCATCGCCCTCCTTAAATACTCCACCAGCAACTCTTCCGGCATACCCGCGATAATCATGATGGGCTTCGGTTAATGGACGAACCACATATTGAACAGGAAACCTGCAGTCTACAAAGTTATTATCGGATGAAATATGCACATTCTCAAGGGTATACATCAAAGTTGCTCCTTGATACCAATCCATGTTTTCACTTTTATGAACAATGTTATCACCTTTTAGCGCACTTACAGGGATAAAATGTACATCATTAATTTGCAATTTAGAGCCAAACGCCTCAATCTCATCTCGAACTTTGTTGTAGGCTTCTTCGCTGTAATCGACCAAGTCCATTTTGTTTATGCAATAAACAACATGAGGGATTCCCAATAAAGATGCAATGAATGAATGCCTTTTGGTTTGTTCTACTACACCATTTCTCGCATCGACCAATATGATAGCTAAATTTGCGGTTGATGCCCCAGTGACCATGTTTCGTGTATATTGAATATGTCCTGGAGTATCAGCAATAATAAATTTTCGTTTGGGTGTGGCAAAATACCGGTAGGCAACATCTATGGTAATACCTTGTTCTCTTTCAGCGCGAAGTCCATCCGTTAATAGCGCAAGATTTACTTCATTATCACCCGCTTTAGCACTTGCTCTTTCAACGGCTTCCATTTGATCTTCAAAGATGGATTTACTGTCGTACAGCATACGTCCGATCAAAGTTGATTTACCATCATCGACACTTCCAGCGGTGGTGAACCGCAAGAGGTCCATATCTAAATATCCTTTGCTTTCTTTACTCATTGTACTTTACTTAGAAATATCCTTCTTTCTTTCGATCTTCCATTGCTGCTTCACTTCGCTTATCATCAGACCTTCCTCCTCTTTCTGTTGTTCGCGTAGTCGCGACTTCTTCTATTATTTTTTCGAGCGAGTCCGCCTCAGAAAACACAGCTCCAGTGCAAGTCATATCGCCTATTGTTCTAAACCGAATGGTCTTTAATTCAGCGTTTTCATTTTCTTTTAAGGTCAGAAAATCATTTTCAGCCAGAATTGAACCATCTCGCTCAAAAACATTTCTCTGGTGACTAAAATATAAACTTGGCAAGGGTATGTTCTCATGCAAAATATACTGCCATATGTCCATTTCTGTCCAATTGCTTATTGGGAAAACTCTAAAATGTTCACCTATATTTTTACGTCCATTAAAGACATTCCAGAGTTCTGGTCGTTGATTTTTTGGATCCCACTGGCTGAATTCATCTCTATGAGAGAAAAAACGCTCTTTCGCCCTAGCTTTTTCTTCGTCTCTTCTTCCTCCGCCCATGGCAGCATCAAATTTGTTCTCTTCAATGGCGTTAAGCAAAGTTGGAATTTGAAGCATGTTTCGGCTTGCATTTACGCCTTTTTCTTCAAAAGCTAGTCCTTTGTCAATAGCGTCTTGAACATGAGCAATAATGAGACGAGCCCCTGTATCATTGACCAACTTGTCTCGAAACTCTATCGTTTCAGGAAAATTGTGTCCAGTGTCTACATGCAATAATGGAAAAGGAACTTTAGCAGGCCAAAAAGCTTTTCTGGCTAAATAATACATGACAATAGAGTCTTTTCCTCCAGAAAAAAGTAAAACCGGATGCTCAAATTGAGCTGCCACTTCTCGCAGCACAAATATGGATTCTGATTCAAGCTCTTTGAGATGATTGAGGCTGTAATTCATTTCAATTTTATTTTGTCTTTAATGGCCTTGAATATTTCTAAGCCACACTCTTCAATTTCTTTGTTTTCGGTACGTATTTCAATGAAAGGGGTTTCAGGTTCTTCAAAGGGAGATGTAATTCCCGTGAAATTTGCAATTTCGCCAGATCTCGCTTTCTTGTATAATCCTTTGACGTCTCTTTCTTCGCATATCTCTAAAGGAGTATTTATAAATACTTCATGAAAATCCTCGCCAATAATTTCTTTTGCCAAGTTTCTCATTTTAAATGTGGGACTCACAAAAGTTGCAATGGTGATCAAGCCGTTTGAATTGAAAAGCTTTGCAACCTCTGCGATTCTTCTAATATTTTCTAATCGATCTTCTAAAGAAAAACCTAGATTGTTTGAAAGACCTGTTCGAATATTATCTCCATCCAAAAAAGCGCATAAAACACCCTCTTCTTGAAGCTTGCGTTCTAACCATTTCGCAATACTCGTCTTTCCCGAACCAGAAAGGCCAGTAAACCATAGAACCATGCTTTTTTGCTGTAATAGGCTTTCTTTTTCTTTTTGTGGAATTACTTCATCAAAAATGGAAAATATATGTCCTTTTTCTTCCTTCATTGAACTGCGCGCAAAATTATAAAAATTAAAGGGCATACTGCATTCCAAAGCGCTATTTCACTGAATAGACGCTTTTATTGCATATTTGATCTTATTTTGAGTGTTTTTATCCTGATTAAATGCCTAAAAACATCGATAATTCTGTATTTTTAGGCAACCAAACAATTTAATTGGCGTAAAAGTTTTATGCCGATGTACTTTACATGAAACTGAAACTATCCAGATACGAGAGATTTCTCTATATCTTTCTTGATATGGTTATGCTGAATTTGGCCTTTTTGGTTGGATTCACTTTTCGCAAGGGAAACTATGATTTTCTAGGCGAGCCTAATTATCAAGTCCTGTTCATTTTCATCAACTTATCTTGGTTATTGGTCACTGCACTCACGAATGAAAATGTAGAGAACAGAAGAGCTACACCTCAGGTGATATTATGGGATTTCTTCAAAATGTTCTTTTTCTCATTATTGATTGTCCTTTCTTTTATAACAGTATTAAAGTCAGGACAAAACCTTCCAAGAGGCGCGATTCTTTATCAATATTTGTTTTTCTTTCTAACAGCAAGTATAGCTCGTCTTTTATTCCATTTTTTCCTTCAGTATTATAGAAGAAAAGGATACAACTACAGAAGAATTGTAGTTCTAGGCGTAAACCCTTTCTCCATTGAGTTTGTGCATGAGATTATAGAACATCCAGAATATGGATACAAGTTCATGGGCTTTTTCGATATCAATAAACAAAGTGTTTATGATGTCGGAACTATAAAGCCAGTGAACGAACTCAATGAATTTTTATTGGAGTATAAAATAGATGAAGTGTATTTGTCTCTTCCAGGGTATTCTGACTACAACACGAAGTCACTGATTAAGTTTTGCCATTTGAATTACATTCAAGTGAACTTCTTGAATGAATTTATTCATTTTATGAATAAAAAATCGGTGCAGTTGAACATCGATTACTTTGGCCCAACTCCTATTTTGAGTGTGATGAAAGAGCCTTTAGAGGAGACCTTGAATAAGGCCATTAAAAGAGGTTTTGACGTGCTATTTTCCTTGGCTATTCTCATCTTTGTATTTCCGTTGATGTATGTCATTTTTGGTTTATTGATCAAGTTAGAATCAAAAGGCCCCGTATTCTTTAAACAGAAAAGATCAGGAATCAACAATACCGTGTTTTATTGTTACAAATTCAGGACAATGAAAATGAATGATGAGAGCGACTCACGGCAGGCTTCAAAAGGTGATTCCCGGATTACCGCAATTGGAAATTTTCTACGGAAAACGAATCTGGATGAATTCCCTCAATTTATCAACGTTCTTAGAGGAGATATGTCAGTTGTAGGGCCACGCCCGCATATGTTAGAACATACGAGGCTTTATTCAAAAATTATTACTCCATTTATGATCAGACATTGGGTTAAACCAGGAATCACAGGCTTGGCCCAAGCTAAAGGTTTTAGAGGAGAAACCAAGGAAATTAGCCAAATGTATGGCCGTGTAAAAATGGATGTATTCTATATTCAGAATTGGTCTTTTTTCTTAGACATAAAAATTATCTTCGAAACTGTTTGGAATATGCTCACTTTTCAGAGAATGGGAGCTTGATAACCTAACTAATGTTTCAAAACTTACTAAACATTATAATCGGCATTCTTCTGCTGCCATTTTTAATTTGCATTATTCTCTATTTTCTTCTTCGAAAATTAGTTCAACCTAAATGGTCAATTTTTAACAATACTTCTCTTGAAGGAGATGATAATTGTCAGCTATTGAGCATTCCCTTTAAGAATATTTCTATGAAGGAGGCTTTAGAGGGAATTCGAAAAAGAATAGATGCGAACCAAAAGCAAACCTATTACTTTATCAATCCACATGCGGCAAACATAGCTCAGCGAGATGTATATTTTAAGTCGATTCTTGAAAAGAATGAATGGAATTTTCCTGATGGTATAGGACTTAAGTTGGCCGGCTTTATAGAAGGGTATAGGCTTAAAGAAAATCTGAATGGAACTGATCTTTTTCCAGGATTAATGGAAATAGCGAGCGATTCTAATTTCTCTGTTTATTTCTTGGGTGCAGAGGAATCTGTTCTTAAGGCCTTGCTCGATAGAACCAAGTCTAAATGGCCTCAATTGCATATAGCAGGATCGTTTCATGGTTATTTTGATAAAGAAAATGATACAGCAAATGTTGTTCAAAAAATTAATGATGCGAGAGCTGATTTGCTTTTAGTCTCCTTTGGTATGCCCCTTCAAGAGAAATGGATTGATGCTATAGAAGAAAAATTAAAAGTAAAAGCCATATTTGCGACTGGAGGTCTCTTCGATTTTTATAGTGGAACTAAAAAAAGAGCTCCTGAGTACTTAAGGCAAATTGGAATGGAATGGTTATATAGATTGTATATCGAGCCAGGAAGAATGTGGAAACGATATATTATTGGTAATCCATTATTTCTAGCTAACGTCATTCGTAATAAATACCTCAATTATTGATGGCAAGTAGCAAAATACATTTGCCGGATTTTATTTTTGTTGGAGCAGCTAAAGCTGGAACGACCTCACTATATAATTATCTAAATCAGCATCCAGAAATTTCAATTCCCATAAAAGAAACTTTCTTTTTTAATCGGGAGCACTATCCCGAAAAGCTATTGGAATATCCTAAACAAAGAGTTCCTGAAAGCATCTGTAGGACCATTGAAGAATATGTCGACAACTTTAGAGACATTGATGAGACTAAAGTAGTCGGGGAAATTGGAACGGGATATCTTTTTCACCATGAATATTCTATCCCTGAAATCAAGAAGACTTTAGGCACAGATGTGAAAATCGGAATAGTACTTAGGAATCCGGTTGAACGAACCTTTTCTTCATACATGCATTTCAAAAGGTTTTCATTAGGCTTAGAAGATCTTTTAAAAGAGATAGAAAAGGAGGACTCAAGGGCTGCACAGGGGTTTGATTTTATGTGGCAATTTACGGGAATCAGCTTATATGCCAAGCAAGTTGAGGCTTACCTGAATAATTTTGAAAACGTAGCGATATTCTATTATGAGGACTTGGTTGAGCATCCAAGTGCTTTTATGAAAGGAGTTGCAGAATTCTTGGGCGTTGATTCAACGCATGCTTTTGCAACTGAAGAAAAATTCAACCCTTCTGGAGAAGTGCAAATCAACTGGCTGCAAAAAGTACTAACGCATAATCTCAAGATTAAACAACTCTTAAGGCCTGCATACCATGCAATTTTCGGCAAAGAAAAGGTCGAGCAATTCAGAGATAGATTGAGAGATCGCAATATCAGAAAAGTTGGACTCACCATGAATGAAAGGAAACATCTAGTGAAATTATTTGAAGATGATGTTCACAGATTAGAGTCTATATTGCCTGTGAAAAAAAATCTGACTAGACTATGGTTCTGAAGAGGTCAATGCTTTATCTGTTAATGACTTTTCCATTGATTGGTTTTGAATGCGGCCAGGCTCAAGTGGGGCAAGGTAGTTCAACTAGTCAAGTAAATTCAAATCTTGGACATTCTTTCAACACGGATCTGCTCGGGCAATCTGCCTCACATATGTTTCAAGTAACGATACCAGATGAAGATCTAAAAAGTAAATTGAAGGCCTTGAACATTCCTGCATTGCGCTTTCCCGGTGGAACAGGGTCGAACTTTTATCATTTTTACGAAAAAGGCTATGGTTTCAAAGAAGAAGATATTCGGCTTTCTAAAGGATATCCTCCCTACGACAAATTGATGGTGCGTTTGGAAAAAGAAAAGGGCTTAATAGATAAAGGATTTACCGCAGAAAATTACGCATTCCGCTTTGCGGACTTGGCTATTGATTTAAATAGTCCAATAGTTTTGGTCTTGAATATATTTTCCGGATCTGATAATGAGAATCTGGACTTGATTCGATTTTTTGAGGGTAAAGGAATTGAAATTAAAGGCTTGGAACTTGGAAATGAAAATTACTTTCGCTCTTTCGCCTCAGAATTTCCAGATGCGCACGAATACATGAATAGGTGCAAGAAATTGACCATGAAGATCAAAAGAGAATTTCCTCATTTAAAGGTAGCTGTTACTGCGGCCAATGCACCTTCAGATACTTATAAGGGACTAGAAGAAAGGTTTCGCGCATGGAATCGCGTAGTGTCTTCATTCGATTTTTATGATGCCGCTGTGGTTCATTTTTACTCCAAAACTCCTCAATGTGATCAATTAGAAGATATCGAAGAGCGGTTTCAATGCGCAACAAAACAAAGCCTTGAAAATGCGAATGATTGGTTAAACGAAGGATTAGATTACTATGGCAAAACGTTTTCAGATGTTCCCCTTTGGCTCACGGAATATAATGTCAAAGAAGTTTACAAGTACTATGGAAATACCTTGTATCAAACTTTATACAATGCCCACTTGCTCTTAAATCTGCTTGATGACGAGAGGGTAGATCTGGCCACATATCATGTTCTTTATACATATAGTTACGGATTTGCGATGCTCTCAAAAAGGAAAGATGGAGCAAAAGAACGAGTAGCATATAATCTTTTCAAAATGATGGCTGAAATGGATGACACTTTCAATAAAGTCGAAGAGCAAGAATGGATCAATACAAATCAAAAAATTGATGTTTCAATTTGGTATTCACAAGAGAAAAATAACTACCAAGCATTTGTGCTTAATTTTGATAAAATTTCAAAAGAGTATAGTCCATTAACAACTTCAGGAAAAGTTCATTTCAAGGGCTTTTATGGAGAAAATCTTGTAGCTGGCCAAGGTCAAAACCCCTATAGGGATAATGAATATTTGAATGAGATAAAAACCTTTGATGAAATTATTGAAGGAAATAAAATCACAATTAGACCGTATTCCTTTAGTAAAATCACTTGGAGCGGCCCTTGAAGCTAAAATTTTAATGAAAATGCTTCCAATAGACCGTTTTTAATTTATTGATGCGTTCAAATGCTTTTTGAGATTTTGCGCATATCGAAACGTCACCCCATTCATCTGGAAATTTGTATCCCCAAAGCTCCATAAATGGTCCGAATATATATACGGCATGGTCTCTAGCTTTTTGCGACTGAAAATAAGTGTGACTCGGAGCCTTGTCATCGGTCTTATTCCGAACAGGCAATTCTCGAACCAGATCTAATCCTATTTTTCCTAAGGCTTCGGCAAAATCATTTCTAATATTTTCAAATCGCATTATATAATCGAATTGATGATTTTCGACTACACTCCAATTTGTGAATGGGTATTTGAAGTATTTGAAGAAAAAAGACTCGAAGTCTGCATTGTTCTTTTGAATCCAATTATACCGACCATTTTCTCTAATTGGACTAATGATTCTATCAATACGCCCATTCATGTTTCTCCTATTCGCAGAATGATAATTATGATGATTGTTTAAGTATTTTAAATACTTCGAAACAACTACATCTATAGGGTTTCGTATGGCCGAAAAAACAAAGTATTCCTCTGCCTTGGACCCCATTTTTCTCTTGAACTCATGGAACAAGGCATGTTTTTGCTTGAAATTTTCGGCACCATAGTTCTCTACCAATTCCAAGCCAACAGCGGATGATGCAGTCTGGGGTAGTTCAACAAATACGTATTTATGATGGTGGCTAACCTTCATTTTATATTTTTACGAAAATTGACGATTTGGGTTATGAATGCTCTCAAAAATCCTTCTTCTTGAAAATAGACGTGAGTTTAGAAAGCACAAAATACAGATTCTTACGTATAAATAGATTGGTTCGTCTCTAAAAGGGAGGCCCAATAATCAAAGAACTTGCTAATCAACAGATGCTAAACATTCTAACACAAATCAAAGGTCTTTTTCTTGAAGGTCAGAATAAAGAAATTGCTCGTAATGGCTTTATTTCTCTCTTATCAAGATCGATATCATTTGTAGCTAGTTATCTTTTCTTTCTTTATCTAACCCATAGTTTTAGTGAAACGGCTATCGGACTTTTTCAACTAGCTCAATCAATATTGATAATTTTAGCACTTGTAGTTTCCCTTGGATTTCAGAGTTCTATAGTTCGTTTTGTTTCTTCAATGGTTCAAAAAAAGCATTTTTCTGAATGCTTGATGCTCATAAAGAAATTCCTAGCGATAGTTGTGTTTCTTTCTACATGCGTGGGTCTAATGGTATTCTTTAGCGCAAATTTCTGGAGTAATCAGGTTTTTGAAAAACCGGATTTGTCTATAGCCTTGAAAATTGTGGCACTGGCTTTACCGATTTATGCCTTAACGCAACTCTTGATTGAACTTCTCAGAGCTTTCAGGGAATTCAAATACTCTGAATTGGTCAAATACGTATTTCAATGGATTCCTGCACTTTTAATTTGTGTAATTACAGGACTTTTCTGGTCCAATGACTTTTTGCCCTTTATTGCTTTTTGTTCAGCCTCAGGGTTAAGTCTTTTTCTGATTTTACCAAAGCTAAAAAAGCACCTTCTTTTTTTAAGTTCGAATGCTGAAGGAGAGGGGAAATTATATCCAATTTCATATTATTTGAAACGCTCGTACCCAATGATTTTTACGAGCTTGTCGTACATTATTTTGATTAGAATAGATAGCATAATGCTAGGTAGCGCTTCTAATGTTAGTATTCAGGAGATCGGAGTTTATGGTATTGCGCTTAAAGTAGCTGTAATTGCAAATTTCGCCAATGTTGATCTTCAGAGAATTGCAGCTCCAAAAATCTCGGCCTTATTTTGGGATGAAAAGAAAATGGAGTTAAAAGAGTATATAAATAGGGTCAAAAAAATTAACTTTTTTGTGACCGGAGGAATAACTCTTTTTTTGTTGATTTTTGCGCGCTCAATTCTTGGGATTTTTGGAGAGTCTTATATGGAAGGACTCCTCGTTGCTAGAATCGTTACCCTTGCATATTTTGTGAATGCCTTTTTCGGTCTTTCAGGCGTATTTATGAATATGACTGGTAATGAAAAAAAGTTGATGCATATTATGTTGGTCACAATCCTAATAAATATTGTACTCAACCTAATTCTCATTAGGATGTATGGAACGATGGGGCCAGCGATCAGCACCTTATTTTGCTTCGCTTTTTGGAACATTATTACAACCATTTATATCTCTAAGAAGTATAAAATAAAGATGTACTATTTGCCTTTTAAACGAGATCATAGATGATTGGAAAATGGAATAAGCGAAGAATTGAATTGCCGGATTTTATTATTCCCGGTGCAGCAAAAAGCGGAACAACTACGCTTTACCGAATTTTGCAGCAACATCCAGAAGTCTTTGTGCCTTCGTATCACAAAGAGACTTATTTCTTCTCTTTTTTCAATAGAGAATTGACATATGAGAAAGAATTCCAATCTCACCTAATCGTCAATCCCATCGAATATTGCGATTTATTTAAAGGGCAGTCGAATAAATTAATGGGCGAAGCATCTATAGGCTATCTCTATGATTTTGAAGATTGTATTCAGAACATGCAAAAGTTCTACGGTGAGAAAACGAAAGAAGTCAAGATCATAATAATACTGCGAAACCCGATAGATCGAGCTTTCTCTCATTATAATTTTTTAATCCGCAATGGATTCGAAACGCTGCCTTTCAAAGAGGCCATTCAAAAGGATATTTCGGAAAAGAGAAAGAAAATCAGACCCGGTTTCGACTACCTTGATTATGGAAAGTATTACAAGCAAGTGAAGGCTTTTATTGATTATTTTGATCATGTGAAGGTCTTTCTCTTTGAGGATCTAAAAGACTTTGATCGACTGTCGAGCGAAATGTTTCAGTTTCTAGAGGTTGATGAAATTAAAATAGCTCAGCCCATTAAGGCGAATCCTTCGGGGGTGCCAAGGAGCAAGTTTTTAGTCAAGCTCTTGAGAAAAAATAAATTCTTAGCCTTTGTTTATCGAAACTTTCCTTTGAAGATGCAGGATCGATTGCTTAATTTCCGCGACAGATTGCTTGCTAAAATGCTGAAGAGAAATCAGATGGATGAGGAAATGAGAAAGCACCTGTCCACTTATTTTGAGCAAGATATAAGACAATTGCAAAAATTGATCAAAAGGGATTTGTCTCATTGGCTAATGAAATGAAACTTAACTTAAGCGAAATAACACTGAAAAGCCCTAATATTAAAGGCAGCGAGCAATTTATGCTTATAGGGTTATTGGTATTTAACTTTATCATTTCTTTTAGATTGACCAATAGTACCGTATTGCATGACATAGGGAAAATGACTGAGACATTATATCTGGTCCTCTTGTTTTTGTATATCTCATCCAGAGTAATTAATCGTTTAGTCAAGGGAAATTTAAAGCTCAATGGCTTTGAGTTCATGTTCTGTATTTATCTCGCACTACCAATTTTACCAGCAGTTTCAGCTTATTTTGTTTGGGATCAACCCTTCTATCTGGGATTTCTCTCTTTTCGAGAATTCTATTTAATGGGCGGAGCACTTGTTCTTTACAATTTTGTAAAAGATAATGTCAAAAAATTAATTGTAGTAGAGAAATCCATGGTTATCACCGCATGGATTGCGCTTACACTCTTTTATCTTACATCGCTGTTTGCAGATCCAACACAATTTCTTGACAGTAAGGTAGTTAGTTTTAGCGCGAACAGGGGTGGAATTCTACTTTTCAAATTCAATATGGGTTTTGTTTTCTTCGGGAGTATCTATTATTTCGTTCGAACTTTGAAAAAAGGAGGTTTAATCAATCTTGTTTGTTTTGCGATGTTTATTATTTACATCTTCTTTTTTCGTCAAGATAGATCGTCTATGCTTGCTGTAGCAGCGGCTCTTGGTTTATTCGCGCTGTTTCATCTGGACTTTCAAAGAAAAATCCTCGTCAGTAGCATTCTCTCGGTCATTTCAATTTGTGCGATAGTTTTGATCTACCATCTTAACCCAGAGAGTATTGAGGCTTATGTATTCATGTTTGAGGACATACTATACGCTTTAAGTGGTGAGTCCAATCCAAATGTTGGGATGAGTGTGCGAATTTATGAAACGGCAATAGCCAATACCTATGTTCAAGAAAATCCTCTATTAGGTAATGGAAAGATTAGTAATTATTTCATGGAGGGTGGATTCAATGCTTTGTTTTACTTTTTTTACCCGACAGATATTGGATTAATCGGAAGTGTTTTTACTTATGGAATTCCGGGAACTATATTGTTGTATTCTCAATTTATTTTTGTGGTTTATTGGATTAGGAAAATAAAGTACTTCAAAGAAAATGTGTTTTTCCTAGCTACTTCCTATTATCTTCTCATTTTATTTATCGATTCAATGTCCAATGGATATTTGACACTTTTTTCTTCTCAATCTATTAGTACAGTAGCAATTATATTCATGTTTTACATGTATGATAAGGCAATCGTTAAAGAAGTTAGGAGTCGATTTACAAAAGACTATAATTTCGACATTGCAACGAAACTCTTAGGTAAAACAAGCCACTCTGTATGATGCTTGCTCTCTTTGAATAGATGTTTAAATTCTTTGCGTGAGAGCATTCTATTCTCATCAAAATTTGCCGATGCTCTGTCAAAATTGAGCTTCTTGAATACTTGCAAGAATCTGGTATGAATGGGACGAGGCATCATATGCACAAAGGGTAACATATAATGCGGTTCGATTGGGTACCAATAGTTCGGTGTTTGTATGTAATAATATTCGGCAATCCTTTTAGATTCAAGAGCAAAAGCTTTGACTCTTTGCCAGTTGCCTACATGCTCTATCACAGAATTTGAATGACTTAGATCGTAACTATTATCGCTGATCGAAGACAAATCACAACCGTCTCCTACCATTGAATTAAAAACCACATTTGGCAAGCTTACTTTGTCTTTAAATCGTTTTTCTTCAATATTTATAAGATCTATTTGAAATTCAATTGAAGTAAATTCCTCGAATGGAAAAACCTGCCAATAGCGAAATGTACCCCCTAAATCACAGATCTTTATTTGCTTGCTATTCTTGTTTTTAACGATGTGCTGAATGAGCTCTAAAATAAATTTCGATCTCTTTTTTCTAAGCTTATACCGAAGTGATTTTGGATTGTTAAGAGGGTGCTGTTCTTTCAAATTGAAAAGTTTTTAACGTTTTGCTTTAGATACTTGCTCATCTCCCTTCATTATACCCATATTTTTTTCATACAAATCGATATATTCTCTAATGCCAATAGAGACAAGTGCTACTCCCTTTACGGGAAAAGTATGATTCAGTTCTGAACCTGAAGGAAGTAAATTTTGTTGTAGTACTTTATATTGAAATCGTAGAAACATGTTATACATGATTTCATTTGATAAGAAAACATGGGAATGTATTGTTTTAAGACTGGGGTGTTCACTAAGTCGTTTTTTGATCAATTCATAAACGAGGGTATAAGCCACATTTAGTTGCCTATATTCTTTTTTTGTTCCTGCGTTCTCAAGATAAAGGTGGCCCGATTGACGCGGAATATTTAATTCTGCAAATTTTCGAATCATTGGCAATGATTCCTTCCATTTATCAAATCCTAAATAAGATGCAATCAGACTGCTTTTAATATTTTCACTGCTTAAAGAATCTACGTTCTCATTCCATCCAGAACAGATAGAGATAACCGTTCCTTCTCTTTCGCAAACCATATAGTTCCCAAAATGAAATTCGTGATTTGGAATGTCTTGTACGAGAATAGCCTCTATCATATGCACTACCTCCTCTTCACTTAGATCAAACATGACGCCTAAATTGCTTTTGCCATTTGGTCCTTTCAAACAGGAAGCTATTAAAGGGGCCAATGCTGGAATGTCTTCTTTTCTAGCTGCTCGATATATGCATTGATCAAGTGTTTTCATCAGTTTTTTAAAATGCTTTTTAAATCTTGATTCAATCTTCCAGAAAATGCTTGCGCACCGCTTATGCTCAAATGTCCCGTGTCTCTAAAATAAGAGTTGGGATAATTTTCATAGGCATAATTGATGAATTCTAAATTTTCATTTTTCTGCTTTAAATCCTCAATAAACCAAATCATTTGATCGTAATTGTCAATTCCATCTAATTTTGAAAAGTGTTGAGGACTGAATACAAGGATGAATTTTCGGTCTCTGTTGTCCTCCAACATTTCATTAAACCTTGCTGTCTTTGTATGATCTGGACTGAATCGTAAAAGGCTATTCAATCTATTTAACATAAGACTATCAGCCACTGAAAACAAAAGAGAATTTTCGTCTTTTTTTCGTTCCAAGTCCTTGAGTTTTTGAGACGACAAGCTCCGTTTTTCTATGAACTTTTTAAAGTGCTCTTCTGATTGTGTAGGGCTGTGAGCACCACCTTTAGAAAAAACTATCGACTTCTTCTTATGAAACCTTAGGTACTCTTTCAAGTAATCCATGTAGCATCCGTAATATCTTAGTCCGGGAATACGTAAGTAATTTTTATATAGATTTCGATCCTTAAGAAATTGAGAAATTTGCGGATTGTCAATGAAAGGAACATAATTGCTCATTTGAAGAGGCATGTTCTCATGCGTGAGAAAAAACAAATGATGAAAATCAAGTATAATAGGTGTTTTTCTCTCTTTAGCTAGTTCAATTTCTAAAAGCGGTTCGAGATGGTCAAAGACCATTCCTTTCATGCCGTAATTGAA
>JBCCIF010000081.1:0-14499 GCA_039028335.1 Bacteroidota bacterium
AGAATGAAGGGATTGCTCCCCATTTTATAATCCAAAATATAGACCCCTAATAACATAGAAGAAAGGAAAACCTGGACCAATGAAAAGTTAGCCATAACTTCAGGTTCCCAATTTTTCGCTGTTCGAATTAGGATATTTCCTAGAATGATATTCCAAAAAGTCCATAGCAAGAAGCTTCCTTCCTGTCCTTCCCAAAAGCAGGAAAGAATGTATTTCAAAGGCATTGCATTATTTCGATGCTCCCAAACGTAACTGAATTCATACCACGCATTAAAAAGCATGATGAACATCATTGAAACAATGCCTACAACGGCTAGTGTATGTATCTTAAAGAAAATTCTTCCAAGGTTTTTCCAGCTGCTATCTTTTATTGAAAGTAGATACGATAAACTAGAGGCTATTGCTGCACAAAATGATAGATAGACAAAGAAAATTCCTATTCCCTGAAAAAGCGTGTGTTCTCCCGTGTATTCGATTCCCATTTTACCTTAGCGAAACGCCTTCTATAATGTGTTTTTCAGCATCGTATTTAGAGGGGCACTTCATCTGCATCTCAGTAGCGAGAAAATGGTCACCATTGGCCGATCCGAAAAGCGTTATTTCTTGAGAATTTTCAAGCCCTTGTGGTTTCGGTTCTTGTAATATTATTTTTCTGATTTCACCGCTTTTGTCCTTCATATGAAAAGAGGTAATACTGGGATTAACTTCAGGTTCAAAAACAATCTCTTGAGTTTTATCCAATGTGCCGGTGATTTTAAGTGACTTATCTGGTTGTTCGAATGCTTGCGAGAAATTGACAGATTGGGTGGAATCTGTCAACGTGCTGAAAATGATTCCCATCATCACAGCGATCATAACGATGAGTATAATATGGGTCTTTTTCATTGCTTTTCTATCTCTTTAAGTTTCTTCTCCAATCGAAATAAATATGCGAAAATGCCTATGAGCACAATCATTAATACGGCAACAACAATCCAGATTAATCCTGAATGATGAATGCTTTCTTTTAGTCCTTCTGCTCGACAATGAAAGGCGATCAACGTAAATAAAACGAATATCTTAGTCCTCATATTCTCTTTTGTATTTCAGCCAAGCAATTCGACTTCTGATTTGCCATATCCATATTGATAGCAAAATGAAACCAATGATGGCCGGGTAAAAAACCAAACGTAAATTATTGTTTAAATCATAGCTGCTGAAAGCTGGGTTATTTTCCATGCCCGGATGCAATCCTCCTTGAATTCTTGGGTAGATCATGATCAATACAAAGAACATTACAAAAGCAAAGATGTTGTAAACAGCCGCGATCCGTGCGGCTGAAATCTTGTCATTTATGCTTCTTTTCAAGACGTAATAAGCGCAATAGATTAAAGTCGCTATAGCTGAACCATTCAACTTGGGGTCGTCAACCCACCATCCTTGTAGGCTCCAAATTGCTGTGTGTTCTGACCAGGTGAACTTTGCCCATACAGATCCTGTTGCAAGTCCAAGGAATGCAAGTAAAAGCCCAACACTTATGGCCGTTTCGGATTGAATATCTCTCTTAATTTCACCTTTGGCTAAGTACAATATACCATAGATAGCAGAAAGGAGCATGATGACAATCATTGCAAACCACATGGGAACGTGAAAAAAGAGATTGCGAATGCTCTCATAGAGATTTCGCACATAGGGAAAGGCAAAAGTGTCTTTAGAATATCCTGTGAAATTTGAACAGGCAGAATTGGCTCGAATGAATGCGTTGACTTCAGCTCCTTTAAAATTCATGTCTGAATACTCCATTGTTCCGTCCAATGAATTACTTATGAATAAGCGAAACATAGCCTGACTCACTTTTGGCGTATAATCGATTTCAACAAGCAATTCTGTATTTGAAATGACCTTTGAGATTTCCGCACATACCCATTGGCCACTGTCATTGCGCAAAGTAACGGACTGACTTTCTTTCTGATCAAGAAAATGGGTGTTGTATCCTTCTACATGTATGCTCGTGTTTTCCGGGCTAATGATAAGAGAAGAAACGCTTTTTAATCCCGGTTCAATAGGAGTGCTTAGTCCAACAATCAGTGTGTAAATAAGTAAAATGCAGGCGAGGATTTTCCACCAATTATTTTGCATGTCCTATGCTCGAATTATTCGCGCCAAATGTAAGGAAATAATAGGTAAGAAAGGAGTCCAACCATGACGATAATTGCCGACATCATTAGAAGATAACTTCCACTCAGGTGAAGGCCTTTTCCAATCAATGTCTCGCCAGAAAACTTTATGGTAGCAAGCAAAAAGGGAATGATCACTGGAAATCCGAGAATAGCCATCATGCCTGTTTGATTTCCCGTTTTTGAAGCAATAGCGGAAATCATGGTAAGAATAACGGCTAAACCTATAGCGCCCAAGGAAACGGAAAGATAGTAGAGCCAGAAATTGTCTGTGCTTAAGAATTCATTGGATATAAAAAGATAAAATCCGAATAAACTTAAAGAGCCGATGATCAACATCAATAGGATGTTGTAAAGCATTTTAGAAATCAGGAGTTTTTGAGGACTAATGAGCATGTAGAGGTAAAGGAATTTTCGCTCTTCTTGAGAGAAAGATTTACTGCTTGCATTGAATGCTGTGAAAAGTGTGATAATCCAAAAAAGAGAATTCCAGGTAGGAAGGTCAATCGCATTTTGAAAAGCCAAATGAGTAACATAAATGGAGGAAATTACATAGAGTAGAATGCTTCCGATCAATGTTCTATTTCTCCAGTCGAGCTGGAATTCTTTCTTAACGAAATGAGCGATTTCCGTCATGGTCCGAAAGGTATTGCAAACACTGTCAATATCAAAATACTATATCGTATTTGTAGCACTCATGCTGGATTTTAAGAAAATAGCTAATTTAATGAAGCACCATAAATGAATGAACAAAATGGTCCATCCCAAGGATTGGAGCCAAATTGAATTTGATATTGGATTAAGTTTTGATGCATTCCCTATCTTCGCTCAGCGATGAAATTAGATATTCTTGGAATTTTTGCGCATCCCGATGATGCGGAACTTTGTTGTGCAGGAACCCTATTGAAACATGTTTCTTTAGGGAAAAGTGTGGGTGTTGTGGACATTACAATGGGGCAATTAGGGAGCAGAGGTACACCTATGATTCGCTTAGCAGAAGCCGATAAAGCTGCACAGATCTTAGGTTTAGCGATAAGAGATAATTTGGAATTAGAGGACGGATATATTGAGAACGATGCCGCACATCGCTTGAAGATCATAGAGGCTATTCGGAAGTACCAACCTGAAATCGTTATTACCAACGCTATTGAAGATCGTCATCCCGATCATGGACGTGCTGCAAAGCTCGTTTCTGATTCCTGTTTCTTTTCTGGTTTGCATAGGATCAAGTCAATAGATCAAGGTCAAGAACAAGATGCTTGGCGACCAAAGGTGGTTTATCATGCTGTTCAAGACCGCTACCTTAAACCCCATTTCATTGTAGATGTAAGTCCATTTGTCGATAAGAAATTCGAGGCGATTATGGCTTTTGAATCTCAGTTTTACAGTCCAAATTCTACTGAACCCGACACACCTATTTCTACAAAAGAATTCTTAGAAGTGGTGAAGGCGCGCATGCGCGATTATGGGAGATTGATTAATGCAGAATTTGGTGAAGGGTTTACATCAGAAAGACCATTGGGCATAGCGGACATGACGCAATTGATCTAATGGTGATTGATTCCTGAAAGAAAGTAGATCTATTAATTCTCTTCCACTTTTACCTCCCTTATGCGAAAAGGATGTGCCTTGCGTGTAATTTTCTGTTCTTTTGGATCAGACTGTTCGTATGTGACTTGAAATTTTTCAATAGAATATGCATCTCGAATAGATTTTAAGGACTTTTGAGCAGTATTAAGTAATTGAAAATAATTCTCGAAAGTGGTTGTGTCAGAATATTCTAAATGTATCATGTAATTGGTCTCCTGCATATGTTCAATTAGTACAGATTGCAAATCAGGAATCCTTACAGGTTCGCCATTCATGAGATAACTGTTATTTCCTTCGCTACACATCGAGATGATTTTTTTACCGTCATTTTCCCATTTTTCATTCACTATCCCCGGTCTTATCAAACTTGGTCTAAAACAGTTGAAGCACAGATTATATCCATTTATTACTTGATTTGGATGAGCACCAAATCCAATAGTTTTTATTCCCAATTGTACAAATGCATCTCTAAGTTGATCCACATGATTCATTCTAAGTCTCTTGTCAACATTTAATCGATACATCAGAAGTGGAAATTTTTTTCTAATACTGCACTATGCGTTTTCTCAATCCAAGGTACAAGCTCACTCAAATCTTTTACAGTTCAATCCAGAATTAAAATGGGTTCGTTATTTGGTTCATTCTGGTCGATTGTAAGGAAAAGATCTATTTGAAGTTCATATCGTTTAAAATAATCTAAATAGTCCGTTTTTGGCAATTGGATGTCATATTCGTGTGCTATGTTATTCGAAAGGATGCTGGCATTAATCGCTTTATAATCAATAAGATTTATTTGAGAAATGGCCCATGCTGTAAGACTTAGTATCAGAGTTAAGGCTAAAGTTTGTCTCGTGCCTTTCTTTTTCAGTATACGATTGATGGTCAATCGGCTTATTTGAAAAACAACCAGCGCACTCACAATAAATGCGATTATTTCAAGAATGGAAAAGGACAATTGGCTTTCATCATGTGGCCAACATTTATATAGCCAAAGTCCATATATTATGGCGAGATCAGAAAACCAGTACAAAAACATCCAGGCGTAAAAGCGGTTTTCGAAAAGGATCCGTTTGCTGAACTTTCGATATTTAAGAAACGACCTCTTCGGGCGATTTATCCAGTATTGCATGCAAATGGAATGGCCAAATACAACTGCAATTATGGCAAATAAGAAATTATAGAGTATGACTTCGGAATCGGTGAGAATGAGAACATTAAAGTGGTAGTCCGTTGTCATTACCCGAAATACTTCACGAATTACATAGAACAGCGAGTATAAAGAGATGGAGAAAAGTAATCCAATTACAATTCCTGTAATTTTTTCTGAATTTTTTAATTCTAAATATTCAAATAGTCTTTTTTTAAGCATTGTTTATTGGAATACAGCTTTTGACGTTTACGAATCAAAAGATACACTTTAGTTCTCAAAGATTTTTAGATGCTCTTTGTATAAAAGTCTGAATGGAACCCTTTGAGGAATCGGGAATAACTGCAAGCTATGCGAGCACAGAATTATGATAAAAAGCAATCAGCTTGTCCGCCTCGTTTTTCCACGACAGTTCTTTATGCGCTTCATATGCAGCTTTTCTTTTGGTGTTTAAATCAGCTTTGTTTTGGAAATAGTGAATGAGGGTATCAGCCAATAGTTCAGGACTGCGATTATTCAGAATAGTCCCGCAATTGTATTTCTCTACTATTCGCTTTGTCTCGGGAAGATCAACAGCTATCACGCACAAATTATTTGCGATATAATTGAAGAGCTTGTTGGCCGGACCTCCATAGATATTATTCGGAGTAGGCGTGTTCAAGATTAGACCGATCGAAGCACCTTTTAATTCAGCGGGCATTTCTTCGTATTTCTTCCAACCTGTAACTTGAATGAATGCATCAAGTGAATGATGGCGGACGAATTCATCAAAATAGATTTTTTCTTCCCCCCTGAATTCTCCAATTATCTTCAATGTAAACCTGAGCTTTTTTTCTTTCAGAATTTTCAGGGCTGTCAACATTAATTTCAATCCGCGATTGAAAGGGAAGGACCCTTCGTGAACGATGACGATTTCTTGAGATTCATTAAATGCCTGTTGTCCGATTATTGATGCATTGTATATCACCTCTGATTGGATTTTAGGATTAAATTTTTTGAGGTGAGAAACGGTTAAAGGGTTCGCAGCGATCAAATACTTCAAATGTCGCAGTTGCCGTCTTTTTATAAGCATATCCTTTGGAGAGCCTGTTCTCCAGGATTCATGAGCATCAAAAACTACTTTCGCTCCATTTTGTTTAGCAATCTGCAGCGCTAACCAATAGGATTGTGGTTCATGTGCATGATAAACCGCTGCATTTTCCTCTACGCCCTTTTGAATGAAACGCTGATAATATTTTCCTCTAAACACCTTTTTCAGAAGACTTTGTGTTTTTCCCTTTTCCTCAGCAATGCCAATCGTTTTAATTCCCTCTAAGAAGACTTCTTTTTCCCCATTTGGATTAAGAACTTCTCCGCTCATATCTAATATTTGCCCATTTGGATTGGTGCCAATTAAATTGATGACTTCAAAACCAGCATTGTGTAGCGATAAACTCTCCTTAAAGAAAATACGGTCATCTTTGGCTGAATGCGCAACAGCGAGCATGCAAATCTTCTTCTTCATTTTAAGCGAAGGATTTGATTATAAGCTTGCTGAAAAGCTGAAATGAAAGGGGCTTTTTTTGAATTGATTCCGAGGGCTTTTGAGAATCTTCGTAGAAATCCTGAAAGATATTTTACATGGGTAAGGTGTTCTCCTCGCCATGATTCTACTATCTCAAAACCATTCTGTCGAGCTATATTATCCCAATATTTTGGAGCTTGGACATTGATATGAGTCGTGTTCTTATCGGGTATGCCAATAATCGGCCATGAGCGCATTTCATAGGGGAAAAGACGCAATGGTGTTGTCATCAGTACGATTCCTTCTGGAGCCAGATAGTCCTTTACATGCTTATAGAATATTTCTGGTCTCTCTAGGTGTTCCGTAACATCTAGACATGAGATAAAGTCAAATTTTGAGCTCACGGGCCATGACTCATCTTCAATGGCACCTTCCGAAATGGGAAAAGAAACGAATTGTTTGGCAATGGCTATGCTTTTAGGGAAAGGATCCATTCCCTGAGCTTCTAATTCCAAATGATCTGCTGTGAATTGCATGAATGAACCATATCCAATACCGACATCTAATGCATTTCTCGCATTTTTTGACAAGTGCTTTTTAACACGATCTAGCTTGGGGAGGTACTTCTCTGCATGGAATTGCTTTCCTTGCTCAGAAAAGACTTTTTCTACATCGGCAAGAAAGGTTGTGTTGTCTTGATCTTTATGCAATGTCTTGTTCACGAATGTATTTGCGGTAATAATAGCGCAAAGCTAAAAAATGAACGGCTTTGGCCGCTATACTTGAATAAATTGCACCGAAAATCTGGTACTCTTTGATGAGTAATATATTTCCTAAGATGTTGAGCCCTGCTTCTGCCCAAGCAACATTTCGAATTTCTTTACCCAATGACTTGGCGGCTAAAAAGGCGTAAGGCGAGCATAATCCCTGAAAGAAAAAGGCGATACTTAAGGGCATTACATACTTCAGTACTTCACTAAAGCTGTATCCTTCATACTGAAGATCGATAAACAGGAATACCAAAAACCCCAGACCCCCAATGCAGGCGATGAGCCATAGTGTATTGAAAACAAAGACTTTTGGATGAATACTATTGCTTTGTGCAAAGCGTTTAAACATGGCTTTGCTTAAGCTTTGTGACATAATTACCATTGGCGTGCAGACCAAATTGGCCAAACTGTAATACCCGACAAGAACGGTTGAATGGAAGTAGGCAAGAAAAATTTCATCCAATCGATAGGTCGTCTGGTTGAATAAGGATCCAAAATAATAGTGAATGCCGTATGTTCTCGTCTTAGATAGAATTTGACCAATGTGAGATCCTAAGTTTCCGAAGTTAGGCTTGAAACGAAATAGCAGCGGAATCAAAATGACCAAAGTAGAAGCAAGGTTCATGCAAATCGTGCTCAACACATCGAGCTCTTTTCTTCGAATGAAGACTATCAATGCAATAAAAAAGACCAGCTTAGGAAGTAAATTGAAAAGTGCGCCTTCCTTTATTTTGTTGCTACCAGTGCTAATTGCGCCAATGAGATTTTGAAAGGGAAATACCATACAGAGTAGAGAAGATGCCGCCAAGGCAGCTCCAATTTCGGTATTCAGTAAATCATTGATAATGCCGCTGAAAGCGAACATGGCAATTCCAAATAAAAGGGCAATACAAAATGTGAGTACGATACCGGCCCCAATCAATCCTTTGTCTTGATTTTTGCTTTTGCTATTTGCTAAGAGGACCTGTAAAGAGGCAAAAATGCCGAATCGAAAAATAATGAGCGCGATGCTCGTGACGGAAACGAATAAAGCATATTCTCCATATTGAATATCTCCAAGTTTTCCAGTTTGGATATACTTTATTCCTAATCCCAAAAAGATCAGACCCATCTGAGAAAGGAAAAGCATTCCAGTTTGTTTGAGTATTTGCTCTTTCGCTTTGATCTTGCAAAAAATTAAACGCAACAATTTACGTTTTAATACCTTGAGAAGAAGGACTATCTTTGTACGGATTCAAAAGCACTTGTGAAAAAATGAGTGAGGAACAAATTTTAAAGAAATACAGCCTAAAGAATACTTCTTTGAGAAAACAAATGTTGGCTCAATTTCTAAAAAGCAATTCGGCTTTATCTCATAAAGATATCGAGGATCAATTGCTCAATGATTTTGATAGAGTGACCATTTATAGAAATTTAAAGTCTTTTGAAAAGAAGGGAATCATTCATCACGTTAGAAGCGATGAAAATGTTTCGCTCTATGCTTTGTGCCATGAAGATTGCTCTGGACATAATCACTTGGATTCTCATGTGCATTTCAAATGCCAGTCTTGTTCCAAGACCTTTTGTTTGGATGAGGTTCAAATTCCCGCAATTAAGCTTCCTAAAGGATATACGATAAACGAGTTGTCTTATCTGGCAATAGGGCAATGCAATTCCTGTGCTTAAGGTCATAGATTAATAAACTTTGCTCAATTCATGAGGCAATAAATCCTTTTGCATTTATGACCTGGTTAACACTTCTCGATTTATTAGGAACTTTAACGTTCGCCATATCTGGTGTCTTAACTGCCATGGATAAGAAATTTGATTTGGTTGGGACCCTGATTATTGGTTTTGTTACCGCAATAGGAGGAGGAACGATCCGCGATATTTTGATCGGTCGACTTCCAGCTGGATGGATGGAGGATCGCAACTATTTTTTCGTTATTCTATTCGGCTATGCATTGGCATACCTATTCAAAAGACGCATTCTTAAATTAAAAAAGAGCATGTTCTTGTTTGATACTATTGGAATTGGTCTTTTTACCATACTAGGCGTTCAGATTGCACTTCAACATGGTTTAAGAATAGAAGTGTGTTTAATTCTAGGGGTGATAACAGCCAGTTTTGGAGGTGTTTTACGAGATGTGTTGACGAATGAAATTCCTTTGATTTTTAGGCAGGAAATCTATGCTACAGCCTGTTTTATTGGAGGTCTTGTTTATTTGTTACTGAATCACTTTTCGGATTATGAAAACATGAATATTGTGGTTTCGATTTTCGTGGTTATTTTAATCAGATACTTATCAATTCGCTTTCAATGGTCATTAAATTTTAACAGATCAGATGACATTACTTAACACCTAAATGAACCCTCTGAAGTTAGGGCCTAGCTTTTATTTCATTTTCTTTTCTAAGCGTTTTAGTGCCAATTTTCCTTTCTCATAATTTGGATTGATTTCCAACGTTTTTTGAAAGCAACGAATTGCTTCTGTTGTATCAGCAAGTGCTAATTCACAATTTCCTAATAAGCGCCAAGCATAGGTTGAATTTTTATTCTCTATTAAGTAATACTTCAAAAGGTCTTGGGCCTGATTCCATTGGCCTCCATTTTCTAGAATTGACCCAGAAGTGAGGAGTGAATAGTCATAGGTATAGTAAGAATCCAATGTGTCTTCTTTCAATTCTGCCCAATGGGCATTGGCTTTTGCCCGGCCTTCATTTTCGTATACCCTCGAATAACTATAGATAGCAGAAGTTTCGTAGTCTTTTGGTTTTTCGCCAAAGAGTATTTCAGATGTGGCATTAATTATTCGACCTGTTCGGGACTCACTTCGGTTTGCCAAAACGCAAATGCTTATTTTTTCTTCTGGATAAATATATAGCATGGATTCAAAGCCATGGCTTTCACCGGTGTGCATGATGATAGGCCGTTCGAGATATTCTTGCAAATACCAACTATAGCCAATGTGATCACCCCAAGGTGTTTCATATTGCGGGCTTATCATCTCTCTGAAAATCGCTTCATTGATTTTTCTTTCATTATTGAGTACACCATTTCCTGCATGAAGCATTCCCCACTTACACATATCCAATATGGAGGCTTTTAGACTTGAACTCGGAGCGACTTTGAGATTATAAGGAAAGGGCTGAAGAACTTGTGTTTTTAGTCCAAAGGCATGAGAGTTGGCCCAATTGATAGGCAGCGTATCTTCTGGCATTAGAAAAGTACTGTGCTCCATTCCCAACGGTTGAAGTACTTCTTTGTCCATAAGATCAAAATAAGTCTGTCCCGTTGCTCTTGAAAGAACCAATCCAAGGATATCAAAAGCAGCATTGCTATAGTCATATTTGGTTCCGGGTTCAAATTCTAATTCATGCTCTAAGAGTTGCTCTATATTGAGATCCAAGGCGTCCTCGCTAATTATTGAATTTTGCCAATCGTCAACTGATATATGACGGGGAATACCGGAAGTATGCGTTAAGATTTGCTCAATGTTCACATGAGCAAAATTGGATCCCGCATCGATCAATTCGGGAATATATTTACCTATAGAATCTGTCAAATTTAACCTGTTGGATTCACTAAGTTTAAGAGTGGCATAAGCCGTTAAGGGTTTCGTTAATGAGGCGATATGAAATTGGGTATTCAAATCCGTTTTTATGCCCCGAGACTTATCTGCAAATCCGAATGCTTTTGCATAAATGACTTGATCGCCTTGTGAAACACCAATTGCCAAACCTGCATCATTCATCGTTTTTTCTCTCAATGCAATAAGATAGGGGCTAAGCAGACTGTCCAGAATAGCTCCTTTTTCGCCCTTTATAATTTCAGTAATTTGGGGATCGCTATTGCTTTCACGATTTTCCGTTGAAGTGCATTGACTATAAAGGCAAAGAATGATCAAGAAATAAATGCATCTCATCTTTGTTCGGTTTTGGCATCATTAAATGAAGATAGAATATTCTTAGCGTATTTCGTCTAGTGGCCGAATTGATCTCGGTTATTTTATCCTTTCGAAATAGAGTTCTTCTGTATTCTCCAGCCATTTTCCAGATGACTCTTGATAGGCCTTATAGGCTTTGTATACCTTATTGGCCAAAGGATCATCGCCAATGGTCTCTTGAATAGCCTCATCGGTATAAATTTTCAATTGATCCAAAACCGGTTGCGGGAACGATCGCACTTCAACCTGGTGTTCAATTTTGAGCTTTTCCATGGTCAAAGCGTTTTGCTTATCGAATTCTGAAAGAACCCAAGTTTGGGCTTTGTGTGTTGCTGTTTTAACAATTTCCTGCAGATCTGGAGGCAGTGATTCTAAGGCGCTCTTATTCGCAAAAAACTCCAGTTGCGCGCTGGGTTCGTGCCATCCGGGAGTGTAGTAGTAGTCTGTAATTTTATAGAAGCCCATCCGATAATCGTGATAAGGACCTATCCATTCTGCGGCATCAATCACTCCCGTTTCTAAACTGGTATAAACTTCCGATCCTGGAACCAAAACGGCAGCACCTCCGGCTTTTTCTAATACCTTTCCGCCTAGTCCAGGAATCCGCATTTTCAGTCCTTTCAAGTCATCCAAGCTATTGATCTCTCGATTGAACCAGCCTCCCATTTGCATCCCTGTATTGCCTCCCATGAATGGGACAAGATTAAAAGGTTCGTAAACTTCACACCACAATTCATAGCCTCCACCAACAGTCATCCAAGAATTCATTTGCTGTGTATTCATTCCAAAGGGAACTGCTGCAAAGAATTGTGCCGCTGCTGATTTTCCTGCCCAATAATAGGAGACACCGCTACCAATGTCCGCAGTGCCTTGGGATACTGCATCAAAAGCCTCGAGTGGCGGAACCAGCTCACCTCCTCCATAGACTTTAACTTGAATGCGACCACCCGACATGTTTTTTATGTCATCTGCTAAGTATTGAGCTGCTTCTCCCAAAACCGGGAAATTAGGAGGCCAGGTCGTTACCATTCGCCAATGAAAGGTTTTGTCAAAGTCAATCTTTGATTGACTTTTCTCTTGCTCTTGGCAAGAGAGGAGAAGTAGAATAAGTAGTGGAAGAATTTTTTTCATGTTAATCTCAATATTTCAGGGAACAGTATGATGAGTGCAATAAAGATTACTTGAATAAGTATAAAGGGTAATGCTCCTCGATATATATTTTGGGTTGAAACACTTTCGGGAGCGACACCTTTCAGATAAAAAAGGGAGAATCCAAAAGGAGGAGTGAGAAAGGAGGTTTGCAGATTTAATGCGATTAAAACCCCTACCCACAATAAATCGATTTCCATGATGTCGAATATGGGACATATCACAGGAATGAAAATGTAAATGATTTCAATAAAATCAATAAAAAAGCCGGCTATAAAAATTACCAACATAACAATGGCCAAGAAGGCCATAGGTGAAAGCTGCGCATTTTGAATGAGCTCAATCAAAAACTCATCACCCCCTAAAAACCGAAAGACCATGGTAAAAGTGGTAGCTCCTAAGATGATCAAAAAGACCATCGATGTAAGGTGAGTCGTTTGCTGAGCAACTTCTTTTAAAATACTCAATGAAAATTTCTTCTGAATCAAGGTCAATAATGTAGCTCCAAGAGCACCAATTGCTGCAGCTTCATAGGGTGTTGCTATTCCAGTAAATATTGATCCGAGGACCGCAATGATTAATATTAGCGGGAGTAGGAAGGCTTTTACTACTCGTTTACCAAATCCTGCTCCTTTGATTTTTTTCAATTCTTCACTGCTGATTGCGGGTGCCCAGTTCTTTTTGAAATTGCTCATAAAGGCGATATAAAGAATATAAGCCAGTACCAGGACTAATCCTGGAATGATAGCCGCCTGAAACATGCTGCCTACATCGACATTTCCACTTTTTGAATTATTTGATATCGTGTCGGCCAGAAGAACCAGGACGATTGAAGGTGGTATAATTTGCCCTAAGGTTCCAGAAGAAGCGATTGTTCCAGTGGCGAGTTCTGCTTTGTATCCGCTCTTTAGCATGGTTGGTAAAGCAATTAAGCCCATGGTGACAACAGTAGCCCCGACAATCCCTGTTGACGCAGCTAAGAGCGCACCAACAACCACTGTTGAGATCGCAAGCCCTCCTTTCATTTTCCCAAAAACCAAAGACATGGTTTCCAATAAACTCTCTGCAAGGCCCGATTTTTCGAGCATAATACCCATGAAAATGAAAAGGGGAACGGCCATGAGAACTTTATTGTTGATGGTACCCATAAAGCGGGACGCGAGAATGTAAAAATCATTCCACCGCATGAGACCTGGTTCGAGATAAATAATTCCAATTGCAAATAATACAGAGACTCCACCTAAGGTAAACGCAACCGGATAGCCCTTTAAAATCAATATAAAGATCAACGCAAACAATATGATCGCCAGAATTCCCACTTATTTCTTTCGAATGGTTTGAATCGCATTCAATACAGATGCTATGCCTTGTAAGAAGAGAAAGGCAAAACCAAGAAATACTCCAAACTTAAGTATCCAAAGCATGGGAAGTCCTCCAGGTTGTGCTGATTTTTCGCCAATTTCAAAAGAGCGATAAGCAAATTGAAATGTGTACCAAACCACTATTCCTGACCAAGGCAATAAGAAGAAAACTCCGCCAATAAGATTTACCCATGCTTTTCTTTTTTCAGAAAAGGTATCATAGAATAGATCGACTCGCACGTGCTTATTGTGCTTAAATGCATATCCAGCCGCAATTAAGAATATAAATACAAAGAAATAAGTTTCTAATTCCGCTAACCAAATTATCGATGTGTTGAAAGCATAACGCATCAAAACCTCCGATGAAATAAGAATAACCAATGCCACAGCAGACCAAGAGAAGAATTGGCCTACTTTTTCGTTCAACACATTAACTAGAGCAATGAATTTCTCCACGAGGCTAAAATAGGTTTTTATCTTCGTTTTAAAGATCGAAAACGTAAATGGGACAGCAGACCTTTTATTTTGTTGTAGAGGCAAAGAATAGCGTGCCAAAAGACATTGTCCACTTCTCTTTTGGAAAGGCCATACTATTGCCATTTGATGTTGAAACTACGCAAGCTTCCTTTCTTATACCTGAACAAGACGAAGAAGAGCCTTATGCCAGTTTTTTCCGTTATATGCATGAAGAGCAATTGATGTACAGTAAAGAGGCTGTTCGTCTGCTGGAGTTTCTCTGGCCATAGTTCCTATCCACTTTCGACCCAGGGCACATAACACGAAAGCATAGTTACCTGAGTCCCTGTGAAACAGCTAGCCCAGAGTCAAGGGATGGCTCGTGGGACCATCGTCCACCATGGGAATATGGAACTCTTCTCGTAGCCTCTCCACGGTTG
>JBCCIF010000082.1:0-14366 GCA_039028335.1 Bacteroidota bacterium
AATTTCTTTTACTTAATTTAGTAATATAGCATTATTATATTTATTATCAATATTTTGCGTTTTTTCCAATTCTTCTATTAGGAATGCTTAATTTTATAAAAAGCCACAAATGAAGATCTTTAATCTTATAGGGTTCATGTTTTTGTTTCCATATTTGACTTTGGCGCAGGATTATGTGCCTTTTCCGACAGATAGTGCAATTTGGGCGGAAGATTGGGCAATAGCTGATGCGGGAACAGTATTTAATGAAGGAATCACCATTTATTTTATACTTGGTGATACAATTTATGAAGGAATTGAGTATTCGAATTTATGGGTGACTCAATGTGGTAATTTCGAAGAAGAATGGTGCATTGACCTGCAAGGTTTCATAAGAGAAGAAAGTAAAAGAATATATTATCGAGGAGAACCATATGGATTTGAAAGTGAAGTTGTAATTTATGATTTCAATTATTACATAAATAATGGAAATGTAGTGTATGATGGCCCGGATTCTTTGGACTTTTGGAATGTGACAAACATTGGAACAAAAACATTGAATTCGGGAGAAGAGAGAGGATTTCAATTTCAATCATGGAGAGGTGAGGTTGTCTATGGAATTGGTTTTTTATATGGAAGAGGTCTGCTAGGAAATTATTCAGGTTTGGATCAAGGTGCATGGTTGAACTGCCATTCAACAATTGAAGGCCATCTATACGGTGACATAGGTCCAATGGGAACTGTGAGTTGCTTTGACCCTGGAGTTATAGGCTTGGATGAACAGAATTTTGAACGTATAGATATCTTTCCTAACCCCTCACGTGGAATTTTTCGACTTCAGCTTAGGAAAGAAGTCCCACAAATTGAAGTAAAAATTTTAGATGTAAATGGGAAGGAAGTTTTTTATTATCAGTCGTTATCTGAAAGGCAATTGAACATTGATTTCGAAGCGAATCCGGGTATGTACATTCTTCAGGTATTTTCTGAAGGCGAACTTCTTGGTGCAAATAAAATTTTGAGGTATTGAACTTTTCTATGACCTTCTCTTGATTGCTAAAAGCGAATCTCTTTCTGAAGTAGAGTAAGATAATTCATAGTTTCTTTTTTAATAACCAAATACCTTCACATGGCATCAAATCATCATCTGTCACTTCATTCAAATGAAGAATATCCGAGATGATCCAATTACCATACATACTTTGGTATTTGTCATCAATAATTCCCAAATAATCGACTACAATTAAATTATTCTTGTCAAAAGTCGAGGCTTCAATTTCCCTTCCTGGGCTAACTTCATCGGTATAAGAAAGTCGAAAGGAAATATGATCTAATTCGATGAATCCGTTCAACTCACTTACAAAAGGAACCGAAAATCTACTCTTTTCTTCATATAGTACCTTGCCCTTAAATTCAATGGCATTGCCCTTGAATTCGATCTGGGTCATTATTCTTTGCCCAAATTCAGGGAGGTTATAACCCAATCCATATTCATAAAAACCTTCCCAAATGCCATTGATCGTCATGGTTTAAATATATAATTTACTTCAAATTGACTAAACGGGAATATATACAGATTCGAATTGAAAAAAGATGTCAGAAAAGAATTTAAAACGAATAAATCCGCTTAAGCTCATAATCGCCCAATTTGGCTTGGGCTTTTTCGAAGTCTTCGGTGAAGCCCAAGATGAAACCTCCTCCGCCACTTCCACATAACTTAAGATAGTAGGCATTTGATTCTATTCCTTCTTTCCATAGTTTATGAAAAACCTTGGGTATCATTGGCTTGAAATTGTCCAATAGGACTTGAGAAAGACGCTTAACATTATCCATTAATGGAGAAATATCGTTATTCAAGAAAGCTTCGATAGCTGCATCGTTATACTTCTTGAACTTCTTTTTCATAATGGTTCTGAAACCGACTTCTTTGCAACGTTCTAAAAAGTGTTGTACTAAAGGTGCAGTTTTACCTGTCATTCCTGTATCGAGCAAGAAAATGGCACCGTTTCCGGTTGTGTATTCTGGTAAGCCAACCGCACCTACCTCATTCTTAGACTTGATTAAAATTGGAATGTTGAGGTAACAGATCAATGGATCAAGACCGGAACTCTTACCATGAAAATATGATTCCATCTCGCCAAATGTTTTTTTCAAACTGAGAATATCATCATTACTAATCTGCTTAGACATCTCAATTTTATCTATCGCGTACTTTCCATATATAGCAGCAACTATAGCACCCGATGAACCCACTCCAAAACCGCTTGGTATACTCGAATCGAAAAACATTCCCTCTTTCAAATCCCTTTCAAACTCAACGAGATCTAGAGAGCAAGACAATTCGCCTTGACTTGAAATATCTTTTAGGTAATGTAAAAACTTCTTGAGTTCTCCATTCGAGTAAGCCTCGAACTGGGCATCACCTTTAGTTTCAAATAGAAAGTTTCCTTTGAAGTCGTCAAATGGCACGCTAAGACCCATTGAATCCTGAATGATACCATACTCTCCGAAGAGCAAGATTTTACTGTAGTATAGTGCGTCTTTAATCATACTGCGCTTTTAGCCTTTCAGGTCCTTTACCAACGCTATCACAAATATACTCCCCATTTTGGCAAAAAACCAATAATTCGCCCTCTACAAAGCCCAACACCTCTTTTTCATCTTTAGAGGGATACAAAAGATGGACATTTGCACCGGCATCTAAAGTAAAACACAAATGAATGCCATTTTGTTGACGGAACGACCGAATGGCTTCAATAATTTTCAAGGTTTCAGGCTTGAAAAGAAAATAACCCGGATCAGAACTTAACATCATAGCATGCAAGCTAAGTGCTTCATTTTCAACTATTTTTACGAATTTTTCAAGATTTCCGTTACGCATAGTGTCCAGTAATTCGATCAAATTTAAATGTGCTTGTTCTATTCGGGCTGCTGTATAGGCATGCCCATTCATCAGAGCATGTCCAGCCGTACTAGAAATCTGTTTTTCTCCTTTATCTACCAACAAGACAATGTCTCTAAAGTCTTTGAAAACAGGGGCAATTCCATCTATTGCTATTGCATATTTATCGCTACTTCCTTCAATATCAGGAGAATAGCCCCAAAGTCCTAGTTCTGGAATAACTGAACGGCAGGCAGAACCCGATCCTAATCGAGACCAATTAGAAATGCGTTGGTCAAAATCTGAGGCATACTGCTCACCAAGGAGTTTTTTTTCAAATTCTCCTAAGCACAAAGCCAATGCAGACATGGCAGAGGCTGATGAGGCAATACCGCTGCTGTGTGGAAATGAGTTGGATGAATCAAGACGCAAGTGATAATTCTTAAGGGCTGGGAAATCGCGTAAAATGCGGTCGAAAAAAGTATTCAATTTTGGATGAAAATCAGGCTTAGGCGCTCCTTCGAAAAAGAACTCAAATTGCACCTCCATTCGATCATTTTGTATTGCATTGAACTCTACACAAGTAGTTGTTGCACAGGCATTTAGTGTAAATGAAACCGAAGGGTTCATCGGCATTTGAAGGCCCATTTTACCCCAATACTTAACCAATGCGATATTGCTCGGGGATCGGTATTCAATAAGTGCTTTTTCTATGGTTTTCTCTTTTAATTCCATTATGCAATTAATTCGTCAAAGGCCATTATTTGATTATAGCCTTTTTCGCGAAAATAGGCCCAATTTTCTTTGTTTCCTGTTGCCAAAATAAAATCTCCTCCCCAGGCACCCAAAGATTTGCATATGCCACCTCTGTAGTCTGAAAATAAGCGCTCTTTGACGGTTTTTTCTTTTAAGATTTTTGAAAGAATGGTCTCGTGTTCAAATAAGGCATCCTCAAATTCTTCAAGCGCAGAAGCCGATATGACTTCATGCGAAATTGCGGATAGCGTATCTATGTAATGTTGAAGTTCGAGTGAACCTATTTCCTTGTAAAAAGCTTGAATAGCAGCTCTTGAGTTTCTTTTTTCATTGAGATGAACAAAAAATATATTTTCTCTAAATTGAGGGTTGAAGTTGATATTCTGCACATGTCTTTCGTCTTCTTCAATACAATAAAGAATATGTTGATTGGCCATTCCTACAGCAACGTCATAGGCGCTGCCTCCAAAAGAATTATCTGAAAGTTCAAAAGGGTCAGCTCCCGACCACTTGGCAAGATTTGCAATAAGTGTAGAACTGCTCCCTAGGCCCCATTCGCGCTCAAAGGTCAGATGCGATTTGAAGCTTAAGTGCGAAGCAAATAGGTCAGGTCTTTGCTTTCTAACTTGATGGAGTAAGGCGAACAAAGTCCTTAATTTTTCTTTGGATATGGCCTGACTGCCATAGTCGTCAAAGACTTCAAAAGCACCATTTCGGTCGTGAAATTTAATATCGATCCATGTTTCACCCGAGGGGTCCAATGCCTGCCATGAATAATGCTCTTCCGTATTTTTTTCGATTTCAAGGTCTTGTTGAAATTGACACTTTAAACCAATGGATTGAGCTCCTTTGAGCACTAAATATTCTCCGGTCAATAAAAGTTTTCCCGGACTTGAGAAAGTCTGTTTTTCGATACTTTTATCCTTTAGAAACGTTTTCTCCACGAAGGCTTTTAAAATAAGTTTCTACTTCGCTGAAGCTCACCACTTTGTCTGCGAAATAGGATTTGATTTTTTCTTTCTCATCCTTATTGGCTTCCAACTGATTCATGATGTTCATGAGGTGCATTTTCATATGGCCTTGTTGTATTCCCGTTGTAACCAAGGAAGCAACAGCACCGAAATTTTGAGCGAGTCCAGCGCAAGAAGTAATTTGCATCAATTTTCGTGCATCTGGCTGGCCCAACAAATCATGCGCAAATTTCACCATGGGGTGTAAAGTTGTAATTCCTCCAACCGTTCCTAGAGCCATGGGAATTTCAATCCAAAAGCGGAAAATGCCATCTTCTATTGAACACTGAGTAAGGCTTTTATACTGCCCATCTCGAGAGGCATAGGTATGTGCGCAAGCTTCTACCGCGCGAAAATCATTGCCTGTGGCAATTACTACCGCGTCAATTCCATTCATGATTCCCTTGTTGTGGGTTGTCGCACGGTAAGGCTCAATGGTTGCGATACGAATCGCTTGTTTAAATTTTTCTGCGAATAACTCGGGTGGAAATTCAGACTTATTGTTGAATAAATCTTCAATCTTACACGATACTTCAGATCGAACAATGCATTCAGGTGTATAGTTTGAAAGTATACACATGATGATCATGAGCTCGGCCTTTTCAGTTTCGCTGAAATGGCTGGAAGATTGCGCCTCCTCTTTCCAAATTTGAGACCATCTTTCTAAAATGGAATTAATGAAATTAGCGCCCATTGCGTCTTTCGTTTCAAAAATTCCCTTCAACTGAAAATAGTTGGGTTCATCTTCACTCTTGTCAATCAATTCGACATCGATAATTCCTCCACCTCTCTTTTGCATATTGGCGGTCAGCTCTTGAGTGCCAGACATCAGCTTTTCTTTGATGTCGTAGAAAAATGTTCTGATCTTTTGAGGGTCTGCTGTCCATGTAAAATGAACATGGCCAATTTTTCGGGTCGACAATACTTCACTCTTGAAACCACCTCTTTCAAACCAGAAGGCTGCTGCCTTGGCTGAGGCTGCTACGACAGAGGACTCTTCAATGGCAAAAGGAATGCAATAGTTTTTTCCATTAATTAAAAAATTAGGAGCAACTCCGAAGGGGATATAAAAATTGGAAATTGTATTCTCAATAAATTCGTCATGTCTTCTCTGAATTTGTGGATCAATATGCCAATAGGACTTCAGAAAATCGATGACTGATTCATCACCTTTGAAATAGGCATTGAGCAACCATTCAATTTTCCCCTCTTTGGACAGTTTCGAAAAACCTTTAACGCGTTCGATCATGAATTAATTTCTTAGACAAAGCTAATCAAAAGCCTTGCTTTTGTTCAATGAAATAACAGTTTTATAACAGGATTGTTTTACAGGATTTGTTAAGTATTTCTAAGTATTCTGACGATTTAGGAAGAGTGGTATTGGTAGAAATAATTCTATAAGTACGCAGAGAATCTCCTAATTTCGCTCTATGAGAATTTTCCAAACACTGTTTTTGACATTTAGCGTACTATTTTTTAATCAAGTTGATCTCAATAGTCAGTCGAAGAATGTACTTTTTTTAGGCAATAGCTATACAGCCTTTAATAACTTACCGCTCTTGACGGCAAATGTTGCTGAATCAATGGGGGATTCAATATATCAGGATAGAAATACTCCTGGTGGACATACACTTGAAGGACACAGCACTAACCCGACCAGTTTAGCCTTAATTGAAGAGGGCATATGGGACTATGTCGTTTTACAAGAACAAAGTCAACGGCCTTCTTTTCCAATAGGTCAAGTTGAACAGGAAGTGTTCCCTTTTGCCGAGACTTTGAATGAGCATATTTTAACGCATAATTCCTGTGCCGAAACAATGTTTTACATGACTTGGGGGCGAAAGAATGGGGATGGAGGAAATTGTCCTTTTTGGCCTCCGGTATGCACGTATGATGGGATGGATAGTTTATTGAATTTGCGTTATCGAATGATGGGCGAAATGAATGAGGCGATTGTGTCGCCCGTAGGTGCTGTTTGGAATTATATTCGCAGCAATTATCCCGATATAGAATTATACAATCCGGACGAATCGCACCCCTCTCAGAAAGGCTCATATGCCGCAGCTGTGACCCATTATACAAGTATGTTTCGAAAAGACCCTACGCTTATTCCTTACAATTATAACTTAACAGAAGAAGAAGCGAATCAAATCAAGGAGGCCTGTAAGATGGTGTTGTTTGAGAACATGCAAGAATGGTATATTGGGGACTATGATTTAATAGCCAGTTTTGAAAGTGAAAATGTGCAAGGGCTGGAGTATGAATTTACGAGTACCTCTCAAAATGCATAGAGTATTTTGTGGAATGTAAACGGTGAATCAAGCACCATGAATGTTATCACAACAGAATTTCCTGGTAACGGTGATTTTGTTATTGAGCTGCAGGCTTTCAATAATTGCGATACGGTTGTCATACAGGATACCATCAATGTGGTCATCAATAGTGCAGCCGATTTAATGCCAATTGACTTTGTCATCTTTCCCAATCCAAGTTCAGATTTTATCCAGGTATCAGGTGATTTTCAAGAAGCTATGATGAGCATTTATGACATGTCAGGAAAGCGCGTGTTACAGCAAGTCATTTATTCTTCTGAGCTGATCCATCTAGACGATTTGGAAAATGGAAACTACTTGATTGAATTGGGGGTGGGTGACTTGAGAGCAAGACACCAATTTCTTCTACAAAGCGATTAGGGATCATAGATAAAATAATCGTAGTCCGACCACTCACTTATGCCTGAATAAGGGTTGATTCCTGTCGCACAGCGCACTTTCCATTGGTACTCTTGACCGATGGTCAGCGAACTTCCATTAATGAATAATTGATTGTAAGGGGAGGTAGTGACAATGAAAGTATGGGGATCACTTCCTCCTAAAAGTCCACCTCGTACCTGACATCCTTCAGCATTCGGGAAAGCCTCCCAAATGAGGTGAACACCCAAAGGTGATTGAGAATAGTTTTGATTCAAGCCTAAAGGAGCATAAAAAGCATCCGCTTGACCGGCTATAATTCCCTCTTCATGACTTTGATTAATGCCGATTTTTTCAATGTATACTTGTCCGTTTGATTCAGCAGCTAATTTCATCCACCCATAATGCCAAAGATTGTTTTTTAAGACTCGTATTGCTAGGAACTCTCTTGACTGATTACACTGACCACAGATATTCCAAGAGACAGGATCAAAAAGATATCCGATTAAATACTCATGAAGGAGCGCATGTGCGGATGAAGAGAACGTGTTTGGTCCTATTGAATCATTCAAATTTTTGCCCCAAGAAGCCCCGGTAATCCAATAGCTTGGATAGTATCCAGCATAATTGAAGTTACACGCATTTACATCACAATCTATTCCCAAGGAATTGGTAAATCCTCCTGGTACTACTACACTGGAGCTTACTTCAATTTGAGAAGTGTTCTCTAGTCTAGTAGTTAAATTTTCGGAAAAAATCTCTGGAAATCCTTCAGGACCAATGCCATAATCCCTGAATCGAAAAACAAAATCGAGAACCGTTTCTTCGAAATTTATTTGAATTGTATCATAGTAAATTTGTCCTGAACCGTAATTGATAATGTCAAAGTCAATTTCTTGATTGATGTCATAAACCAAAACTTGAGATTGAATACTCAATCCTATTATAAGACAGATGAAGCTTATTGTTTTTCTCATTGTTGGTAGATAAAATAATCATAATTAGACCAATTGCTGATCCCTGAATAGGGATTGATGCCTGAAGCACAGCGAACTTTCCATTGATATTCTTCACCAATATTCAAGCTGCTTTCATTGATGAACAGTTCGTTGTATGGGGCTGTATGGATGATGAAGGAATGAGGGTCATTTCCTCCTGCTGGGCCTCCTTTTACTTGACATGCTTGGGCGTTCAGAGTAGTTGTCCAATTAAGATATATGCCATTTGACATATAGTTAATTTCAAGCTGGTTAGGAACCGCTGAGGAAATTGAGGACCCCATTTCTATGGGAGAGTCAGGGGTATTTTCAATGCCTAATGCTATTAAATGAAGACTTATTTGGCCGTTTGCGTCATCTTCAATTGTATACTTTATCCAACTGTGATACCAGTTTGCGTTGACTCTAAATTGGCAGGGAATGTATTGGGGTATCGAATTTGCGCCACAAACAAAGGGGAGTGGAAGTGTTCCGTCCCAAGCTGGAACCAAAAAGAAGTCTGCACCAATTATTCCTTCCATTGAAGTAGATGAGAAATTTCCTTCCGAAATATGGTCCATAACTTCATCATTAAAAAAGGTGCAATCATCAGTGCCCAATTGAAAGGAAAATGAATTATCTCCCCAAATGGAAGGTGTATGGACCAAATGAATCGCACCATACTCATTATCTATGGGGACTGGTGGAATCATATACACATCAATTTCGAAATGGATGCCTAAATGATTAAAGTCGAAAGAACATTGACTTCCAGCATAATTCGGATCTTGAATGAAGCCGGAACAAGTGAGGTCAATAGGAATCACACTCACTTGAGCTTTATATAGCGTGCAAAATATAAAACAACATACAATGAGTAAAAGTCTGTTCATGGCTGATAAATGAAGTAATTGTAATCCGACCAATCGCTCACGCCAGAAAAAGGATTGATGCCCGTTGCGCAACGGACTTTCCATTGGTACTCTTGACCCATAGTCAATGAGTTTCCATTTATGAAAAGTTGATTGTATGGTGGTCCGCTAACAATGAAATTATGTGGATCATTGCCTCCGGCTGTTCCGCCTCTCACTTGGCAAGCTTGAGCGTTGGGAATGGTTGTCCAATTCAAATAAAGCCCATCTGGTGACTGTGAATAATTCAAGTTCAGGTTGATTGGAGAATTCAGTGAGCTTGTATGACCCGCGATGATTGGCCAGTTTGGCGTATTTTCAATGGCAATTTGATCAATCCGTATAGAATTTGCTAACAATGGATCCCAAGAGCATTTCATCCATCCAAAATGCAGATCATTGCCCATTTCAATTACCAGTCCTATATATGAATTTAAATCAAAATGAAGTTCTTCAAAGGGCACTGAACCTAAGGGGTCACCAAGCGAATAGCTGTCATTAATGGCGCAAAATCCCAAATTAAGCAGTTGAGGGTCGAAATCTATTATTTCTCCATAAATTGATCCTTGGGTTTGAAAGAAAAAAATGGGATTAGCTGAGAAATAGGAATTTTCAAAAAAGCAAATTTTTGAGCTCCCATAGACTATTCCCTGAACGCTATCAAGTCCATGTCCTTGCCATTCGGAAATAATTTCAAAGGACTCTCCTAAAAAATCAAATTCAAAATAGCTGCAAGAATTTGAGGTATTTGGAACCAAGAAATCGCTTTGATCACACGTGAAATTCACATCAAAAACAGTCACTTGACTAAGAGATAAAAGAGAAAGTGAAATCATAAAATATGTTAGACAGAACTTTCTCATGGGTCATATATAAAATAATCATAATCCGACCAATCGCTAATACCAGAATAGGGGTTGATTCCTGTAGCACAGCGAACCTTCCATTGGTATTCTTGACCGATAATTAAAGAAGAGCCATTGATGAAGAGTTCGTTATAAGGGGCCGTTGTTACAATAAAATTATGTGGATCATTTCCTCCAATTGGACCTCCGCGAACCTGGCAGGCCAAGGCATCAGGAGAAATTTGCCAGTTCAGATAGATGCCTTCAGGAGACTGTGAATAACTCAAGCCTAGTCCAGAAGGCTGATTTGTGAGTGACCCAGAACCCACCACTAGAGCAGTATTTGGACTCGACTCGATAACTACTTCCTGCAGGTGAATACCACTGACAACTTGACTCCAATCCCATTTTACATAACCGAAATAGTTTTCAGCGTTAATTGTAAGGTGAAATCCTAAATATGGCGGATTGTTACCCGCTGCTAGAATAGTCGCACCTGGTGGATAGAATGAGCCAAATTCATATTGTTCAAAATAGATCAATCCATTTGAATCGGACCAAGTTCCCGTTGAGTTGATGATTTCGCCTTCTTGAAATTCTCTGGCTACATAAGTCGAATAATTTGAATCAAATATAAAGTAGCCGTCCCAATTAGGGAAACTAATGCCCATCGCTCTTAGTCCATTCTGAATTTGATTGTTTCCATCTACCAGGACAGGAAATACGCTTGTTTGTAATTCAAATTCTTGCCCTAGAAATTCGAAAGATCCTAAGGGACAGTTGTATTCGGCAATAGAAGTTTCAGCATAACTGATTTCTTCCATTGCACAGTGGATGTCAAAGGGATAGACAATTACCTGAGCTTTTGTTTTACAGACAAAAAGCAGAAATGCTACTATGTAATAATGCACTCTCATGGATCATAGGTAAAATAATCATATTGCGACCAATCACTGATTCCGGAGTAGGGATTTATTCCAGTTGCACAGCGAACCTTCCATTGGTATTCTTGTCCTGCAGTCAACGAATTTCCATTGATGAAGAGTTCATTGATAGGCGTGTTGGTAACGATAAAATTGTGCGGGTCATTTCCACCTATTGGACCTCCTCTGACCTGACAGGCTGCATCATTCGGTAAAGTTTGCCAATTCAGATAAATTCCATTTGGATTGATTGAGTAGCTTTGGCTTAATCCAAATGGCCCCATTAAACCTGTAGTGTCACCCGCAAGAATTGGGGCGTTCGGACTGGATTCAATGGCCATAGCATTGCATTGAAAAGCAAAATTTCCACCTCCTGGATACAGTACTTCTATTTCTATCCAACCATAGTGGGTATTGCCATTTAATTCTATTTGAAATCCTGCATAACCCGAGTAATAGTAGGTGCAAAGTATTTGAGGAGGCAATTGTTCAGCATAGTCTGCTACTCCAATGATAGGGTAGTAAAATGATGAACTGGTTGAAATATCGAAGTCGTAGATCAGGTCTCCTTGTTCGTATGTGGATAAAGGAAAGCCAATACAATCTGGTGAGGGGGAAAATGATGAAGTAGAAAATGCCGCTTCGGTATTTGCACTTTGTATTTGGATCAAGGTATAAGCGGGTGTATAAATTGTATTGTCAAATGGGTCGATTGGTGGAGGGCAATAGACAAATTCCGCTGTTATCGTTTCATCTAAAAATGAAACGGTGCTAATTTCATAAAAATTACATGACCCATCGGTTGCGAGATTTGGGTTGAAAGCATCATCTATAACTCCGGTGTTGTATTCATTAAAATCAAATACCACGACTTGAGCATAACTATTCACTAAAAAGAAAAGGAGAAAAGAAAAAAATAGGGCCTTTTTCATTTTGGTTTTTTCATTAGGGTTGATAAGTGAAATAGTCATATTCGCTCCAAGGAGTAATGCCAGAATAAGGATTAATTCCGGTCGCACAGCGCACCTTCCATTGGTATTCTTGACCGATAGTCAAAGAATTGCCATTGATAAATAATTGATTGTAAGGCGGAGTGCTAATAATGAAATTATGCGGGTCGCTTCCTCCTGCTGGTCCTCCTCGAACTTGACAAGCCTGAGCATTAGCTATGGGAATCCAGTTCAGGTATATACCATCAGGATTCATGGTGTATGATTGATTTAAAGAATAAGGGCTGTTCAATGAAATTGTGCTTCCCGCCAGTATAGGCAAGTTGGGTGTGTTTTCTATTGCTATTTCGACCAAAGTTGTTCCAAATGCAAAATTATTGGCCCATTCGAACTTCATCCAACCAAAATGAAAATCACCGTTAATGGGCAAAACAATCCCAACATATCGGTTCATATCGGCATAAAAAGTCCAGGAAGGTGGTGAGCCAATCGGCATGCCGAAATCATAGTACTCAATCGCTGGACAGTAGGCTTCTCCCAAATTTTGAGAGTCGGATATTTCCTCGTTTAAGCTATAAAATGGATTATTTTGAATGATTTGAAATGCAGCAGTGTTTGAAGGCTGGCCAATACAAATCTGGGCGGGGCCAACATAAACAGGATCGCCAAATGGATCTGTTTGCGGTCCTGTTGTATAGGACTCGATTGTATAGTTTTCACCTAGAAAAGAAAACGAAAAATAGCTGCAATCTGAATTTTGATCATCAAACAAAAAATCGGATTGATCACAGGATGCGTTTACCACATAATGATCGATTTGACCTTGAATGAGACAAGGCAATAAATAAGTCAAAAAGAATAGCCTCTTCATGAATGTTTGATTAAAGCATGGCCAGAGATACTTTCCTTTTCCAGACAGGTTTTCTCAAATATAATCAATTTTAATATTCAATCGATTACATTTGCGGCTTGGGAAACATTGTCGCTATAGTAGGTCGCCCCAATGTGGGCAAATCAACACTTTTTAATCGCTTGATTGAAAGGCGTGAAGCCATTGTAGATCCAACAAGCGGAGTTACACGCGATCGCCATTACGGTAAGGCCGAATGGATTGGGAAAGAATTTTCGGTGATCGATACAGGTGGTTATGTCAAAGGTTCGGATGATGTTTTCGAAGAACAAATCAACCGACAAGTTGAATTGGCATTGGATGAGGCCGATATCATACTCTTCATGGTGGATGTAACGACCGGGATTACTGACTTGGATCAAGGTGTAGCCAATCTTTTGAGAAGAACGGATAAACCTGTAATTCTTGCCTGCAACAAAGTGGACAACAATAAATTGCGCCTTGATGCTGCCGAATTTTATCAATTTGGTTTAGGAGACGTGCACGAAATTTCTGCGAGCAATGGTGGTGGTACAGGTGATCTTCTTGATGAAATCGTTGCTCATTTTGAAGAAGAGGTGCAAGAGGAGGATGAGTTGCCGCGTATTGCAGTGGTAGGAAAACCTAACGTTGGTAAATCCTCTTTGATTAATGCGATTTTAGGTGAGGAACGGAATATAGTTACCGATGTCGCAGGCACAACACGCGATTCTTTGGATACCCATTACAATTCCTTCGGCTTTGATTTGAAGATTGTTGATACGGCAGGAATAAGAAAGAAGAAAAAAGTGCATGAGGACATTGAATTCTATTCCGTCATGCGCTCGATTCGAGCCATCGAGCACAGCGATGTTTGTATTCTCATGATCGATGCGGAGGAAGGCTTTCAGAAACAAGACCTCAATATCTTCTATGTCATAGAAAAGAACAAAAAAGGGGTTGTCGTATTGGTCAATAAATGGGACTTGGTGCAAGACAAAGACTCCAATATTGTTAAGAAATGGACAGACGATATCAAAGAGAAAATTGCGCCATTTACCGATGTGCCTATCATTTATACGTCAACGCTTACGAAGCAAAGAATTCATAAAGCGCTTGAGACAGCAATTGAAGTGCACAAGCGCAGAACCACTAAAATTCCAACTTCAAAATTGAATGAGGTCATGTTGGAAGAGATCGAGCGATATCCACCACCAGCATTAAAAGGCAAGTACATTAAAATCAAGTACATGATGCAACTGCCAACACACAATCCGGCATTTGCATTTTTCTGCAATTTGCCGCAATACATTAAGGAGCCTTACAAACGCTTTTTAGAGAATAAATTGCGCTCCCATTTCAATTTAACAGGGGTTCCAAGTCATAATGCTTGGCCAGCGCCTCCAGCGTCTGGCGGAAGGTCGGTGTTTTAGACTTCGCCCAGGGTGCAAGCGCGCCATCCATCAGCGAGATCGTCTTGTCCGGAACCACAAGTTCCTCGTCAAAGAACATCTCGACGCCCAGACCGTCACAGGCGGGGCAGGCACCAAAAGGCGCGTTGAAGGAGAAAAGCCGCGGC
>JBCCIF010000083.1:0-14224 GCA_039028335.1 Bacteroidota bacterium
CCAGGAATTTTAGTTTTTGTAAAATCTAAAAATGGAGACTTCAAAAGAGATTTAAATGATAAAACACCTCCTGTTGTAAAAATCACAAGAATTTCATCAAGGCTAATGTTATGACCATCATAAAAGATCCTTGACTCAAATTTTGTGACACTATTTTTTTATGTAAAACCATAACTCCTATTGTATATGAAAGGGCTGAAAACAGCATCACATATAATTCTTTGTTTTGTCTTATTATTTGGTAATATTTTTTCTTGTGAAAGGGAAGGAAATATTACGCCAGATGATAGCGATTCAAACACTACATACATTGTGGTTGACCCAACTCCAGATAATGAAAATTCAGGTTATGACGAGGTACTTGCCACTACTGAAAATTCTGCAACCTTGAGGGGGACAATTACTAGCCTGGACAACTCGTTAACTTTTACAGGCCATGGCCACGTATGGTCACTAAATACACTTCCTACAATTGGCTCAAATTCAGATCATACTGATAAAGGTCCGATTTCTGGATCTTCAACCTTTACAAGCAGTATAAGTAATCTTATTCCAAACAGAACTTATTACTTCCGTCAATACCTGAAACAGGATAATGGTATTTATTTGTACCATCAAACAACATCATCATTTGTATCGGAAACACCCGGAAATACTTTTATTGATACAAGAGATAATCAGGAATACGATTGGGTGGCTATAGGAGGACAGATATGGATGGCAGAAAATCTTAGTTATGATGCCCCGGGCTCAATATGTTATGAATACACGGATTTTTACTGCACCAATTATGGAAGATTATATGATTGGTCGACTGTCATGGACGGTGCGGGTCAATCAAATAGTGATCCAAGCGGTGTTCAGGGGATTTGTCCTGATGGTTGGCATATGCCGAGCCAATCGGAGTTACTAACATTAATGCATCATTTCAACAATAATGAGTCACTAGTTTACGATCAATTGATTGTCGGAGGAGAATCGGGCTTTGAAGGCAGTTTGGGAGGATATCGATTACATGTTGATCACTTTTCTAATTTGGATTCAGATGGATATTATTGGACCTCCTCAGATTATGGGGTAGCTAGTTTAAGATATATTTTAAGGCTTAAGTCCGGTACCCAAACAGCTTTCATTGACAGAGAATCAGGTAATTCTTTTCGTTCTTGTCGTTGTATTAAAGATTGATATTATGGAAAAATCACTTTCTAAGTTCCTCCTATATTCCTTATGGCTCAATTGTCTCATCGGTACCTGGTCTTGCGAAAAACCGACAACAATGGGATCTAATGTTACCTATATAGTTATAGTTGATGAGGATCTTCCACCAGTCATAAACTCGGAAGTCAATTATATTGAAATCCAGAGTTCTGTTGAATCGATCTCCTCATCTTCAGCTACCGTCAAAAGTTTAGTGACAAATATTAATTTAAACGGTAATGTATCAGTTATTAAACATGGGCATATTTGGTCTACCTCCCCTATCCCTGAAATAGGAGACCCTGGTTCAGATTTTTCGAACTTTGGTGCCTTGACTAACAATGAATATATAAGCAATATTATAAATCTTGAGAGTAATACTACTTATTTTTTCCGTTCATGGTTTGAATTAGGTAACGGAACGAGGCATTATCAAGAAACAAACCTATTTTTTGAAACCAATAACGCCATCTCTTTTTTTATTGATGAAAGAGATGGTTTAGAATATCAAGCAGTGGAACTTTGGGGACAAATTTGGATGGCCGAAAATCTTAAGTATGAAATACCAAGTAATTTTTTCCAAATTTGCCCTAGTAATAACCCTACTTATTGTGAGGATTATGGCCGATTATATTCATGGGAAGCTATTATGAATGGGCAAGCTCAGGGGACTCCACATATAAGAGGAATTTGTCCTGTTGGCTGGCATATTCCATCTGTCTCAGAATGGGAATCCCTGTTAATTCATTTCCCAAATGCTGAAATTGCTTATGACCAATTGACCCCGGCCGGAACAACTGGTTTCAATGCTCAATTGGGTGGTACTTATAATTCTTCAATAGACTTTTTCTTTGATCGAACTAGGAATGGCTATTTTTGGACATCTCAACAAGAAACCTACTTTGATTTCTGGAAAACAATAGGTGAAGTTCAAGGGCCGAGAACAAATTCTGCCTTAAACAGGAACTTTAATTCATGCCGTTGTATAAAAGACTAAATTTTATTTTTTCCAAGTTCCATCTTAACCTTCATCCCCATTTTGAAAATCCTCAATTGTTCAATATTAGCCCTCTTTTTTTGTGCCAATGTTTTCTCTCAAAATGCTACAGGTCTGATTTGGGATGACTCTGCTTATTTGCAAATAGAACAAATGCCTCTATTTAAAAGTACAGAATTAGATGGCCAAACTCTATCTACCAAATCTCTGAAAAAATATTGCCCTGAAATTCGGAACCAGGGGAACGTGAATTCTTGTGTCGGATGGGCTGTTGGATATGCTGCGTATACAATAGAAGTCGCAAAGCATTATGAATGGACCGATCTTTCGCTCATTACTGCTAATGCTTTTTCAGCAATGTTTATTTATAATCAAATTAAAGTTGGAAAATCACAATGTGGAATCGGGTCCCAAATTATAAATGCTCTTGAATTACTGAAAGATAACGGTGATGTATATTCGCGGGATTTTGATTATCCCAAATCTGATTGCGAACGTCAGCCTACCCCGGAATTAATAGAAAAAGCACTCAAATTCAAGATAAAGGATTTTTATGCCTTATTCATGTCCGATGATGATTATTCAAAAAAAGTTAATGCAACAAAAAATAGTATTCAGAGAGGAAGCCCTGTAATCATCGGAATGAACGTTGAGAAAGCTTTTCTAAAGCTGAAAACTGATGTTTGGAAACCATCTTATAAACCACATGAAAAAATTGGAGGTCATGCGATGGTTGTTATAGGGTTTGATGACAAAAAGGGGGCTTTTGAAATTATGAATAGCTGGGGAGACCAATGGGGAGAAAAAGGTTTTTTCTGGATTTCTTACAATGACTTCTCTAACCTATGTAAGTATGGTTTTAGCATGGTTCTGAAATTACCCTCAAAACAAATCATCCCCCCTCAACAAGATGACATCCAAGAACCTATTTATCTGGCGGGGAAATTTGTTTTGCGAAATCCGATTTTCGACCAGGACAGCTTACTGTTTTTTAGGCAAACTGACGTTATGCTCGATTCAGGTGAAACAGCAATCACCACCTATCGACTGAAAAAAAAGAATTGGGAAATTGGTTCGTTGTTTCAGTTAGTTGCCCGCGACATACTCCCCAATAGTTATGTTTACGTGTTTAGTCTCGATGAAGAAAAAAAATTGGAGGTACATTGGCCGCGATCCTTCAGATTAAATAAAGAAAAGTTTAATGATTACCTAGAAGGAGCGATTGTTCCCACTATTCACGCTGAAATAATAATTCCAGAAGAACATCTTGCACTGCGTAAGAATGTAAGGGGAAAAGACATCATCTGTGTTCTGTATAGTACAAAAAAAATCAACGAAATTGAAGCCCTTATCCAAATTGCTAATGGAAATCATGAACCACTGCCCAATATTTTGAACAATGTTCTTGGCCGAAACCTAGTCTCCAAAAACATGATCAAAGCATCTCAAAACGAAATATATTTTACAACAAGCTCTGATAAAAGCTATATCGTTCCTATTCTCTTGGTTATCGAAAGTGAAAACGATAATAAGTAAATCATGACAAATTATTTTTAGCAATATCCTATTTCCTGGAATCATTCATGTGATTTGGAGCTGGCATAGGAATTATCGGCAGAGATTTATTTAACAGTCTAAGTTTAAAAAAACGAATGAACAAATTATTTGGATTCCTTATCATCATTTGTGGTCTGGCTCTTGTTAGTCTTCCTAAGTTTTTTCTAAAAAGCCAGGACAACAAAACTGAAAATTCAATTTCTGACCAGTATGACGCTATTTCCTCTCATTTCAAAAATGTAATATTTGATAAAAGTAGCCAGATCATATTATTACCCCTGGATGAAGGAGTACTCTTTTTTAAATCTGGAAGCGCTGAATTAGATTTGAGTTCAACTAAAAAGTTAGTCCCATTGACAAAAATATTACAAGCCAATAACATCTTGACGATTTCCGGTCATACTGATGATGTTGGTGAGGCGGAAAAAAATTTAATCTTATCCTTTGAACGAGCGAAATCCGTTGAACAGTTTTTCCAAACTACAAATATTTCAATTTCTGAAATAAATGTTTTTGGATTTGGTGAAGAAAAGCCAATGGCAACTAATGAAACGCCTGAAGGTCGAGCCCAAAACCGAAGGGTTGAACTTGAGATATCCCAAATTATGCCTGCCGAACCATCAGAATCCCTCCATAATGTTCTTCAGGCGATCTTCTCTGAATACCATTACTTGTTTACCTTAATAGGAATTGTACTAGGGATATTTGGACTGTTCTCAATTAAAAAGTCTGAATCTTAATATGGACCACATTACCTCAGAATGGCATAGAAACAAATATTAAATTTTACTATCTAGCTTAGAAAAAATATCTAGATCATCTGATTTTGATTATTTTTTTGGATAAAGAAAAGTTATCCAATTCTAATCGAATAAAATATATCCCGTTTTCAAAAGAACTAATATCAAACTTATTTTCTAATATACTTGAACTTGATACCTCCATTAATGGTATCCCGTTGGCTGAAAAGAATGAAATTGAATTGATGTTATTGAGAAAATTAGTATTTAAACCTTTCAGGTAAATTTCACCGGTAGTAGGATTAGGAATAATGATAATATCATTATTATTTTCCAATTCTTCAACTGAAGTGAAACCACAATTTGCCACTATAAGTTGGGGCGAAGAAGAAATGCATCCGTTTACCCCCTCTACTGATAAAACATATGTCCCATTTCCAAATACATTGGCATTAATTGAGGCGAAGTTATTGGTTACGCTTATATTGTCTATCGCCCAAATGTAGTTTACATTTTGGAAATTAGAAGAATCAGCAGATAAAATACAATCCGCAAATGAAAGTACAGGAGATTCGGGTGCATCCATACTTTCTATGATGATGGCATCAGTTGCATTGCAACCATTAGATGTTGTGGCAATAACGCTGTAAGTTCCTGGTGAGTAAACCTCAAGAATTGGATCTGTTGCTCCAGTAGACCATTGATAACTTACAAAAGGGACATTCGTAAAAATCTGGGTTACGTCATTCTGAGGACAAATTTCATAATCTGTTGTTAAAAGTTCTACTTCAGGTGATTCTACTTCTATCTCAACAGCCTCAGAATTTGCATTACAGGTACCACCTAATGAAATATTTACATAGTATATGCCAGCAGAATTAGCTAATAATAAAGGTTGATTAGCACCCACAATTAAACCATTTTCATCATACCATTGGTAAATAGCATTTTCATACTCATTAACTGAAAGCTCAATTACAGACCCTTTACATATTAGTAAGTCTGAATCATAAGATATTATTGGTTGAGGAGAATCGCAATCTTGGTACTTTGTTAAGAACAGATCTTGGTTATCAATATCATTTGGGTTAATCGTTATATCTCCGAAAGTCGATGTTCCTTCCAACTCACCTCCAAAATACAGAAACCCGGAATCGTCATATTCCAAAGCCCGACAAATATCTACGTCAGAGCCTCCAAATGATTGGAACCATTGGAGTCCATTGACTTCGTCATATTTGCAAACAAATCCATCGACACTTCCATTTGTTGGCATAATTAATTGTCCATTTATATTTAATGTATCGTCAGAAAAATTTGCTCCAATAAATAAATCATTTTGGTCAGTAACATCTAATGTTAACAATAGGCTTGAGGGGGTATGTGGCATTTCGAAATATTCCAAGAGCTCTTGATTTGGCGATATTTTGGCGATTACAACAGTAAAGCCGGATTCGAATGGAATTAAGGTATTATCAAAATATGTATCATCCCTTACCACAACTCCAAAGTATGCATTGTTGTTTATATCAATATCAATCGCTAATTGTGATACATCTTCTTCTCCTCCAATTTGGTAAAACCATTGAAATATTCCGTTTGAACTTATTTTTGCAACAAAGGCATCTTGATCAAATAAGTCAGAGCCGTTAACTTGAAAAGTCTGAGCTCCAAATGTAATATCGTGCTTAAATCTTCCCAAGCAATAAATATCATTATTGGAATCAATACTTATTCCTGTTATTCTTGACAATTCAAAAGTTGATGATGTGTTATACACCCATTCTTGAGAACCAGTCGGATCAAATTTAATAACCATAGCGTCGCCCGAATCGTTCTTCCCTCCTACCAAAATATCATTTTGGCTATCTACTGTAACAGAATAAAAGTACCCAACTTCATTGCTTAAAACATTAACCGCCCATTGCCAAACGCCATTAGAGTTTATCTTTGCAAAATAAAAACCTTCATCTTCTCCCGGGTTAGGTGGTAGAGAGATTCCATCAAAGAAAAGTGTGTATTCATATTCACCTATTACATAGCAATTGCCAAATTCGTCAACTCCAAGGTTGTACGCCTCGTCTTGTCCATCCCCGGTACTCATTATTTGTTTGTACCATATTAGAGATCCACTTGGAGATATTTTGGCAACAAATCCATCGTTACGGTTTTGAGTTGTAGAGACATTTTGACCCAGGAAAGAACCGTTGCTCCCCTGTACATCTCCACAAATGTAAATATTGCCTTGGGGGCCAATTTCCAAATCCGTTACAGCATCACTTAAACTGGCTCCTCCAGAAATAACCCAATCAAAACTTTGCGCTAAGCATTGGAGGCAGCTGCTTGTCCATAACACAACAATAGTACAAATCAATTTAAGGTTCATAATTCAGTTTTTTTATTTAGTAATGAAAACAGGATATGCCTGCCTTCTACTACTGCTTTCAATGGTCAAAAAATAGATACCGACTGGTAAGCTGCTAAATTCAAGTTCTAGCAGATGTTCTCCTTTTGGATAGGTTTTATTTTGTAGTTCCCATACTTTCATTCCTGAAACATCAGAAAGGATTACCTTGATGTCTTCCTGCTTGTTTATACCAAACCCTAAATTCCATTTTCCTTTGTTAGGATTAGGGAATACTATTGCTTCAAATGCATTATCAATGTTTGCTGACGAATTTATAGAGGTAACTGTACTATCTCTAACTAAGATGGCACCTCCTTTCCCGTCTGAAGGGATTCCTTCACCAAAGAAAGCCAGAACTTGAAATTTCCCAATTGTGTCGAATGGTGGTGAAATGAGATTAAAGGTTACTTCTTGTTGAACCTTTACCGGTAATGTTCCTAAATTAATAGAATCTGTTGAAGTAATGAATCCATCATTAGCAATGATCTTAAGATAAACGTTTTCTGCACTGCTGGTTCCAAAGTTTTCAACCTTAACTAAAATCTGTTGACTTTCTGTTGGCTGGGAGATCGTTAAATATTCCAGGGAGGTCAAAACTGGGAAAGGAGGCGAAGAAATGTCTTGTACTAGGTTGTGGAATTGAGATATGACTATTGGCAATTGATTATTATACTCGTTTGTTTCATTTAATGCCTCCACTAATTCATCTTCGCTGGTTTGAATAGATTGATCCAGAGAAAACAGAAGAAGCTTGGCATACAACTCAGCTCTACTATTGATACTTTTAGATACTGCGGATAGCAATTGAAAATAATATAAATCAGAATAATCATTAATTAGAGTATCCGCTTGGCTCGAAACTGAAAATATCGGGTAAAGGTTTTGATTAATAGCAAGCGCAATATCGTTCTCCAAACTTTGGATAATCTCTATATCCTGTGAGCTTATTTGGCTTCCTTGTTGATAGGATAACAGTAGATTGGAAAAGGTTTGATCAAAATTATTTAAAGCATCTATTAAATCTTGTAAAGATGAGGATAGGAATGAATCAGAATAAGGTTTTAAGACTAAGTCTGACTCGGTCTTAAATACATTATCATTTATATTGTTGCCAAGAGCAGTTACTGTCTGAAAATGATGCATTCGTCCTCTAGCTACACCGTATCCAAGCGAAGCATAATCGATTGCATTGATGGCTGCTATTCCTGAATTAAAACCATTAGAAATAAAACTTCCAATAGAACATTCCCCGGGTCCTCCTATATTGTCTAATACATCGGCAAGGTCTCCAATAAACCCTAAAATATCTGAAAAAGTTACCATTGATTGCATCCAAGCAATGTCAACATTGGTTTTGTTTTCCCAGGCTAGCTTAGCTTGGAATGAGTTAACAAAGGCATTGGTAAGACTCAAATCATAAGTTGATGGATCATCAAAAAGTGTATTGGCTGCAGCAGAACCAATTTGACCTTGAGTCAAATCAATATATGATTCATTTAAATGATCAAAAATTGCCACATAAAAATCATCTCCCCATGAACTAAATGGAAGGAAAGCTAAATTTAGTTGTCCTTCGATAGTTGCTCTAATCCAAGCAATTGTTGACTCAATGAAAGCTCCAAACTCAGTATCTCCAGTTGCAAGTACTATCGCATCAATAATTAAATTTGTTGCCTTGTATATGGTATTTGATACAAGGTTTCTTAAAGCATTAAGAATGAAATTATTTGGGAAACAATAACTTAATCGTTCGAAAAAAGAAACACTAGTAACAACACTTTCAAGCATTTGGAAAATAGTAAGTGTTGTCAAGTCACCTGTTGATATTGTCATTTCATGAAAATCAAGTACTGCTTTTTCTGCTAAATATAGCCTGGCCAGCAACTCTACAGCATTATTGAAATTATCATCAACATTATTAAATTCTGATAAAACTTGATTGACAGAGGACGCATCATAGCTTGAAATGGCGACAGTTTCTAGTCCAGGTGGATTAGAAGAAATATCAGCGAATAGAACATTTAAATCATCCCGAAGCTCTTTTATTTCTCGTAATAACCCAGCAGGAACCTTTATCTCCCCAATGTTATTTCCAGTAGAAATATTAGTTTTTGAAGCATAATAAGTTTGCCCTAAGTAGTCAAACTCAACTTCAATGTTATATCCTGATCCAGAAAATCCAGAAAATGTAAATGTTCCATCAGATTCAGGGGACATCACTGCTAGTGTAGAGTTTCCGTCTGTCAATCTTATGGTTACTCCGCTACTAATTGGGCTTTCATTAATATATGACGATGAAGAGTTTATACTTACATTCTTGACAATTCCTGAGATATCGTTAGAATTGCTAATTGTCCCATTTCCGCTAACCGGAACAGTAATAACTGGATTAATCGGATCATTTGAATTAATTACAATATTCCCTGAATATGGAACTTGCGCACTTGGACTAAAGGTAATTGACAATGAGAAGGTGTTGGAAAACCCAAAAGTTGAACTACTCGTGGAGAAGCCGGGGGGTACAGTTATTGAGCTTACGTTTACTGAGTTTAGGCCGTTATTGTACAAATTTAAGGTTTGAACAACAGGAATCCCTACAGGGACGTCTCCAAAATTTAGCATTGACGGTTGAACAACCAATCCTGATCCCTGGTTTGAAGTCCCTATTCCAGAAACATCTATATCATTATCTCCACTTGATGCATTAGAATTTACAGTAATTTCCCCCGAATATGAAATTTCAGCACTAGGAGAAAATGTAATGTTTACGGTTTGCGAAAAATTAGGCGCAATAGATCCTGAGGTCCAGTCCAAATCAATCCAAGAAGGGGTCGAAATTGAAGAAATGTTTAATGTAGCAGATCCAGAATTAGATATAATCATAGACAACGAAGGAGACGATCCAACTTGTACTTCGCCGAAGTTCAAATTTCCAGACAAAGTAATTGCAGGTTGTGGTGAATTAGATCCGGCTCCGGATACTCCAATTGTTTCATCTCCGTTAACTGCATCAGAGTTAATGGTGATAGTCCCGTTGTAATTTGTTGCTTGCGTTGGTGAAAATGTGGCAGTAACGGGTTGAGATCCATTAGGGGCAATTGTTCCGCTACTCCAACTTAGAGAAATCCAAGAAGGTTTGCTTATTGAAGATATATTTAATGTTCCTGTTCCTGTATTATTGATATTGAATGTGAGTTGAGAAGAAGATCCAGTTTGAACATTTCCAAAGCTTAAGCTTCCAGGGTCAATATCAATTGAAGGATCACCTGGCGGTGGTGGACTAAGAATAGTTGCAAAATCACCACTTATCCAACCTTGAGTTAGTGTACTACCATTAGGACCATTTTTGCAATTATTCGTTAGATCAACCTTATACCAAGTGGTGTTTCCTACCTGTTGACTACTAATCAAGGCAAATTCCTGATTTATTTTTGTAGAGGCATAATCATGTTGTGTTCCTGCTGTATTAAGAATCCACACCAAATCGTTATCATTAATAACCCCACCTGCAAATTTCCTAATCAACACATCTGTCCCTGTCAATTTTAATCTGTCAGTTGAAAAATCGGGCTGCATCCAAAACTGATTATCACCAACAACCCATCCGGAATGTGGTATATCAATATTATTGACCGGGAGGTGTACACGGTACCATAGAATCCCGTCACTATCAGTATCCTGATCAAAAGCAACTAATTTTTTCCCAGGAGCAATGCTCGTAATAATTGAAAACCCCAAACCCGGTCCAGTTCTAATGTTTAGATTGGAAGTATTTTGATTAACAACCGCATATGGTAGTTGGGCGAATGCCAAAGAAAAAGAAATCAGCCATAAGAAAAGTATCGTCGAAGAAGACTTGAAAAAATAATTGCAGTAAGACATTTGTCGAAGTTTTTGTATGGAAGAATAAAACAAACAATCTTTGCTTTCTAGGATTTTATAATATTCCAAAAGGGAATTAAGGAACCTGACAGGGTGCGAAACACTCACACTAAATTATTATATATAAATTTTCAATACACTCTGGTGTAGTTTAATATCTTACCCGTTTTTGCAAATTTCTCAAAACGGTTTTTTGAAAAAGAATTCACCCTATAAGAATTGGTTTCAGATTTGCCGTTCCTCTTATATCTGCTAGAAAGAATAGTAGTGTTATCAGAGTTTATTGACCAGGAACCATTTCTGTCATAGCTATCAATCCATGTGCCATTTGATCTGTATTCAATCCAAGGGTTGTAAGTAAATTTTTTGAAACCTTGCCAAATGATTTGTTTCACACTTGAGTTAATATTTTCCCATTTTCCTACTAAATGCTTCGATAGGTCTAATTTCTTTTGTCCACTTTCGTCCCAGTATTGCCAACCAGTATCCTTTTTCCCTGAGCTCCATTTCCCTTCGCTTTTTTTCTCCCCGTTTTCATAGTAGTTTATCCAAACTCCTGAAGCCAGGCCATAATCATAAACTCCCTCATGCTTCACTTTACCGTTTTCGAAAAAATCTTTCCATTGACCATGCTTGTCATTATTATTATAGTTTCCTGCTATCTTGGTGTTTCCGTTTTTGTAATATGAAAAATACTGGCCGTTTAACTTGCCTTTTGTATAATTTGATTTTACGCTTAATTGGTCTGAAGCATAATATGCTTTCCACTCTCCTTCTTTTTCATCTAAAGCGTAATGTCCATTTAAGATTTCATTTCCATTTTCATGAAATTCGATAAATAGTCCATTTTTTTGACCTTTGGAATAAACGCCTTTTATCTTTTCATTTCCATTGTTGTGGAATTCTACATATTTTCCATCTAATGCCCCGTCAGCATAGTTAATGTCATAAATTATCTGTCCATCATAATTATATTCCTTGTATCCTTTATTCAACTCTCCTTCCTTTTTCTCTCCTTCTTCACTGACCTGCCCGTTTTCAAAATATGTTGTAAATGGCCCGTGCTCTTCTCCGTTCCGATAATTAATCACACTTACCAAGTTCCCATCCATAGAATAGCGCTTCTCTTCATCGGTTTTTTTACCCATTTTAAACCAACTTGTTCTTTTTTGCTGTCCATTTTCGTACCACTCTTCACTTTTACCATCAAGCTTTCCTTTCTTAATGGAAGTGACTTTCATGTTCTGGTCATTGTCAAATTTGACAATCGCCACGCCTGAAAATGGTTTACTCGCATTCACTTCGTAAAAAGTTTCATCCCTGATTTGAAGTTGAGCAAAATCAACTTGTTTTTGTTTGCAACTGCAAAAACAAATTAAAGCACAGAAAATATATATCGAGTTCTTCATAAATTTGATTTTTCCGATTTTCATTCATTTACATCACAAATGACACCCTATTGCAAACTAATTTTTAAACTATTCGATAAAGCGGTAGAGAGTTTCTCCATTACATCTATAACACGTTCTTCTTCTGAAGGCAAGGATCTTTCCGGAGTAGCTATTAATCGTTTTAAATCTCCTTTTACTGCACGCTCATCGCCACTGGAAAATGTCGCCCATTCCGACATATACTTCTTTTTTTCGCTAAAAGAATCACTCTTCAAAACCTGACCAGTTTCTACATCTACTACTTGGTATGAACCATTTACACTCGCATTCGCTTCTTTTTTATAGGTATTAACATAACATGAGACATCTCCATAAATATTCTTATATCTTAACTTCCCATTTTTATTATAATATGGCTCCTTTCGGACAACAACACTTTTGGTGCTTTTGACCCGAGCTGAAGTAGTTCCTCTATTGACTGAAACAATTTGTGAGATCTTACCAGTAACTAAGCAGTGAACCCCGAGTATTTCTCCAAATTTAGTTGCAGAATTAGGATCAAACATCTCAGTCAAGACTAAATTTTGTTCATTAATTATGGTTTGCAATTGATCTCTTGAAATTAGCTCAACAAACTCCATGGTTTTCCTATCCTTGAGCATTGATGCAATTACCTTGTCGGTAATGACTTCTCCAATGTTCCCATAATGATTTTTACCTGAGGTATTCAGAAATGGAATAACTGCAACGCGAATTGTAGCTGCTTCCCGAGCTTTTTTATACCAGTCACTAGCATCTTTGAAACCGTTTTGGAGCTCTAAACACCTAGTGAATTTTTTAGCAGCATTTTTGCAATTTTTCTTCCCCCCTTTGGCAAATAAAGCTTTCCCATCTTCATAATGCATTTCGGCTCCTTTAATTTTTACAGCGTTCAGTTCATCTTTTGCATCATTTAAATCCTCATAATAACTTCTGAACTCAAATGAAATTGGATTCTTTTTCTTCTTTTCCGATAAAGGAGGAAGGCTTTTAAACTCTCTCTTAATCTTATTCAATGTGAGATAATTTTTAACAATATTTTGTTTTTGCCTAATTGTCCTCTCTCCCTTGAAGGCCTCTGAGGCATCTTTCAGTTCAGTAATTTCATCCTCTAAACTAGATACAGCAGCAGGTAATGATAGGTTAATAATTTCAAGGGCTTTCTTATTGGTTGATTTAATTTTAAGGGACTGGATTGAGGATAATGTTGCGTTTGGGTAATCACTGTTTCGGTAATAATTTTCTGCATCTTTAGCATATTTTGCTGCAGATTGACTATACCCAACAACTGATATAAAGAAGCAGACCAAATAGATAATTAACTTTAGAAAATGGAATTTATTTGAATACATAATTTTTGATTTTTATTTATATTGTTTTCGAAGGGCTGAAACCGTCAGTTAAAGAGTAAGATCACAATCAGATAACTCTTGTGAAATACTAGAAATCTCAACTATCTATACCAAATCGCCTATATGGTTACTTCCTTTTGCCTCGCGATTTTTTATATTTTTCCATTTTGTACTTTAATGCAGACCAAATAGTTCGCTCAGAAATATTAAGCTTATTGGAAATTGTAAAAACCGTTTGTGTTTTGTGAAATTTATGTAAGGGGTATAACTTTTCGAACTCATATAAAATCACATATCGCTTCATTATTGCAGGAGAGATCAAGTCTTGATCGATAATAAAAATTAAAAAACTCTTAACACTGCTTTCTATCTGGAAGTCTTCGCAGTATTTTGCGAATTCCTCTTCAATTCCTTTTTGAAATACTCCCATAATGTGCTGAGGGCGTTTCATAACCATCATAGTATGTTTGCTCTTTAATAATTTCATTAAATGATTTTTACCAAAGGTGGGACTGCAATTATTCAGATAAAAGATAAAAAATCATTTAATGAAATTATTAAAGAGCAAACATACTATGATGGTTATGAAACGCCCTCAGCACATTATGGGAGTATTTCAAAAAGGAATTGAAGAGGAATTCGCAAAATACTGCGAAGACTTC
>JBCCIF010000084.1:0-14039 GCA_039028335.1 Bacteroidota bacterium
ATCTTGTGCACCGCTAGAATAAATAGCGAGCAAAGCAATTACCGATACTGTTATACCAAGCACAAAAGTATATATACCAATTGACAGAAAAAATCGCCATATAACACCTCCCCAAGAGGTTTTATAGTAATTTTTCATGCTAATTATAGTAAAAATGCTCAAGCAAAAGAGAATCGGACCAATTGCTCTGTATCCTGAAATTAAGCTAATTACTATTCCAAAGATCGATAGAATGAGAAAAAAAGTATGGATATGAAAAGAGAGGATTAAATGCTCTAAATAAAAGTTCTTTTTACGATAAAAAATCAAATAATTGATCAATGCGAAAAGTGGCATAAGGAAAAAGAGTGCAATTGAAATATAGCGTAAGATATTTGCATTGATCTTATCTTTATTTTCAACTATTTGCTTCAAAGCATCTATAAATTTGCCGGTTTCAACCTCCTTTTCATCACCGGGCGCAGTGGTTATATTAATTACCTGATCATTTCCCACTGCAGCATCTAAATCAGTACTCGCATCCACATTGAGAAAAGACACATCTGCTAATGGCGCCAATAGAAAGACGAAAAAACTCACAAAAACATAGAATCTAAGCGGATCTAAATAGCGCTTCCTTTTCCCCTCAAAAAACTTATTCGACAGATAACCGGGTTTGAACAACATCGGACCAATTGTTCTAAAAAAGCGCGTATCAAAAGAAAAATAAACTTGAACAAAAGTACTGATAAACTCTTTTAATGAAATGCGCATAGATACATTGCGCTGACCACAAGCATAACAAAATTTGTCATCCTTTTTAATGTCGGTTTCGCAATTGGGGCATTTCATAAATCATTCTATATCATTCTCAGGATCATCAAAGTCCGTGTCGCTAGTCAAATCATCTTTCAATTGACTCTTAATATCCTCTTTTAGATCTTCCTCAAATTCTCTTTCTCCAGAAATCTGCTTTTGCTCTTGAATTTCATCTGAATTCTCTTCCACTTCAGCGATTTGACCCTCTTCCAATTCTTCATCTCCATCATTTTCTGGCAAAAGCCCTCTGTTCGATTTTGCATTACTAATAAGCGTCCAGGTCATGAGAACGCTTGTAATAATAATGGCATAAAGAATTACTCCATTCATTTTCTCTACATCCGGAGAAAGGTATGAACCTTCTTCGGATGGAGACATCATATCCAAGATTACAGGGCTTCCTGTAATAGAAAAGAACAAAAGAACCGTTATCAATCCCCGCGGTGCAATTAAGAGCAAGGCACTGGTCTGTTTTGAAATGAAGATCTTGAGAAAAATCCAACGGATGATATACAATGCAGCTGCAACACATATTCCAATTAAAGCTACCTCATAGTTCAAAAGGTAATCCAAACTAATTGTGATACCGAAAATGACAAAGAAAAAGGTTCTTAAAACAAAAGCGGACTCCAGGGCCAAAACATGGAAATCATGCAGAAAATGATTGAGCTTATCGTGGTTAATATACTTACTCAATTTGCCTCTGAAAAAGAGCTCAGAATTATTGAGCATCAATCCAAAAATTAAAATAAGCACTAAGGTGCTTAAGCCATAAATCTTTCCTATTACATAAAGCAAACAGAGCAAGGCAATAAGGAGAAACAACTTGACCTGACTTTTAATTCGTTGGAATAACCAGACAAGAAAATAAGAAATAATTACCGATACGATTATTGTTAAAAAGACCTTTCCAAACTCAGCACCAATTCCACCAAAATTCGGGTCAGTTACTCCATCGAGAAATGGGTAAAACAACATGATTCCCAATATGTCCGAAAAAGTAGATTCATAAACCATGAACTCCTTCCTTACCTCAATGAGATTGGCGACACTTGGAATAATAATGGCGCTACTCATTATTGATAGTGGAATAGCACATACAATGGCTAAGTTCCAATTATTGTTGAAAATGAAGAACTCCAAAACAAATGCGACCAGCGCAGTGCTGCCTAACAAGGCCAATAAAGCAACCGAAAAAGATTTCCATATAACAGGCCATTTCTTCTTCGATAGTTCAAGATCTAATGCCGCCTCAAGGACTATCAAAATTAGCCCTACCTGGCCTAGAATAGGAAGGATATTGTCGTTGTCAATGATGTAATTATTGATGGTGGACAAACCAAAAAAGTCAAGTCCATAGTGCATTCCAATACCGGCAGCAATAAGCAGGATAACGCTTGGTATATTGGTCTTTCTTGATATTACATTAAAGAAATACGATAGAATAATTACCGCAGAAGCAGCAATTACAATATAGTAAGGAGTATTATTTGCCGCACCAAAAATAAATTGCAACGGTATTTCTAAATTCATAGCGCTTGAATTTAAGAAAAAGCTCTATTTAATTTAATAAATGATTGACGACATCATTTTTCAAAGCAAATATGATTAAGCCGATCAATAAGAAAAAGCCAATCATCTGAGCAATCTCCATAAATCGCTGACTTGGGGCCTTTCCTGAAATCATTTCATACAAGAGGAACATTACATGTCCTCCATCGAGTGCAGGAATTGGAAGGATATTCATAAAGGCTAAAATGATCGAAATTAAAGCTGTAAGGCTCCAAAACCTCTGCCATTCCCATGTCGGCCCATATGCTTTGGCAAAGGAGATGAAACTTCCTACTTGTTTAGATCCAGCTTTTGTAAATAAATATTTCATACTATTTACAATTCCCTTTAATTTTCTCCAACCGAATTCAATTCCCGCTGGAAATGATTCAAAAAATCCGTACTCCAAAAGCTGAGTATCATGTTTACCAAAGCTCTTTTTGTTGTAAAAACCAATTCGCGAAAGCGAATCCACTTGAACAGAAATTTCTTTTTTCACCCCTTCTCGATAAAGACTCAGTTGGATTTCTTTATTGGATTTATCTTTTATGCTTTGTCTAAACTCATCGAAAAACACCACTTTTTGGCCATCTATACCAACAATACTGTCATTTACCAATAAACCAGCTTTTTCTGCGGGAGCATCTTCTGCTAATTCTCCAATTACAACATAAGTTCGAGGAGTAAAAAGCGTTTTGGTTTTAGACTCAAGCATCTTGAGGGTAATGTCCTCCGGCAACATCAATTCTTTTTGTTCACCATTTGGCTTTTGAACTGTGAATTTCCTAAGATCAAAGAGCAATATATCTTCTGACATATCGCTAAAATTCTTCAATCCAATATTTGGATAGTCAACTATTCTATCTCCATTTTCAAAACCATATTCTTCGACTAAAGAACTTACCTCTATTCCATTTTCAAAACTAGCTGGATCAGAAACTTCCCTCCCCCAAGTAAACAAGGTCATTCCGTAGATCAAAAACCCTAGAATAAGGTTCACGGTAACACCTCCAAGCATGATGATCAATCTTTGCCAAGCCGGTTTAGATCGGAATTCCCAAGGTTGAGGAGGTCCTGACATCTGTTCTTTATCCATGCTCTCGTCAATCATTCCAGAAATTTTCACATATCCTCCCAAGGGCAGCCATCCTATGCCATAAACAGTTTCGCCAATTTTCTTTTTGAAAAGAGAAAAGTTGAACGCATCAAAAAAGAGGTAGAATTTTTCTACACGCGTTTTAAATAGCCTCGCTGGGTAATAATGTCCCCATTCATGAAGCACAATAAGTAAAGAAAGTCCAAGCAACAATTGCCCGGCCATAATTAAATTCTCCATAGTCAAAAAAGTCTACAAATGTATGTTAATCCTATAATTGAGAAAATCTAAAATTGTTTAATCAAAAGGGTCTCATTTCAAAATAGAATTGATTTTATTTCAATTCAGTGAAATTCTTAATTATTTTGAAATTGTTCTTTTTGATTTGACTACAAAATTATCCCAATACTACTACCTCATTGCCATTGGCTTATGTATCCTATTAGCGACTACCAAATCCTTTGGTCAACAGTATTTCTTCAAGAATTTTTCTGTCGAACAAGGACTGAGTCAATCTGAGGTGGGAGATATTGTTCAAGACCGTTCGGGAAGATTATTCTTGAGAACAGTCAGTTCAGGGATAGATGTTTTTGACGGAGAGCATTTCTCGAAGATCACTAAGAAAGATGGCTTACTCAATTCTTTTGTAAACAAAATCCACCAAGACCACAATGGGCAAATTTGGTTTGCGAGTTCTGATGGATTAAGTATGTACCGAAAGGATAGTATTCTCTCTTACCGTTTTAATGAATCGATTGGCAAGATAGAATCCATCTTCTCTATGCACGACTCTCAAACCTATGGCCTGCTGCTGAGCACCAATAGAGGTCTTGTCCAATTTAAACAGGGGCAGTTTGTCCTTTTATCATCACGGAAATTGCGTGTTTTCTCAATGATCAATTTCCACAATGACTTGCTTCTTGGAACCGATTCTGGACTTTATCAATACAAGGATGGAAATTTGATTAATAGAACAGAACTGATTTCAAATAATCATCAAATCCTCGCCATGGTTACAGATCAAAATGGCAGGCTGTACTGTGGAACTCAAAATGGAGTATTTCAACTATACGAACAAAATGTAGATTTCATTCCCATCGATATAAGCCCAAATAATTCAGTTATCTCGGCTTTATCCACTTATGACAATAAAGTAATCTTTGGCACCAATGGAGATGGACTCGTGATCTTTCATCCAGACGGTCGTAGAGAATATATTGATGAATCAATGGGACTTAGCGATAACTATATATGGTCGCTTCTTGAAGATAAAGAACACAATATATGGATTGGAACTTCAGGTGCCGGAATTGATCTGTATTCAGAAGATCAATTCAGAATATTTACGACTAAGAACGGTCTACAAAACGATATTGTCTATGATATTATAGAAGATGATATTGGACGCATTTGGTTTGGGATCGTGCAAGGAGGTATAAGCATATTTGATGGAGAAAAAATCGAGAATTTTTCGGAGAAAGATGGGCTCAGTCACCGAACGGTACGTTGTTTTCATAAGGAAGGTGAACGCATCTATATAGGAACAGAGAACGGTCTCAGTATTTACGAAAAAGGCATATTTCGAGACGCATCAGATGAGTTTGGATTACGCGATAATGCCATTTTCGACATTCATCGTTCTAAGGACAGCACACTTTGGTTCGCTTGCAAAGGTGAAAGGTACTACGGTCCAAATGGAGGTGTGTTTGCATTCAAAAATGGCAAAAGAAAAGCTTTCAAGAAGAAAGATGGTTTGGGAAGTGAAAACGTCTTTCACATTTTCGAAAAATCGAATGGAGAAATTTGGTTTGGAACAGATGACGGAATTTATAAATATGAAAGTGGTTCATTTTCACGGTTAGGAAAGGGCTTCGTTGGTGAATGCAGCAATACAATTATTAGCATGGCCGAAGATCATCTGGGTAATTGTTGGATTGGAACAATAGGAGGTTTAGCGTATTTTGATGGCACCTCTTTTACCTGCTTTCAAGATGAAAAAGTAAGTGCTGGAAAGAGTATATTCTTTCTTACAATTCAAGAAGATCAGAATTTATGGATTGGCTCTTCTGATGGGCTCGAAAAATTGGATTTAAATACGTTTTACAAGGAAAGAAGGCTTAAGACTATCATTTACAATGACCAAAATGGTTTTTATGGTTCTGAATGCAATCAGAATGCTGTATATACTGACAGCAAAGGGAACATGTGGTTTGGCACCATAAAAGCCGCAATCAAATACTCGCCTGAAAAAGAAGATACCACTTCGGTAAAACCAGATATCGAACTGACAACTATAAGTTTAAGTGGAAAACAAACTTCATGGAAGGAATTGGGGTTCAAACTGGATTCACTAAGTGGAGTCCCTTCTAATTTAAGGCTTAATTATAATCAAAATGATCTCTTAATAGAGTACCAAGGAATTTATTTAAAAAATCCTGAGGCACTTACCTATCAATTCAAGTTAGAAGGTCTCGCCCAAGACGCTTGGTCTGAATTTACAGATCAAAAAAGTATCTATTTTTCAAATCTCTTACCAGGGGATTACAGTTTTCAAGTAAATGTTCTGAATAAAGACACTGGGCTTTCTCAATTAAGTCCTCCTTTTAATTTTTCCATCCAACCCGCCTTTTGGCAGACTAACGTGTTCAAAGTTATAGGCTTTCTATTTTTACTCATCCTTGTCTATTTCATCATCCAAATCAGAACGAACAATGTACGTTCAAAAGAAAAGATAAAGCAAGATTTTCAAACGCAGCTCCATGAAGTAGAAATGAAAGCCTTGAGAGCACAAATGAATCCACATTTTATATTCAATTCTTTGAACAGCATAAATCACTTTATTATTAAAAACAAGAAAGAACTTGCCTCTGAGTACCTCACAAAATTTTCACGGCTTATTCGTTTGGTTTTACAAAATTCGAAAGAGAAGTTAGTGACTTTAGAGGAAGAACTCAATGCTTTAACTTTATATGTTGAACTAGAAGCTTTGCGTTTCCAAAATAAATTCGATTATCAAGTCAACTCAAATGTAAACTCAGCTTTCTATCGAATACCTCCTCTGCTTCTTCAGCCCTTTGTAGAAAATGCTATTTGGCATGGGCTGCTGCATTTAAAAGAACGGAAAGGAAGACTTACTATGGATATTGAAGAAAAAGATGCTCAATTGGAAATTCGTATTGTTGACAATGGAATTGGAAGAGTAAAGTCAAAAGAGATGAAAAGTAAAAATGCAATCAAGAAAAAATCGATGGGACTAAAGATAAACTCGGAACGCCTCCAGCTTGCTGAAGTCTTATATAACTCAACGACCTCACTTGAAATAAAAGATTTGAAAAATGTAAAAGGGGATTCCGAAGGAACGGAAGTCGTCATTAAAATAAAATACAATTGAGAATGGATAAGCTCCTCAAAGCAGTAATTATTGACGATGAACTTCATTGTATTGAAACACTTGAATGGCAGATTGAAAATACCTGTTCAAATGTCGAAATCATTCGGAAATTTGAAAGCCCTGTTGAAGGGCTTAAATTTTTAATGTATCACGAAATAGATTTATTATTTCTTGATATCGAAATGCCGATGTTAAATGGATTTGAGCTTTTGCATGCTTTAAAAGAACCCAATTTCGGATTAATATTTACTACGGCTTATGATGAATTTGCAATAAAGGCCATTAAACATCAAGCAATCGATTACTTATTAAAACCTATTGACAGAATAGAATTGAAAAAAGCCGTGGAAATGGCATGGCAGCAAAAGACTAAACTCCAAGAAAAGTTAAACGACTTAATAAAAAAAATGGGAATTATACAGTCGAGTAAGATTGCAATTCCATCCGGTGAAGGAATTAACCTCGTTTATGCCAATGAAATCTTACGCTGTGAAAGTGAAGATAATTATACCTATGTCCATTTGGTAAATGGAGAAAAGTATTTGCTTTCAAAAACACTCAAAGAAATGGAGCAACAATTAAAAGACTATTCCTTCATTCGATTGCATCAATCACACTTGGTCAATTACAATTTTATAAAGAAATACATTAAAGGAAGCGGAGGTCGTGTTGTTTTGAATGAGGGGACAGAAATACCTGTTTCCCGCAGAAAAAAAGCCGAACTATTGGATGTTATCAGTTAAATTTTTTTGATTGTTTCTTTACCAACTCATTTAAAATCTCTCTGTCTATCTCAAAATCTTCCATTTGAATATAGTCTCCATTTGCCCCATTTGCGATCTTCTGCATTTTGGGTATAGTCCATTTAGGGCTTTTCACTGCTACAATTGTCATGTAAATTCCCTGTTTACTTTGACGCTTGACAAATTTGCTTACATCAGTCTCACCCTTATTGAATGCGCCATCTGTAGCTAAATAAACTTGATTATTTCCTCCTTCAATAAAATTCTTCCGTGCTATAGAATAGGCTTTTTTGATACCGCTTTCTCCAGCAGTCAATCCTTTTCCTTCTATATCCTTAATTAGTTGAACAATTTCATTTTTGTTTTCTACATAAGTTGAATTCAAAATGACATCCGTAGAAGAAGAGTAGGTGATAATGCTCAACTTATCTTGTGGACGAAGCAAATTCAATAACTCTATCATCGAGCTTTTTAATACCTCCAGTCGCTGTTCTCTTTTCATTGAAGTAGAAACATCAATAAGAAAAACGACATTATTGGGGACGTATTCATTAAGCGAAAAACTGCTCTTCTCTGCAATCGCTGGAATCTCTGAACTTTGCTCATCAAATGACAAATTTTCCTCTTCTTCAATTATAAAGACTTCCGTCTCTTCATTGATAATCTCAGGTTCATCCACGTCTTTAGCAACTTCATCAGGTCTATCAATCGGATCTAAAGCAAAAATAAAATACTTGTTTCTTCTATTGATATATCCCTCTTTTCTTGATTTGGAGAATCCATCCGCCCTTGCTAGCATCGCATAGTAACCTAAAGGGACTGTTTTCTCAATTATCCCTTTCTTGTTTGTTTTCCAAATAGCTTGTTGAATTCCTTGTTCAGCAATAGCAACTTCAGCATTGCGTATTGCCTCTCCATTTAAACTATTTACTACTTTGAAGGTAACCGTGAAGTCATTATTTTTTGGACCTTCTGAAAAATCAGGACAAGGTGTATAATCTTCCCACTCTAAATAATTCACATCAGCTTTAACCCGGATCAAAATAGGATCTGAACTCGAAAAGTAAAGCGGAATATCTATTGATTTCACGCCTTTAGTTCGAGGATTGAATTTTATCCTTAAGATTACTTGTTTGGAAGAAGAAACTTGTTTGGACGAAAGTCGAATGTCGAATTCATTTTCATCTGCTCCTATTCTCAAAATTTGCTCTATTTGATCAGATGAAGAGTTAATTATCACTTCTTTGACCCTATCGTCTCCTTTTCCAATGACTCCATAATTCAGTTCAATGATTTTCTCTTGAGATTGACTGAAGCCCATTTGATGGAAAAAGATTAAAAATAAGAATACGCAAAATCGCATAAATCTTCTAACGCTAAATTTATGCCAAGAATTTTGCAATCTCATCAGCGTATTTTCTATTGTTAGCAAGACGAGGGATTTTATTTTGACCTCCTAATTTTCCTTGACTCTTCATGAATTCCACAAATCCATCTTTCCTTACGAAAGACAGTTTCAAAGGCTGAAGAACATTTCCTGTAATTAGGTCTTTGTAATAGACATTTTGTCTTTGCATCTCTTGCTCAAGAATTGATTTAAACGCCTCAATATCCGTTGGCATTTTTCCAAATTCAATGAACCACTCATGATAGGGCAACTCGTTTTGAGGATTAGTTTGTGGCGCAACATGAAATTCATTTATCTGAGAAGAGCTAATTTGACATGCCAATTTCACGGCCTCTTCGACTTCTTCTGCTATGACATGTTCCCCGAAGGCAGAAGTAAAGTGTTTAGTCCTTCCTGTTACTTTGATTCGGTAAGGACTCAAAGAAGTGAACTTTACAGTATCGCCTATTAGGTAAGCCCAAAGACCAGCATTGGTATTCAGAACTATCGCATAATTGACATTGAGCTCCACCATCTCAAGACTTAAGCGCGTGGGGTTTTCACTATCTAATTCCTCTAAAGGAATAAACTCATAAAAAATGCCGGAATTTATTTCGAGCAACATTCCTTCCTGATTTTGAGAATCTTGATACGCTATAAATCCTTCTGAGGCTGGATACAATTCAATGCTAGGAATGGATTCTCCAATCATAGATTCAAATTTTGCCCGATAAGGTTCATAATTGACACCACCATAGACAAAAAGGGAAAAATTTGGAAAGATTTCTTTGATTGTTCTTTTACCCGAGGCATTTAATAGCTTTTCAAAATACATTTGCACCCAAGAAGGAATCCCACTAATTAACCTCAAGTCTTCTAATAGGGTTTCTTCTGCTATCTTTTCTACTTTCTCTTCCCAGTCTTCAATAAGGTTAGTCGACATCTTCGGCAACCTATTTCTCTGCAAGTAATTGGGTACATGATGAGCCACTATTCCAGACAATCGCCCAACATCTAAGCCATTTTTCTTTTCTAATGCAGGACTGCCTTGTAAAAAAATCATCTTGCCATCTACGAATGAAGCATTCTTTGTTTCAAAAATATAGCTCAATAGAGCGTGCTTTGCTGATCTTATATGAAATGGCATCGATTCCTTGGAAATTGGAATATATTTCGATCCAGATGTCGTACCCGATGTTTTTGACAAATACAGGGCTTTGCCCTTCCAACAAACATCTTCTTCTCCTTGAATCGCTCTTTCTAGATAAGGCCTCAATCCCTCATAATCGCGAATAGGCACTTGATTTTTAAAGTCATTGTAAGAATTAATTTGATCAAAATTATGGTCTCTCCCGAAAACAGTTTGTGATGCATCGCTAATCAATTTTCGAAAGACTCTTGATTGAGTTTTATGAGGCTGCTTCAGCCATTTGCTTCTCAAACTCATGCAATACCGCGCATAAGGCAAGCTCAAGGCAGGCTTTATGGAGAGTTTTGGCTTAATCAATTGAAATTGATGAAGTTTTCAGAATTCAATGGCTCACCTTGATGCCACAGCTCAAAATGCAAATGAGGACCATCACTCAATTCACCTGTATTTCCAATAATTGCCAAGGTTGAACCGGCATCAACTAAGTCACCAGTTTCTTTCAATATTGCCGAATTGTGCTTGTAGATGCTGATCAAATTATTGCTGTGTTGAACCTGAATTACATATCCATCTGTATTGGTCCATCCACTGAATAAAACCGTGCCTTTCAGTATACTCTTTATTGCCGTCCCCTCTGGTGCAACAATATCTGTCCCAAAATGCTTTTTATGCATATCAAAACCAGCCGTAATCTTACCCGAGACAGGGGTAAAGAAAAAGAGATCTGAAAGCTCGGCCAATTCACCTTCCTGGCTTTCATTTACAAAATTGAGGTTGTATTTCTCTTGGGCATCTATTTTGGCTCGAAGAAGTGAATCACTTTCACTAATACTGAAATCCAAGTTTGAATAATCGTTATTGGCAGTAATTATAGTTTCTAAACTGTCGTGCGAGATCTCATCTTTAAGGACCAATTGAATTCCTTCAATGTAGCGTTCCTTCATCCTTAATTTTTTCTCGAGGTCCTCTATTTGAATTGCATTCTTAGTGGCTAAATTCTTGGTCTGAACTTCGGAAAATCCAACAATATAATCTCCTAAGCGTGTGAAGGCAATCAAAGAAACAATGGCTATTGCGATGATAACAACTAAAAGGGAAAAAAAGGAAATAACATTCCATCTGGAAAGAACAAAAGAAAGCTTTTCTTCAAAGGTTGTCTCGTTAACCACTACCAACCTGAATTTATTGCGCAGCCTTTGAATCCTATTTTTAATCCAACTATTCTTTGCCATTTGTGCGATTGATCAACCTAATTATTGAAATTACAGTATAAATATAAGGAAAGGCAAAAATGCCTTGATTATTGGTAATATTCCCCTATTTAATCCGAAAAAATAAAATATTTTTGCGCTTTGGGAGTTTATTAAGGTCTAGCGCCTTCAAAACGAAAAGATTGAAAAAAAATTTTGTCATCTATATTCTTCTGTTCTCATGCACGCTATTGGTAATGAGCTCTTGCAAAACAAGGAACCGCTATATCAATAGAAAATTCCATGACACGAACGCGCGGTTCAACGGTTATTTCAATGCAAAGGAAGCAATCAAAGAAGCTCAATTAAGTCTGAAAACGGGACATCAAGAAAATTGGGACGAAGTTCTCCCCATATTTATTTATCCTACAGAAGAAACGGCTCCTAGCATCTATCCGCAAATGGACAGGGCCATTGAAAAATGTACAAAAGTAATCGATCGACACTCCATACAGGAAAAAAGAAAGGAGTACAATAAATGGGTCGATGACTGCTGGCTTCTAATTGGTGTGGCAAATTTTTACAGAAGGGACTTTGAGAAAAGTGAGGAGATGTTTCGATACGTTACAAAATCGTTCAAAAAGGATCCAAATAAATTCCATGCAGCATTATGGAATGCTCGAAATTATATCGAAATCAAAGAATATGCTAAGGCGGGAGCTATTTTAGAGAAGTTAGAAGAAGATCAAGCCAAGTTCCCAAAAAAGTTCATGCCAACCTTTTATGAGGTTTATGCAGATTTTTATGTTCGGCAAACCGACTGGCAAAATGCAATTGACATGCTTGATCGTGCAATTCTCCATGAAGATCAAAAGAAAAAGAGAAAAACGCGGCTAACTTTTATTCTAGCTCAACTGCATCAGAAAAAGGGTGATTCTACAAAGGCCATTCGCTTATTTGCCAGTGTAACAAAAATGAATCCAACGTATGAAATGGATTTCAATGCGAGGATTAATCAAGCATTGGCATTTGACTCTCGGTCCAATAGCGCAGAAATAAGGGCCCAGTTAAATAAATTACTCAAGGATGACAAATACATCGAATTTCAGGATCAAATCTACTTTGCTTTGGCTGAAGTTGAATTTGCCGAGCGTAATTACAAAGAAGGGATTGCATTACTCTTAAAATCGGCCGAAGTAAGCCAGTCAAACGCTAAACAAAAAGGGAAATCATTTCTTCGACTAGCGGATTATTACTTTGAAGAACGAAGTTATCAAAGTGCCAGTCAGTTTTATGATAGTACGGTCACGTATTTACCCAATAGCTATCCAAATTATGAGATTATTTCTGCGAAGAAAGAAAGCCTTTCTGATTTGGTAAAAAACATTGAAATCATTTACGAACAGGACAGTCTTCTGGCCTATCTGGATATGGATGAATCCGAAAGGCTTGGAGCATTAGAAGAAATTCAAAAGAAAATTGAAGAGGAGGAAGAAAAGAGGATAGAGGAGGAAAAGGCAAAGCGAGAGGCACAACTAGCCGTTTTGAATCCGGGCGAACAGGAAGGTAAAAAGAACAAGAACTCTACTTGGTATTTCTACAATGCAACGGCAAAAAGTCAGGGTTATGCTGAATTTAAAAGGGTTTTTGGCGAAAGAAAGCTCGAAGACAATTGGAGGAGAAAGGACAAGCAATCATTTGATAATTTCGACATCAATAATCCAGAAGAAAGCATAAGCGAAGAGATAGGCTTAAAAGGTAATGTCCCCACTATTGCAGAATTAGAAGCCAATTTACCTATTTCTGAAAATGACCAGCAGGAGGCACATGCAAAAATTAAGAACGCTTTCTATGAGATGGGAAATATCTATCGTGAAAATTTAAATGATTTTGATAATGCGATAGAAACTTTTGAGGAGTTAATAGGAAGGTATCCTGATGATGAAATTGCATGCGTTTCTAAATATCAGCTATACAGGTTATTCAAAAAGAAAGAAGAAGGAAATTATCAAAGTTTTGATTCTAGATCTAGCTCAGGGTATTACCGTGAAAACATTTTGGAAGACTGTTCTGATACGGAATTTGCAGAATTGATAAGGGACCCCGATGCTGGGCAAAAAAGAGATGAACGAAGAGAAGAACTTGTTGAGGCCTACAAGGAGGTATATAGAAAATACAGAAGAAAGAACTATAACGATGTATTAATCGCTTGTTTGGACGTCATGAACAATGATCGAAAAAACGAACTCCTTCCAAAATATTACTTTTTAAGGGCAATGGCAATCGGTGGCAATAAAGACAAGACTAATTACATCAAGGCTCTGCGAGAAGTTATCAAAGAATTCCCAGGCACAGAAGAAGCCGAAGAAGCCAAAAGACTTTTAGACATTGTTACCAAGAGCGGGAAAATCTCTTTCGAAGAAGAGCCAAACACAGAGCAAAATTCGGAAAATGAAAGTAATCTGAATGAGTCTGAAGGAACAGAAGAAGAAAATACTTCTGAAGAAAATTCCACGAACAGCGAAGAAGCAAATGAAGAGGAATCATCTTCAGAGAACAGCGTAAACAGCACTTTTCAATTTAAGGAAGATATAGATCATTTCTTCCTTTGCATTCTTCCGAACAATGGCCTCAATATGAATGACATTAAAAAGAAATTTTCAGACTACCACGGAAAAAATTTCTCAGACGCAAATTTGAAAATAACCACGAGCTTTCTTGATCAGGATAATC
>JBCCIF010000085.1:0-13699 GCA_039028335.1 Bacteroidota bacterium
CACCGGGTGAAAGCCAATGTTTAGCAATGAAAAAGAATGGTCAAAATTGCTCTCAAAAACAATTACTGATTACACAGTGTAGACAAATTAGTCAATCCGGTCTTATAGCTGTCTTCTACGCTAGATTGCATTAAGGTATTGAAAGCTTTGAACCAAAAACTCAATTTAGCTCCTTCCATTTTCCAAGTGACCATGCAACCTTCGTTATTATCTTCCAATAGAAAAGTTGCATAGTTCCCTGGACCTTGACCAAAATCAAGGTCTATTTTTACCCTTTTATTTGGAACGCTCTCAACAATTTCTGAACTTCCAACACCAACTCTATCGTGTTCGGATACCCATTTGTATTTTGCACCCAATCCTGCCGTATTATTTGAAACATAATCCATTTTCATGTTGGGGTCTAATGCGTGCCAAGGAGACCAATTCACCCAATTTTCAAAATCATTTATTTGTTCAAAAACAGTTTCAGATGAGCAGTTCATTTGCATGCTCTCTTCAACAATCAACTGATCTTTGCTAAAAATACAGATGGCAATCCATCCAAGAAATAGGAACAAGATGATGCTCAAGATGATCTTAAGAATTTTCATTGTAAGGCATTTTGAATTCTCAATATACAAATTTGATCAGAAAATAAAATTATATCTTTGCAAAAACTGAATGTAAAAAGCTGATAAACAAATATTTATGGAATTGGCACAATTTTTACAGGTATATGAGAAATACTAGAATTATGAAGAATATTTGTACATACGGATTGATGATTATTCTCGGTCTTTTTTTAGCATCATGCAGCAAAAGTGTAATGGGCAAAAAGGTTAAAGAACCCTTTAGCAGTTCAAAGTATGAATCGAACAATAAATACTTTAGAGCAGTCGGAAAAGGTGTGAGTAAGAAAAATAATATAGCAAAAGGAAAGGCAGATATAGAAGCCAAGCGAATTTTAGCTGGCCAAGTCGGTACAAATGTAAAGGCCGTCACAGACCAGTATTTAGGAGATACTTCAAATGAAATAGGATCTGAAGTAGGGGATAAATTTCAGAGTTTGGTGAGAGAGGTGATGAATACTTCAATTGCAGATTTACGCTTGATAGGACAAGAGAAATTTCACAATGGAACGGACTATTCTGTATTTATGGCTTATGAAATAAAAAAGAAGGCCATGTTCAAGTTTTTAAAGAAGCAGGCCAAGACATCAGCTAAATTGAACGATAAAGAACAAGATCTTTTGGATCGAATAATGGACAGGGAAATTGAACGATTAGAGGCAATCGATGAGCTCGAAGATTAGAGCTCATTTCTCTATCTCTCTCAAAATTGTTACATTCGTTAGAAGAACTCAACTCATCTCGACCATTTAATATTTGCAATATGCTTACTCAAAAAGTTGAGAGAAAAAAGAGAAAGTCTTTGCTCGATCGCGTTGTGGAGGATATGATCCAAAGAGAGGAGTCACAAAACATTGAAGCAAAAGCTCAAGAAATAAAGGACTATCTCGCAAGAAGAAAATAGCTCATTTGACCGGCCGGTTTGGTCGTACGATAATTTCACTGATAAGCACGTCATTGGGTGCTTCAATTGCCCATTTGACTTGCTCAGCGATTGCCATAGGATTTAATGCCGTTTTGAAATATTCTTTGTATTGATTGAGTAATTCTTCGTTAGTTGTCTTATGGATAAAATCAGTATTAACCGCTCCCGGAGAAATACTTGTGACTCTAATTTTGTCACCCAATTCCATTCTCAATCCTTTTGAAAAAGCCATTACGGCATGTTTCGTAGCACAGTATACTACATTGTTGGGAAAGACATTGTGCGAGGCAACAGAGGTGATATTAATAACGTGTCCTTTTGAAGCAATTAGTTCTTCTAAACTCCCATGAGTTACACTTAAGAGCCCCTTTACATTGACATCAATCATTTCATGCCATTCATCCAAATTTGAATTTGCAATTGGGTCAAAATATCCAAGGCCTGAATTATTAATGAGCACGTCAATAGACCCCATAGCGCTAACTGCAGAATTTATTCCCTCGGTCACCTCTTGTAGATTTTTAATGTCGCAGACCGAATAAGAAGCACTTTCATGCGAACAAAGCGCTTCCATTTTTTCTTTGTTTCTGCTTAGAATATGAATTTTATAGCCTTGTTCAATAAGCAATTCGAAGATGGATAGGCCGATTCCACTTGTCGCCCCAGTTAGAAGAATATTTTTCATTGCTCAAATATAAGCGAATGAAAAAGAAAAGACCCCCGGAGGGGGCCTTTCACCAAACCATGAGACATGATTTGGACACACACACCAATTGTTACCTGTTTCGCTAACACTCATTTAGACGGTGTCAACTCATTCAGGTCACATTTTTAAATATTTTTTCGGTCAATAGAATCCTAAAAGACTTAAAATCAAGTAAATAAAAATTCTAGTTCCTAAAAATTTATTCTGCGTACATAATAAATTCTGCTTCGAAGAAAAACAAAATATTTCTAAATTTGCCCAAATTCAAAGATAAAAATGGGACATCATTCAGAGCCAAAAGAGAACGAAATTGCAGGACCAGTGGTTTTTGCTTTAATGATTTTAATTGTAGTTGTGTTCATTATCTATTTTTTGTCGAAATAGTTTAATCCACATATTCCTTTTTTACAACTATTGAATAACGTTGATTATCAAGGCTTAAGTACCCTTGGTCATAGCAATAAAAGTAGGTTTTACCTGATTTCGTGCGATAGATATTCGTGAAATAGTTAAAATCAAATCCCTTCTTTAATAGGTCGTCTTTATGGGCTACTGACCTGGATCCTTGATTAAAATAATTAAGGATTTTTCTGTTCTTTCTTAGAATGCGGTTGATGTTTCGAACGTAATTGTTGATTTCACTATTTTCCTTGTTATTGAAAGAATTACGACAAGCGTCATCACAGAATTTTTTATCTGTACGCCCAATGATCGTTTTTCCACAATCCTTGCAAATTCTGTCCATTGTTCTTTTTCTCAAAACTAATAAATCAATTGAATTCCATTTATCAAGAAAAAAACCCTTTCATTCTATTTTATCTTTGTACCCAAGGACGAATCCGTATTTTGTCGTAAATCAGTTTAAATATGAATGCACACGAAATAGATCATAGAATAATAGGTGAAGAGATGCAATGCGTTGAAATCACGCTAGACCCTCACGAAATTGTTATTGCCGAGGCGGGCAGCCTTATGTATATGGATGAAGACATTGAAATGCAAACGATTTTCGGAGACGGTTCGGAAAGAGACAAGGGCTTTTTTGGCAAATTGATTTCAGCTGGTAAAAGGGTAATTACTGGCGAGAGTTTATTTATGACAGCATATGCAAATATGGGAACCGATAGAAAGACCGTTTCTTTTGCTTCGCCTTATCCTGGAAAAATCATTCCCTTGGATTTGAGTGAATTTGGAGAGAAAGTAGTTTGCCAGAAAGACGCATTTCTCTGCGCAGCCAAAGGAGTCTCTGTTGGGATCGAATTTCAGAAAAGATTAGGCACTGGCTTCTTTGGAGGTGAAGGATTCATCATGCAGAAACTAGAAGGAGATGGGATGGCATATGTTCATGCTGGTGGAACCATAATTAAAAGGACATTAAAGTCAGGAGAAAACCTTCGTGTAGATACCGGGTGTATCGTTGCTTTCACACAGAACGTGAATTACGATATTCAATTTGTAGGAGGGATTAAAAATACCATTTTTGGCGGTGAAGGTTTATTCTTTGCGAGTTTAACAGGTCCAGGAGAAGTCTGGATTCAATCCCTTCCATTTTCCCGTTTGGCGAACAAAGTAATTCAAGCAGCGCCTCAGGTTGGAGGTAAGCGCAAAGGCGAAGGAAGTGTGCTGGGCGGAATCGGAGATCTTATCTCTGGCGATAACAATTTTTAAAATAGAAAAAGCATTTCTTTGCTTTTAGTGATTACCCAATGACCATCTCGCAACTTAACGTACTTTCTCGAAAACTGCATGTTGAAAACATTGAGAGTGTCATCAAAAACTTTTGATTCTCTTAGAGTTCTTTGTTATACATAATTAATAGTTAACTAATAAGTATTTAATATGAGTAAGAAAGCAGAACTTATAGAAATGTATAAGTCAGAAATGAAATCGAAAATGGGAATCAAGACGATTGATAAAAAAGTTTTCGAAAATGTGGTTACTGCATGCGGTCCTTCTATTTATCAAAAGGATGCTTGCAAAGTTGCAGCTGGTGATAAAGATGAAATGAAAAGAGTAAAGAAAAATTTCATCGGTAAGAAATTGGGTGTAACAGACGATGCTAGAGCTGACAAAGCAATTGCTGGTGCTGTGAGTACAATGGGTAAGTCGAATAGAAATAAGTACAGAGCAATTTTCTATTACCTATTGACAAAAGAATTGAAAAAATCATCTGTCTTCAAGTAAGGCAACAAGCGATTTTTATTTTTTTATTTTTGAGCTGCTTCTTTTGAAGCGGCTTTTTTTTATCCCTATGTCAGATACACAAAAATTCAAAGAGCATATTGTTAAAGGAAATACCTTTAAAAAGGACTTTATCCTATTAGGTGGGGCCATGCTAAACGGTGAATGCATATCAGAAGCATTTGTCAAAGTACCCTTGAAGACTATTAATAGACATGGTTTAATTGCAGGTGCTACCGGAACTGGAAAAACTAAATCTCTTCAAGTTATTGCGGAGCAACTTTCGTTGAAAGGCATACCTGTATTGCTAATGGATTTAAAAGGAGATTTAAGCGGATTGGCAGCCTCTGGGAAGAACAATGATCATATTAAATGGAGACATGGTTCGATAGGAATCCCTTATGAGGCGCAAACAATGCCTGTAGAATTGATGACCATTTCAGATGAAAAGGGCGTTCGCCTCAGGGCCACAATATCTGAATTTGGACCCGTTCTCTTTTCTAAGATTCTTGAACTTAATGATACGCAGCAAAGTATTATTGCCATTATTTTTAAGTACTGTGATGATCAGAAAATGCCTTTGTTAGACTTGAAAGATCTTAAGAAGGTTTTACAGTATTCAATTCAGGAAGGAAAGACAGATCTGGAAAGCGAATATGGAAGAATATCATCTGCATCCGTCAATACTATTATTAGAAAAATCATTGAACTTGAACAACAAGGGGCAGAAAAGTTTTTTGGCGAGAAGTCTTTTGAAGTCGAAGATCTGCTAAGAAAAGAAGATGTCCAGGGTGTAATCAATATTATAAGGTTGACCGATATTCAAGATCGACCTAAATTGTTTTCAACTTTCATGCTGAGCCTTTTATCAGAAGTTTATGGGACCTTCGAGGAGCAAGGTGATTCTGATGTCCCAAAACTGGCGATATTTATTGACGAAGCACATTTGATCTTTAAGAATGCTTCTAAAGCACTGCTTGATCAGATTGAGGCTATTGTAAAATTGATTCGCTCTAAAGGCGTAGGTCTATTTTTTATTACCCAAAACCCTACTGATGTACCTGATGCTGTGCTGAGTCAATTGGGTTTGAAAGTTCAACATGCATTGAGAGCTTTTACTGCGAAAGACAGAAAAGCCATCAAGCAAACCGCAGAAAATTACCCCATTTCTCCATTTTACGACACTGCTGATGTTTTGACATCTTTAGGAATAGGAGAGGCTTTGATTACCGCTCTTAATGAAAAGGGCATACCTACTCCTTTAGCTGCCACGCTCATGCGCGCTCCTAAAACAAGAATGGATGTATTAAGTGATAGAGAAATCAATAAACTAGTAAAAACTTCGGATCTTTCTCGTATTTATAATGAAGAAGTAGATCGAGAGAGTGCTTATGAAATGCTTGGAGGAAAAATTGAAAAAGCTTCAAAAAAAGAAAACCAGAAAAAAGTTGCGGCCGAGCGAAAAAAGGCAGAGAAAGCGGTGAAGAAAATGAAAGATGAGCCGAGCATTTTTGAGACGCTCTCTAAAAATACGATGGTCAGACAGCTTGGCAGAACAGTAATGCGTGAGTTAACAAGAGGCCTTCTCGGGTCTTTGGGGAGAAAAAGATGATTTTACTTTAGAACCTGAGCGAGATAATATTCATTAAAAACAAATAAAAATGGCAATTCTAAAAGTAATTGAAGTCCTTTCAAATTCAAATGAAAGCTGGGAGGATGCGACTAAAAAAGCAGTGCGACAAGCCTCAAAAACTGTTCGTGATATTGTATCCGTTTATGTTCAAGAGCAGAGCTGCACAGTTAAAGATGGTGAAGTCGATGAATTTCGAGTGAATGTTAAAATCACCTTTAAAATTGATGATTAGACAATGCGTTGAAGGATTTTAGCCACTTTCCGTTAAGAATGTGGCTTTTTTTATTTTTGATATATGATCAATTTAGATAGTATACCTACTCGCGCAGAAGAGGGAATAGAAAAAGGTCAGGTAAAGCGCGAAATAAAGGCAATTAAAGAGCGAATTCAGATTAAACAGAAATTGCTTAGTGCATCTGCTAAAAATTCGTTGCTGGTTATACTGCAAGGCATGGATGCATCCGGAAAGGACGGAACGGTGCGTGGAGTATTTTCAGGTATTTTCCCAGGAGGAATTTCAGTTTATAGCTTTAAGAAGCCTACTGACTTGGAATTTTCACACGATTATTTATGGCGTGTACATAAACAAGTTCCTAAAATGGGTATGATCAAAGTATTTAATCGCTCTCATTATGAGGACATCTTAGTTCCGTCTGTTTATGGTTATATTCCAAAGGATAAAATCGAACAACGTTATACACAGATCAATCAATTCGAAGAGCATTTAGAAGCAAATGGAACTAAGATTTTAAAATTTTATTTACATGTTTCCAAGGACGAGCAATACAAGCGCTTGATGGAACGTATTGAAATGCCACATAAGAATTGGAAGCACAATGACGGTGATTGGGAAACGCGAGATCGATGGGATGACTTTATGAAGGTTTATCATAGCATTTTTGAGAAATGCAATGCAATACCATGGAACATTATTCCTTCAGATCAAAATTGGCATAAAATTTATCTCATAGCAAAAAAAGTGGAAGAAGCATTGAATAACATGGATATGGAATATCCAGAATTAGAAACCGAGAGATTTAGTAAATGAGATCAAAATTTCTTGTCACTTCATTAGCTTTATGTCTGCTATTGGCCGCTATAGGATATTTCTATCCGCGCGTTTTATGGGCATTTATTATTGTGGGGCCTTTGGTGATTCTTGGCTGGCGGGATGCTTTTCAGGAAAGTCATGCTATTCTAAGAAACTATCCTATTGTCGGGCATTTTAGGTATCTATTTGAAAGTATTCGTCCAGAAATGATGCAATATTTTGTTGAAACCGATACCGAGGGAAGACCTATCAATAGAATCATTCGTTCCTTGGTTTATAGAAGAGCGAAAAACATTTCTGATACCAATGCTTTTGGAACGCAGTTAAATGTTCAAGATGTAGGCTATGAATGGATAAATCACTCCATTTATGCGAAAGATGCCCATGGACTGAATCAAGACCCTAGAATTACAATTGGAGGGAAAGATTGTAAACAACCATACAGTACAAGTCTTTTGAATATTTCAGCCATGTCTTTTGGCTCACTGAGTAATCGAGCGATAGAGGCCTTAAATTTTGGTGCTGCAAAAGGAAATTTCTTTCACAATACTGGCGAAGGGGGAGTGAGTCCTTATCATTTGAAGTACGGAGGAGATCTATGTTGGCAAATTGGAACAGGATATTTTGGAGCTAGAGCAAAAGATGGAAACTTTTCTCCGGAGCGTTATAAAGAAACCGTTAGCCATTCAAACGTAAAACTTGTTGAGCTTAAACTATCTCAAGGCGCTAAGCCTGGACATGGAGGAATCTTGCCTGCGAAAAAGAACACAAAAGAAATCGCTCAAATTAGAGGCGTTGAACCACATACGACTGTTGCTTCACCACCTTACCACAAGGCTTTCAGTAATGCAGTGGAAATGATGCACTTCATAAAGAAATTAAGAGACCTTTCCGATGGAAAGCCGATTGGATTTAAATTATGCGTTGGAAAGAAAGAAGAGTTTGTAGATATCTGTAAAGCGATTGTTCAAACGGGAATTAAACCTGATTTTATTGCTGTAGATGGAGGTGAAGGAGGAACAGGTGCTGCTCCTGTTGAGTTCTCGGATTCAGTTGGGATGCCTTTAAATGAGGGCTTAAATCATGTTTATAATACACTAGTTGCATTTAACCTTAAAGAAGACATAAAGATCATTGCATCGGGTAAAATGACATCTGCATTTCATATGGCAGGAGCATTGGCATTGGGGGCAGATATTTGCAATTCAGCAAGGGCGATGATGCTTGCCTTAGGATGCATTCAAGCTTTGCAATGCAATAAAAATACCTGTCCAACTGGAGTAGCAACGCAAGATAAAAGTTTGATCAAGGGACTGGATGTAGATGACAAAGGAGATCGAGTCTTTCACTATCACAGAAGAACCATTGAAGCATTGATTGAAATAACTGCTGCTGCTGGTTTTGAAAGGCCACAAGAGATAACAAAAGACAGTATCAATAGGAGAATCAGTCCAAATCAGGTCATGACATTTGAACAAATTTATCCAAGTCTTTCGAGATAAATTCGAGGGAAGAAGTTCTTATCTTTGTTATTTAAAATTTTGAAGATGAATAAGAAATTATATACTACTTTTTTGACTCTTGTGGCCTGTTTATTTTTTTCATTTGGAATTTTAAAGGGCTATGAAATAGATAAAGTAAATTTCTATGCAGAAGGGCAAACAAAGACCATCAAGGAATTGATTGTGCAAGCAAAAAATGAAGGAAAAAGACCAGTTCTTTACTTCGATGCAACATGGTGTTCTGCTTGCAAAGCTTTTGATAGCAATATGTCCAAAAAGTCGATGAAAAAGACCTTGGGAGCTTATCGCTTTATTGAACTTGATGTGGATCAGGATAAATCAAAACTTGCCCTTGCCGATAAGTACGAAATCAACAGTATTCCAACTGTTGTTGAAATAGACGAAGAAGGTGAATTAATTAGAAAGATAACAGGCGATAAACTTGGCACACAGCAAGAAATAGTTACCATTTTTACCTTTTTTGATTTAGTGAAATAAACCTCCAAGAATGAAATTTATGTGGACAAAGCTCCTCATCAATTTGACTTTTGTTTTGACTCTGCTTTCTTGCAGAGAACGCTTTCCTGCTCAAGTCAGTATAGCTGACGAAGAGTATGACAAAATGCTCAAAAAATTATTGAGTCATTCTGTTGAAGAGATACTGCCTAAAGCCATTACAGAAGATTATCTCGTACTAGATGCGCGGGAAAAGTCCGAGTTTGACATAAGTCATTTACCAAAAAGTCAGTGGGTTGGTTATGACGATTTCGATATATCTCGGATAAATCAAATAAACAAAGATCAGAAGATTGTGGTTTATTGTTCTGTGGGGTATCGTTCAGAGCGCATTGCCGAAAAATTGAAAAAAGAAGGATTCAATCATGTTTCCAACTTATACGGTGGAATTTTTCATTGGTACAATCAAGGATTTCCACTTGAGAATGATCAAGGCCAAACACATAATATTCACGGGTACAATCGGACGTGGAGTAAATGGATAAAAAAAGGTAATATCAGTTATTGATGGCGAAGTACATTGAAATCATCAGTAATGCTTATTCGGGCTATTGGAATTACCTGAAGAATGAAATTTTCTTGTTGTATGACGATAAGCCCTGGTATGCCAATTATTTTTATTGGCTAATTATACTTTCAATTTTTGTCTGGCTTTTGGAAATTGTCATGCCCTGGCGAAAAAAGCAGAAGATTTTTCGAAAGGATTTCTTTCTGGATGGCTTCTATATGTTTTTCAATTTTTTCATCTTTTCCCTAATTTTTTATAACGCCCTTTCAGAAGTAGCGGTAAATGGTTTTAATGATTTTCTAGGAGTATTGGGACTTGAAAATGTTGTGGCTGTTCATATTGAATCATGGCCTCGATGGTCTCAATTTGTTTTGATGTTTGTTTTAACCGACTTCATACAATGGAATATACATCGATTATTGCATCGTGTGCCTTGGCTTTGGAACTTTCATAAAGTTCATCATTCTGTGAAGGAAATGGGATTTGCAGCTCATTTGCGTTTTCATTGGATGGAAACAGTAGTGTACAAGACAATTCAATATATCCCTTTAGCTATGATTGGATTTGGATTGGACTATTTCTTTGTCATTCACATGATCGCGCTTTTGATCGGCCATTTGAATCATGCCAACATTGGTTGGGATTATGGTCCACTAAAATATGTTCTAAACAATCCCAAGATGCATATTTGGCACCACGCTAAGCATCTTCCTGAAGGAAAATACGGTGTAAATTTTGGACTCAGTTTAAGTATTTGGGATTTTCTCTTTAAAACAGCTCACATTCCTCATGAAGGAAGAGACATTGAACTAGGCTTTGAAGGAGATGAAAAATTTCCAGAAGGCTTTGGTGGACAAATCAGCTATCCCTTGTCCAAATAGATCTATCTTTCTTCATCCAAAAAAAAGTGTGAATAGGCAAACTAGAGGCTTGCGAAATAGATCATCTTTTTTTACTTAAGGAAATAGAATATATGAAAAAAGAGAAGTCTACTGGGAGCTAATTCCTGTATTCATACTTTACCTTTTTTTCAATCAGGGCATAGCTTTCTCCATTAAAGACATAAGTAAATTCGCAGTAAACGTCAGCATTGATTTCTTCTTCATCTGACTCAATCTCGCAAGGATAGTCATACGTTCCAGGTCCTTCGCGGATAATCAATGAATCACTTTTTTCACTTATGTAAATACCGTTGTACGAATTATAATATCCATCAATGAGATAGCTAAAGTGATTTTCTAAGCCGTGATCACCCATTGACACAAGGTCAATGTATTCAGAGGTACAACTTCCACATGTTTTCGTTCCTCCAATAAGTAAATAATACATGTCTGATTTGCCTTTAATTTGCTTAATTGTATAATACCCATCGCTATTTCCATCGGTTCCACCTAATGCATCGAAATCATTGTAAACCTTTTTATCGTTTCTATAATGAAGAATACCTATTGCGCTTTGATAGGTTCCCCCATGATTTTCGGGAATGACAAACGAATAAAGAAGGCTGTCTTCAGAAACAGCAAAGGAATCTTCCCAAAATAGATCTTCAATTTTATGATTAAGTATGTCGGGATGTTCTAAGATTTTTTGCATGTAATCCAAGCCCAATTCAAGAAAATGGTATTTCAGATCCCAGGCATTTATAGAATCTCCAGATGCATCTAAAATGTCTCGAGGAATTGCACCCAATTCAGTTTCATTCAGTTCTAAGTCGCTTAGCGCAATTTGATGGTCTTCATGGATAATATCAGTTCCAAAGGAAAGAAAAACCTCACAAGCTTTGGCCAAAGATCTTATATCCTGACCATCGGAGAATTGAAAGAACGAAATAAAATAAAGCAGAAAAATAGGTCTCATTTATAACTAACGATCGCTCCAAGTCAAATAGCCTCCATCTAAATCATAAACACTGTTAAATCCTGCTTCGACTAACATTTTAGATGCTTTTCCGCTTCGTCCTCCGGATCTACAAAATATATAGAGCGGTTCAGATTTATCAAACTGACCCATTTGATCCATGAAGTCCTCTGCATAAAAATCAATATTTTGAGCATAGGCTATGCTGCCTTCTTGAAATTCTTCTGCAGTTCGAATATCAATCAATTTAACCTGGTCAGAATTTATTGCACTTTCAAAATCTTGCGGATTAAGGAGGTGAATGCCTGCCGGTTGCTCAGTATTACAAGCAAATAATAAAAGTGCAAATACAAATAGGGAATACAATTTCATCTTAAGAGTTTTGAGTATTAACTTTGAATTTTAAATAGAACTATGCTCAAAGGTACAAAGCTTTACAGCATTTTGAAAAACACCTGCCCTCAATGCCATAAGGGACGTTTTTGGAACGCAAAAAACCCAATCCTAAATATTTTTAAGAAGGAAAATCAACTCCCTGAGAGATGCAGTCATTGCCAATTGAAGTATGAAAAGGAAATAGGTTTCTGGTATGGGGCTATGTATGTGTCATATGCTCTTGGTGTGGCCATATTTGTTGCTGCGTGGATTGCAACAGAAGTGCTTTTACCCTTTATTTTAGAAGAAGAATCTTTGTTTGTGCAAATAGCAATAGTCATTGTGTTCATTGTACTTTTTGCTCCTTTCAATTGGTGGTATTCTAGGCTTATTTGGATAAACTTGTTCGTTGCATATAAAGGCGAAAAAGCCAGCTAAAAAGCCGGCTTTTTCTTCGCTATGTAATCCTTGCAGGGATTATTGTCCAAAAATTTCTTCTAAGTCATTATAACGCATCTGACGAATAGGGTTCTTTTTTTTATTTGTGCTTTTCTCTGGTGTTTTCAGAATACTTTTGTGCAACCATTTATTTTCTGCTTTTCGATCTATTGTGCTCAATTCAATTAGCTGAGCCTCTTCATTTTCAAAAGACTTTAAGTCTGTATGTTTGTTTAAATTTCGATTTTCAAACAAATCTTTCTTTTCATTAATTAAGAATGCTACCTCAGAAGCCGTGCTTGAATCATACTCCACTTCGGATTCCTTTGCCATAGATTCAGTAATCATGGCCTTAAGTAGTTTATCCCATAGCTCGTTCAAGAGTTGACTGTTATTATACAATTCAACAGCCATTACTTCTCCGTTGATTGCATATGCATAACCCATTTCATTTTCGGTGGAAGCTAAGAATCCTTCAAAATATTCGGTGATTTCGTCTATTCTTTGATTAAGCAGGGTGTCTTGAAGGGCAAGATTGAGAGATGTTGGAGACTTTTCTGAACTGATGTTATACGATTTTCCTTCAGACTTGGATAAGCTTGCACTTAAAGATCCATTATTCTCGGCCACTTTGCTCCAAACTACTTGTTGGTCTCTGTTTACTCGAGAAGCAACTTTCAATTCATTGGAACTCAGGCAATAGTTGGCTGAAGCGAAAGTACCCGTGGACTCTTTTCCTCTTTGTTTCCAACGTCCAGACTCAACACAAAAACTAGCCAGATTCTCCTTACGTGTTCCGGGGCCAACAATCAAATCGTCTTGCAAAGTCCGATCTTGTTTACCGCCTTCTACTATGTCTCCAGCAGCGATATAAACAAAGTGGTCTGAATTATTGCTGACACTTAAGGCGTTTACGTTTGAAGTTTCATGAACAGTAACCCATCCTTTTTCTAGAGCACGAGCAAGAGGCACATAGTCCTTTTCTTTAAGCTGTTCATTTCCTTCAATGAGAAAGAGTTTCAGATTCTTAAATTCTCTACTTGAAGTAATACTCAGATTACCTTTTAAAGGAGGAACTTCTTGATCAATTTTTATGGGCTGCTCAGTTTTGTTTTCATTTGTTAAAGGAAGGTCAGTTCCTACTAGTACGCCTCCGCAAATTAACAGCAGAAGGACAGATGCAAAGATGGTTCTATTTTTCATGGTTATTTTTCTAACGACAGAACATACCGAACTTATTGCCGTCCTTGAATTCTTTTTTGTTAAAAATACCCAATTCGCCTCCCAATCGCGTGGAACGTCATATTTGTTCCTATACCGTGATATATAGTGTCTAAAGTTTTCCAGGAAAGGTATACTATTTCACTGCATAATTGTTATTTTCAGGTTTTTCCAG
>JBCCIF010000086.1:0-13626 GCA_039028335.1 Bacteroidota bacterium
CTCAAGTGGGACCTAGCATAGATATTTCTCCAGCTTCAATTGGAAACAATTCACCATTCCCAACCGATTTTTCGGATTACGACCAGTTTTATGATTTTATCAATGGTGGTGATCATAGTCAGGGGCATACAGTGAATCCGCATACTGGAATGCCTTATGATCCTCAAATGGTTCCGCTAGGTGATTATGCGCGAATACTAGCCGAATTTTGGGCTGATGGTCCGGATTCAGAAGCACCTCCGGGACATTGGTATACCATACTCAACTATGTAATGGATCATCCTGATTTTGAACCAAGATGGAAAGGACAAGGACCTCTTTTGGACCAATTAGAATATGATATTAAGGCATATTTCACGATGGGTGGAGCTATGCACGATGCAGCTATAGCCGCTTGGGGAGTAAAAGGATGGTACGATTATATTCGCCCATTATCTTCAATTCGTTGCATGGCCGAGTATGGTCAATGCACGGATGAATTGGCGACAAATTATCATCCAGCCGGAATTCCTTTGGTTCCCGGTTATATAGAAACGGTAGAAATGGGAGATCCATTAGCAGGAGGAGGAAATGAACATGTCGGAAAAATAAAATTATATACTTGGGGAGGACCTCAGAACATCACCTATTTGGAACCGCCTCCAGGTCCTGGAGACCCTGTAATTCGAACGCCTTTGGATTCTGCTGGTGTTTCTTGGATACTTGCTGAAACATGGCGTCCTTACCAAAGACCTACATTTACCACACCGCCATTTGCGGGTTATGTTTCGGGTCATTCTACTTATTCAAGAGCTGCAGCAGAAGTAATGACCTTGATGACGGGAGATGCTTATTTTCCCGGTGGAATGGGAGAATTTCATTGCCCTCAAAACGATTTCTTGGTTTTTGAAGTGGGACCAAGTATTGATGTTACATTGCAATGGGCAACCTATAGAGATGCTTCAGATCAGTGTTCTCTTTCGAGAATTTGGGGAGGGATTCACCCTCCTGCAGACGATATTCCCGGAAGGATAATTGGGGAGGCAGTCGGAATTGACGCCTTTAATTATGCCAATGAATTTATTGATTCGCGATCACCTCAGGTTAATGGTTTTTGGAATTCAAATGGAATGATTACCGATGCTGATAATGGTAATACGCTTACGCTGACTATTGAATTCGATGAGGAGATGGATACAAGTGTAATTCCAACACTTGATTTTCCTGTAGACGATCCTACAGTGAATAGTCTTGTTTTAAATAACGCTGTTTGGCTATCAGTTACACAATTGGAAGTAAGCTTTGATATATTGGACGGAAACGAAGATCTCTCGAGTATTGATATCTTGGTTTATGGCGCAATGGATTTGGCAGGGAATTCAATGACTCCAAATACGCAAAGCAGCGCGATAGATATAGATACATACAATCCGAGTATTGTGAATGTTCTTCCATTGGTCAATCCGGTGACAGATGCCAATGCAGGTAGCTCAGGAATGGCGCTTTCAATTACCTATGATGATACAATGGACACCAGTCAGATTCCTGCAGTATCATTTCCAGCAGAAGATCCTTTGGCGAATACTTTAAGTCTTAATGCCGCTGAAAGTTTCTGGCAGAGTAATACTGTTTTCGTAGCAGTTTATGATGTCCTTGATGCAAATGAGGATCTTTTAGATATAGATATTGACGTAAGCAGCACGGCAGACGTGAATGGCAATGCAATGAATGCCTTTGCTGGTATATCAGATTTGTTCGATATCAACATGACCAATCCATCTGTGGATAATAGTTCGGTAAATGCAAATATTTTTGCAGACGCTGAAGTTGGTGCAGGAAGTGTACAATTGACCTTTGAGTTTGATGCTGCAATGAACACAAGTGTATTGCCATCAGTTCTTTTTCCCAATGAAGATCCTTTGCTGAATTCGCTCTCAAATCCTTTTGTTGAGTGGACGGATGCAAGCACCTTACAGGTGTCCTATGATTTAACAGATGGAGAAGAAGAACTGTATGATATTGATGTGCAACTGACGGGAGCACAGAGTGAAGTTGGGAATTTAGCCAATGCTTACGGAATCATGGATGTGTTTAGTATTGATACTAAGAATCCTCTTGTGACAAGCAGTTTCAACTCTGGTGCATTGTTGAACGATAATTCGGCAAGTACTTATCAAATAACTGTAGTTTTTGACGAACCTATGGATGTGACTTCTGCGCCAAATTTAGTTTGGATCAATGGAGATCCTTCGAATACTTTAGTCTTTCAAAGTGTGCAGTGGATGGATTCATTTACTGCAGAATTTGATTATAACGTAGTGGACAATGAGGAGGTCATCGAAGATTTAGGTTTTGAATTGAATAATGCTTTTGATGTAAATGGGAATGAAGTCCTTTCTTATTCGGAATCCAATGTGTTATCTATAGAAATGGAGAATCCAGATGTGCTCATTTTAACGGCAAACACATATGATGTTTCTTATTCGGATGCTGGTACAGACGGCTTTACCCTTTTGATGATTTTTGATGAAACTATGGATGAAAATTCAGTTCCTTCGATTGCTTTTCCCGATGAAGACCCTAGTGCAGTATTGACGCTTAACGCAGCGAGTTCTGAATGGATAAACGCTACAACATTTATTGCTAAATATAATGTAGATAATTCTGCTATTGTATATATTGAAGATGTTGATCTAGAGGTGAGCGCGGCCACTGATTTGGTTTCCAATATGATGCTGGAATTCTCCGAAGCGGATTATTTTGATATTTCAGTAGACTGGAACACTACAGATATTCTCGAAATCGAAAACCAAGAGGTGCGCGTTTATCCAAATCCGATCATGCAAGGTGAGCAAATATCTATCGACCTTTTGAATGCTGCAGATTACAATTTAAGAGTGTATTCATTTGAAGGAAAAGAAATGGAACCTCAAGTAATGAATCGAGCAAATAATAAGCTGGTATTGAGCTCTGAAAACTGGTCGAAAGGGACCTATGCAATACATTTATTCAATGATGAAGAACAGATGGTTCTTCGAATAGTTGTTCAATAAATGTGAAAGAAATACAATGAAAAAATAAAAGAGGCTTTGGCCTCTTTTTTTATGATTCTGATTTTAGTCTTTCTATTACCGCGTCCTTTCCAGGTTTGCGATATCGAATGGCGTAATCTGTCCAGTAGTGATGATTGTCAAAAAAATCGAGTTGAAAGTCGGTCCAATTAACGCTTTCATCGATTATACCATACGTAAGGAACTCTCTTCGCAAACTATCAGAAATTTCATCGAATTTGTCTCCTCCTAAATAGTCAAGATCGGCATCGCAAAGGATTTGCTCCAGTTTATTATCTGCACTTTGAGGAAGTTTAGTAGACATGATAATCTTTTCTATTTGATCGATTTTATTTTCATCAAACTGAATCTCCGTAAGGAAGGAACGCGCAATTTCGCAACCTGCTTCTTCATGATTCCGATAGGTGTTCAGAAACCCGCAATCGTGATAAGCTGCAGCGACAAATAAGACGTTCGCATCTTCCTCAGAGACGCTGTTTTCGTATTTTAAGATTTCTTTGCATGCATTCATAACATCAATGGTATGATGAATGCCGTGATAAAACAAATCTTCTTTCAGCTCTTTATTTAAACGGTTCAGAATATATCTAATGGCTTTATTGCTTTTTTCTTGATCTGGTCCTTCAGACACCATTAAATTCTCAAACCGCGAATCCTGATTACTCACTGCGTAATTATACAGAAATTCTGCATTTATGTTTTGAAATATTCGACAATATATTCTGAAACCTATTCACTGAGCCTGTGTTATATTTATGTAAGCGAAAAATTCTCCTAAATGAAAAAAGTACTACTTTTTCTTTTCTTTTTGAATGCATGCAGCTTGATTCGAGCTCAATTCAGTGAGCATATTCATATCGATCAATTTGGCTATTTACCCAATTCCTTGAAGATTGCTGTTCTTTCCAATCCAGAAATAGGCTTCAATTCCGCTTTTGAATATGAACCTTCGAGTACGCTAGAGATTAGAAGAAGTTCAGATGATCAAGTAGTATTTACAGGATCTCCTCAGCAATGGAATACTGGACAAGTTCATGAGGGATCTGGAGATAGGGGATGGTGGTTCGATTTTTCTTCTTTGAGCACTGAAGGAGAATACTATATAATAGATCCCCTTCAGCAAGAACAAACGGGCTTTTTTAGAATTGCTGATGATGTCTATGAAGAAGTAATGAAAGCAGCTGGGCGGATGTTTTATTATAACCGCTGTAACGCCCCAAAAGAAAGTACTTATGCTGGAAATCAATGGAGCGATGGGGACAATTTCAATAACCCTTTACAAGACTATGAATGTAGATTCATTTTTGATGCGCAGAACGAAGCCTTAGAAAAAGACTTGTCGGGAGGTTGGTTTGATGCAGGGGATTATAATAAATACGTCACATTTGCTCATTCTGCAGTTCACAATCTGCTATGGTCCTATCAAGAAAATCCAGATGCATTCGGGGACAATTGGAATATTCCTGAGTCGGGAAATGGAATTCCGGATATTCTTGATGAAGTCAAATGGGAGCTGGATTGGTTATTAAAGATGAACAATGAAGATGGAAGTACTCATATTAAAATGGGTAGTTCAACCTTTAGCGATAACGCACTTGCTCCACCAAGTTTGAATACAGATCCACGCTTTTATGGCCCTACTTGCTCATCTGCATCTATAGCGGTTGCATCCATGTTTGCTCACGCTGCAATGGTCTTTGAAGACTTCAATTCACTAAGTAATTATTCTGAATTGCTCTTTGATCGTGCAATAGCAAGTTGGAATTATGTCCTTCCTCAAATAGTAAATGGTGAATTGGATTTCGCATGTGACAATGGTGAGATCGTAGCAGGTGATGCTGATTGGGACGAAAGCACCCAAAGGGAAAAAGCTTTGGTTGCAGCTGCTCATTTATTTGAATTAACAGGTGAAGCAAGCTATTCAAATTACCTTGTAAATTACCTAACTAATGCGGAACCGGTTGCGAATAACTTCTGGGCAGGCTATAAGACTGCCTTGAATGATGCACTATTGATGTATGCAGCCAACCCTGAATCGAATGTCAGCTCTTCGCAAGAAATCTTTGGAAGCTTTGAATTTGATATCGAGAACAATTGGAACGGTTATTACGGTTTTAATGAGGAAGATTTATATAGGGCTTTTATGCCGGAATGGTCTTACCATTGGGGCAGTAATTCTCCCAAAGCCGCCTATGGCGTTCTTAATTTAATGGTCAATAGCTATGAGCTCTTTGAAAGCAATTCCGCTGATTATAGCAATAAGGCTTTGGACCAACTGCACTACTTTCACGGTGTGAACCCTTTAGGGATGGTTCATTTATCAAACATGAATGACTTAGGTGCGGAGAAGAGTGTAAATGAAATCTACCATACCTGGTTTTCAGAAGGAACGAGTTGGGATAATGCTGAGACTTCTTTGTTCGGACCTGCTCCGGGGTTTTTGACAGGTGGGCCCAATCCCGGCTTTTCTGTAACGTCAATCAGTCCTCCTTCGGGTCAGCCGAGGCAAAAATCATATTTGGATTGGAATACAGGTTGGCCGGATCGTAGCTGGGAAATTTCAGAACCTGCAATATATTACCAAGCCAATTACATCAGGCTACTCGCACATTTAGTAAATCTAAATGACGTTGTATCAGATATTGAAGAACTTTCTAATTCTTCAGACGCATTCAAAATTTACCCTAACCCTAGCAATGCTCTCATTGAAATTTCAGATCCATCGAAAAACCCTGTATCCGTTTATAATGAGCTTGGACAAATTCAAAATAATTGGAGCATACTGAATGCTCAGGTGTTGGATATATCAAAACTCGACCCAGGAATATACATTTTGAGAAAAGGAAAGAACTATGGAAAGTTCTTGAAATTTTAGTCTGCTAGGGGAATATTCTCCAATGTTTCCAGAAGAAAGCCCCAATATTTCTGTACTGAAGAAATTTGACATTTCTCATCAGGGGAATGCGCTCCTCGAATATTTGGTCCAAAAGAAATCATTTCCATTTCTGGATAATTCGTTCCTAGAATTCCACATTCAAGACCTGCATGGCAAGCCATCACATGAGGTTTTTCATTGAATCTCTTTTCATAAATATCCGCCATCGTCTTTACAATCGCTGCATCTGGTTTGGGCGCCCAACCGGGATACTCTCCAGCATACTCAATTTCGGCATTCAAGGATGCAAAGGCTCCACTTATAGCGGCTCCAATATCGTCTTTCTCTGTGTCTACTGAGCTTCGCGTTAGGCACATTATCGTATAGGTTCCTTCCTTAATTATGACGCGCGCAACATTATTTGAGGTTTGAACGAGATCATCAATTTCTGGGCTCATCCGATATATCCCATTAGGGCATGAATAAATAGCTCCTAGAAGTTGCTTTTGAAATGCAAATGGCAAAACACTTTCAGAGGTGTCGGCCTTTTCCAATTTTATCATCAATTCGGCATCTGTACTCTTGTGTTCTGCTTTAATTTGATTAGCGAGTCGCATGATCATTTTTTCCATACCACTGCATTCATCTTCATTGCAAACAAAAACAGCAACAGACTCTCTTGGTATGGCATTGCGCAATCCCCCTCCGTCCACTTCTGCAACTTGAATTTTGCTGTTTTCCATTCCGCTCCACAATAATCTATTCATTATTTTATTTGCATTCCCCAGACCTTTGTGAATATCCATCCCTGAGTGACCTCCGTTTAAACCGCTGACTGTTAGTTTAAAAGATCTAGAATTGGAAGGGCAGTTTTGAGGACTGTATTTTCCACTTGCAGTTACATCTCTTCCTCCCGCGCATCCAATGGTTAATTCATCATCGTCTTCCGTATCGAGATTAAGAAGTATTTTACCATTTAATAAGCCTCCTTTAAGTCCCAATGCTCCAGTCATTCCCGTTTCTTCATCAATGGTGAAAAGCGCATCGATTGCCGGATGTGGAATATCGGACGACTTTAAAATAGCCATAATGCTTGCAACTCCAATGCCGTTATCCGCTCCTAAAGTTGTTCCTTCTGCTTTTACCCAATCATCCTTCACGATCATTTTAATTCCTTCGGAATCAAAGTCAAAATTGGTGTCGTTGTTTTTTTGATGGACCATGTCCAAATGACTTTGCATGACAATAGGTATCCTATTTTCCATTCCAGGAGTAGCCGGCTTTCTTATGATCACGTTACCAACTTCATCCGTTAAGGTTTCCAGGCCTAATTCTTTTCCAAAATCTTGCATAAAGGCAATGACTCTTTCTTCCTTCTTAGAAGCTCTAGGAATAGCATTTAAATCGCTAAAATGATTCCATAAAGATTGGGGTTCTAGTTCTCTAACAGCTTGACTCATGTTCTCAAATATTGAGTGTAAATATAGACATAAAAAAACCCCGTCAAATTAAATGACGGGGTTCAGTGTGTGATCAGAAATTTTATCTGATAAGTGTGAACCGAGCTGTATTTGAAAATGCTCCATGCCTTAATCTTAAGACATATGAACCTCTTTCATACTGAGAAAGATTTACTTCTTGTCTCATAAAACCATTGCTGGAATTTAAGACCTGTGTATCAAGCAATCTTCCACTTATATCAAAGAGTTCTAAAGTCAGCTGACCGGTTTCTATAGAATTGAATTCTATGGTCACGAAGTCTTCTGCTGGGTTCGGATAAACGTTAAGATTCTGGATTGGATTTAATTCATTGATATCTACCGTTCCAGGAGGAACTACGTTTATCCAGAAACCACTTGGTAAAAATCCTGGTGAATAGTATTCTATTGTTTGGCAGTAGGTGCTTTCGCAATAACCCTGAGGATCATTAGCGGTGTATATCGTCAAACAAAGCAAATAGCTTCCTTCTTGTTCGTATTCGTGAATAGGGAATTCATCGGTTGAGGTTGATCCGTCACCAAAATCCCAGAAGTACGCGAGATTATCTCCGCTTGAATAATTCTCAATGAAAACTACGCCAGCGATGGAATCTATTTGAATGATCTCAAAATACGCTTCACATTCTTCTTCATAAATACATGATCCATCATCGAAGTTAGCAAGAGGATCAAAATTAATGGCTGTGCTGTCCGTGCATCCAAAAATGACAGAGTCACAAGCAAAGTGTTCATAGGTCAAGAAGCATGTGCCTTCATCAGCTGACCAGCCATCAACTTGCAATAGATAGGTAGTTGAGGGCTCAAGTGCTCCACATTCTAAATAGAAAGCAGCAAATAAACCATCACCTGAGTTTCCATCACAATAGATCATTTCATCTCCGCACTCTTCGTAAATACCAAATTGTGTATCGGTCAATGAATACGTGCCGTCACCCGAAGAAACAATGTTTATTTGTGCGTCATATCCTGGGGTAGTGAATTCAAACCAAATGCTTGTTTGTTCTTCTTCACCATTCCCGAATCCCCAGCAATCACCATCCATTCCTTCGTTTTGATATGCTCCAATATTTGAAATCAAACTCGTTCCAGTAGAGAGGGGAGTCGCATCTTCGCACAAATCATTTACAACAGTATAAATACATGAACCATCATCTATGGTGGCATCAGGATTGTAATTTAATGCAAATGGGTCTGTGCAGCCTTCGATTTCTTGCGGTCCGCAATCCGCTGAACCAACTGCAATAGTAGCGCTGCTTTGTGATCCTTGAATATCATAGAAGGTCTCTACCAAAACTCCATCAACATAAACATCTACCAAGGGTTGACCTGTATTTCCAGCGCCAACAGACAATACATCTAAATAATAACATCCATCATCCAAGCAAAAGGAATCACCGTATGTTGTTGTCCAAATCGTACCTGAGAAAATCGTTCCACCATTCTCATTTTCAAAATCAATAATTGGCAACCATTGATTATCGATCACATACATTTGTATGAATACGTCATGATAATCGCAGGAATCTGTAGAATAGTAACAAGATCCATCATCAATGGTGGCATCTGCATTATAATTTAATGCGTTTGGATCGGTGCATCCAAAAACATCTCCACAAGAACCATCTAAGGAGAATTGAACGAATCCTTCAGATTGCCCCGCGCCAAGGCTACCTGTTGAAATTTGACTTCCATTAGTATTGATCCAATAGTAACCTCCATACCATCCTTCAGGAACTGTGTTGTTCCACATATTTACAGTATAGCACACATTTGGGTCTAAACAAATATCAATGTATTCAATGGCATTATTCGGAAATCCATCTTGCTCATATACAACAGAACCATTATCTCCTGTAATCGAAATACCGACTTCTTGACCATTCGCAAAAACACATACATAGAGATCAGCTGCAACTAAACCTGAATCGCATTCATATATGCATGAACCGTCATCTATTGTTGCGAAAGCATTGTAATTCAATGCCCAAGGATCTGTACATCCATATATATCTGAAGAACAATTTGGTTCATTTACTCCAAATGTCCAGATACCATATTCTCCTTGGTCTAAAGTATATTCAAAAATTATCTGTCCATTGGCATCTGTTGCAGATACTGATCCACCATTCCAACCGTCTCCAAAAGCATCAATTGCTTCAAAAGTATAGCATCCATCTTCTAGGCAAACTGTTTCTAAAACAACTGTATTGCCGCTAAATGGTATTGAGCTATGTAGAACATTTCCATTTTCATCCAATATATTCCAAGAGAGTTCGCTAGCAAATGCACCAAATAAAGTAGTAACATAAATCATGTTATAATCACAAGAATCGTTGGCATAAATACATGAGCCATCATCAATGATTGCATTTGGGTTCCAATTCAATGCGGCAGGATCCGTGCAGCCAAATAAAAATTGATCGCAATAGGGCTGATCTACTGAAAAGCATGAATTCCAACTTGAAGAGTAGGCTGGAATCGATACCAATTGGCCTGTGCAATCAGCATATTCAATAAGAACTGTAGATCCCGGTGGGAAGTACGGAATTTCTAGATAGAACATGCCATCATTGGAAGAGGTGACGTTATATACTTCTCCATCTGGTGTATAGATATTGAATAAGGTCCCATCTGGAGCTCCGGTGATCCATCCATCCACACAAGATAAAGTGTCGCCTGGATAAATGCAAGAACCATCATCTAGTGTGGCCAGTGGATTAAAATTAATCGCCAAACTATCTGTACATCCGAGAATTTGATTCACACAATTTGGATCATTTACACCAAAAGCAGCTGAGGCATATTCACCTTCTTGCAGTGAGAAATAGAAGTTGACATTGGAATTAATACTGCTGGCTAATACGGAACCACCGTTCCAACCATCGCCAAAAGAATCGAATGCCTCAAAAGTATAACAACCGTCTTCAAGACAGAGACTTTCATAAACTGTGTTTTCATTATTGAATGGGGCAGAAGTATAAATTGGATTTCCATTTCCATCGGAAAGGGACCAAGACATCTCAGCTCCAAAAGTAACATAGTTAGTAACAAAGTCTACAACATTGTAGTCACACGAATCCAATGAATACTGACAAGATCCATCGTCTATAGTAGCTGCTGGATTCCAATTCAATGCAAGCGTATCGGTGCATCCAAATACAGCATTGCAATAAGGTGGCGAGAAGGATGTCCAGCAGAACCAATTTTGTTCAAAGAGAATATCTGTTAGGTTGCCATTGCAATCAATAAATGTTCCAAATTGAATCGTTTCTCCTGCTGGAATTTCGAGATAAAAAGAACCATTGGCATCTGCTAAGACAGTATATACATTATTTATCGCATAAATCGTGATAACTAACCCATCTGGTGCACCATCAATCCAACCAGTAATGCAAGATAGCGTGTCATAAACGCAAGAGCCATCATCAAAAATTGCTAGGGGATTCCAGTTGAGCGCCAAACTATCGGTACAACCAAAAATACTGTCATTTTGATAAATGCAAGATCCATCATCTATAGTAGCCGCTGGATTCCAGTTTATTGCTGAAGGGTCAGTACATCCAAGTATGTTTGTCGAATCACAACCTGGGTCGTTAATGCCAAAGGAATACGAAACGTTGCTGCCTGAAAGAAAAGCGGGAAATGTCGTTGAAAGACCTGCATAAAATAGTGTAATTGTTCCGCCATTCCATCCATCGCCAAATGAATCGAACAAATTTAAAGTGTAACAGCCATCCTCTAAACAAAATTGAGCACTGTAAATTGAATTGTCTGCGTAATTTTCTCCGGAAGCTACAATGTCTCCGTTTTCGTTCTGCAGATTCCATGACATCTCGGCAGCCCAAATTTGGGTTTCAAGAGTCACATTGATCTGATTAAACTCACAACTGTCGGGTTGTGCGAAAGAAAATTGAGAAGAAAATAGGGCAGAGAAAATGAATAGTGTGTAATAAAATCTTTTCATCTGTTTTAATTTAGGTTCGTAAGAAATAACCAAAGGTTACTTCATTTTTCTCAAGTAAATTTAAATATTGCTTTCATTCAACAAATAGGATAAAACGACAAATTATTTCAAACTAAAACTTTCCATTCTCAGTGCTATTAATGTTTAAGTGTCTGTCATTTAGATGTTTGAGCATTTATTCGTATTTACAAATATTGGATTGATTGGAAAGGTTCAAATTAAATAATCAGAAAATACGGTGTAAATAATGCAAATCTCAGAAAGGTGAATTGATCTTGATCAAACTCAAGATCTTCAAGGATTTGCTTAATTATTTATTTTGAAATTTTTTCGTAGATCCAAGAACTGATTACAAAAATCCACATGGGGATTACGATTATGAAGAAAATGATAAATGGAGTGAAGGTAATTATTGACTGAAAAAAGGATTCCATTGCAAATCCTTGTGCAATAGCCATAGAGAAAGTGATCAAGGATAAAAATGTAAGCGCTACGCTAACAGCTAGAATATTGGATCGCAATTCTTTAAGGGGCGTTTCCCGGAGTAGCGCAATTTTCTTTTCAATCCAGCTTTTTTTATGAGGAGTTGATTCCATTGTAGATTTCGCGAAATTAGACAAATAATGAAGAATCTTTCAGCTTCTTAGAAAAGAACAAAGCGGGATTAAAAATTGGAAATCGAAAAAGAACCTCTGTTCATTTCTGATTGAATTTAGATTCTAGATACTGAAAGGCAAACAAAGCGATAAATAAAAGGGGTATTGGAACGATGAGGTAAGCAATAAATACCCTTTTCAATCCGGTTAAAAATCCTATGGGGAGTTTCTCGTTATAATAATCTCCGTATTCGAGAACAATTAAATGCAAAATCCAGCTGACAAGTATTGCTATACACCATAAAACAGGTGCAAATTTGATGAAGTTCCTTTTCTTATTCTTCTCACGATCTTTCAATTCTTAATTCTCCGGTGCTTTAGTTTGTTTGGGATTGATATGAATTGTCTTATTCAAAATCTCAGTATTCGGAACCGTAAATATCTCGCCTTTTTCGTTCTTAATATGAATGAAAAAGTATGTGATGTCGTAAATCGTGCCTTTCATAGGCGCATCTTTATCTACAATTTCTACTGTGTCTCCCAGTTTCAATGGATGATGAAAATAGAGTATTAAGCCAGAAGTAATATTCGAAAGCAAAGACCATTGGGCAAAAAAACCAACTCCCAAAATAGTCAAAGCTGAAGATATAAAGAGTAGGAAATAGTCATGCTTCAACCCCCATATTGCGGTAATAAGAATAATGCTGATGAGCAGGATAATTAAAGCCAATGTTTTGACAGCTAGTCTTCTTCTTTGAAGATCCATGTCAAATTCTGCCAAAGCCCTATTCGCCCAAATTTTAGAAGCTTGTGATAAAATTAAGGCAGTTAGTATTACTACTCCTGTTTGTATCCACTTCAATTGGATAGGCGAAAGGAAGTCTGAAAAATTTAAAGAGTCCATAACGTTCACAATTCAAATATGCATTATTTGACTTGATTATCCTTTTCCAATGAATGTTGAAGTCAAAAGACTGATGAATTTGTCATCGTCCACGTTTTGTCCCCCTCTGTCAAAGCCCCTGTCCACTTCGAATCCACAAGCTTAATTTCCTTGTGAGATGTGCATCGCAGATTTTTGTGCTATCAATTTTTAATCACACAAAATTCAATTTATTATGAAAAAGATCATGTATTTAATCGCTTTTACTTTTTTCATTTTTTCTTGTTCGAAAGATGAAACGCAGGAGCCAGTTCCAGCGCCAAACACACAAAATTTTCCAGAACAATTTAGTCAATGGAGAGGCCTCTTTAACGGAGAGGGTATAGGTGCGGCATTTAATTTGACGGAGGACATCATTGTACTCTTTGATAAAGATGGCGAGCGTTATGCTTGGTTCGAAAATGAAGAGATCAAATTTGTGAATGACCTCAACGCGACCGATAGTCCTTTCGTCAATTGCATATTTAATCAAGTTGGCGCATCTGCTAAAACAAGAGAAGATGTACTGTACGTATTCGATGATGAAGGTGCCAGATATACAAATGCCGCTATTGATTTGGATCGCATAGATGGAGGATGGGACGATCCTGAATTATTTGATTGGTGGCAAAGTTATAGCCCAACCAACAATTGGGGGCCAGACAATACCATTCCTATCAATAGTGTATCGGCAATCTGGCCTTTAACAGACCCCGGCAG
>JBCCIF010000087.1:0-13147 GCA_039028335.1 Bacteroidota bacterium
ATGAATTATATGAGAAAGATAAATTTACTTTTAGGACTATTACTTGTTTTTGCTTTCAGTGCAGATGCGCAAAGGATAGCGGACAAATGGTCATTTGACAAAAGAGACATTGGTTATCAATTAATGGATTCACAGGAATCCACGCATCCTGTGCAAAGTAATATTCTTCCAAAAAGAGGAAATTCAATCTGGTTCGAAGGGTTTGATGGTGCTTCAGGAGCAGGAACAATTTCTGCAACGAGCGGTGATTGGACAGCAGGTGGAGTTGATGGTGCTGTTTGGAAGTTTTCGACAACTCCAACAAATGGTTGTTGGTCAGGTGGAACTGGAATGCCAGGTACGGCATCTGCTGCTGACGGATTCTTATTGTTCGATGCAGATTCTGTAAACTGTCAAGATCCAACGACTAACCCTCCTACGTTTACACAAGTCGATTTGATTGGTTCAATTGAATCTCCAGTTATCAATTTGGAAAATAACCCAGCAGTAGGATTTAGATTTGATCATAGTTACAGATGGTGTTGTACTGATATGATTATTAGTGTTGCCATTTCTACTGACGGTGGTGGATCTTATGGTCCTGAGAATTTTATTGATGTTATAGATGCGAACGTTCAAATGGATGAAACATTCGTTTGGAACATTTCAGCTATTGCTGGAGGAGAAAGCAATGTAAAGATCAGATGGACTTGGGAAGCGCCAAGTCATTATTATTGGGTTATTGACGATGTTGAATTATACGTACCAGAAGACAATGACTTATCTGTTACGGATGCAGGATACTCAAATTGGAATGGTGCAACAGCAACAGATTATATTGACTTAGAATATTCAATCTACCCAGCACAGCAATTGAGACCAATCGATTTCGTTTCTCGTGTTGTGAACAACGGGGGTACACAGCAGACTGGGGTTACATTGAATGCGACCATTAATTATGACGGTGGAACAATTGATTTGAGTTCTCCATCAATTGCTTTAAATCCAGGTGAAGATTCTTTATTGATGATCGAAGATTGGACACCTCCAGGTGATTTAGGTGAATATTTGGTTACGCTAGAAGTGGTTCAAGATCAACCAGACATTGATCCTACAGATCAAATTAATGAAGTTAGTTTCTGGTTGGAAAATGACATTATGGCCAGAGATAGAAGAACAGCTGGAGCAGTTTATAACAATACGGGTGCATTAGGACACACATTAGGAAATGCTTTCGGAATGAGTGAAGATGCAACTGTATATGCGATTGGTGTTGCGATGTCTTCAACTTCGGATGAAGAATCTGAATGGACAGTCGAGCTTTGGGGAGATGGAGCTACCGATTTTGAATTTTTAGTTGGTGGTGATGAAGATCAAGCTTATGGTGATGCTCAAGGAAACGGAACAGGTGATGAATTTATTTCTTACATCTATCTTGATGATCCTTATGAAGTAGAAGAAGGATTAGATTACTACGGACACTTCAAAGCTTACGGTGGTGATGGAAATGAAGCTTTCATCAGAACTTCCGGAAATTCAATTGCACAAACATCATTTGTTTTTATCGAAGAAGATGCCACTTGGTTCTTTACGACTGCAACTCCAATGGTGAGATTGGGCTTTGCTAACCCTGTTAGTTTGTCTGATGTAGAAATCAATGATAAAGTAAAATTAGGTCAGAACGTTCCTAACCCTGCACAAGAGATTTCAACGATTGCATATGAGTTAGTAAATGCTCAGAATGTTCAATTTGAGATTTATGATTTAACAGGGAAAATTGTAATGACTATGAACGAAGGAGCTAAGCCTGCTGGCGTTCACAACATTGTCTTGAATACAGAAGACCTTAATTCTGGAATCTACTACTATTCAATAATTATTGAAGGTGAGAGATTGACGAGAAAAATGGTTGTAGCAAAATAATTTGAATCAGAAATGATTTGAAGAACCTCGGTCAAATGGCCGGGGTTTTTTTATGCCTATGAAAGTCTGCCTTTTAACTGCTTCATGAATTCAGAAGCATAGACGAAGTCATCGAGGATCTTGTTGTTTGTATTGAGAATACTTTTCTTATTTCCACTCCACCACTTTTGGCCTTCATGAATAAACATGATATTATCCCCGACCTCCATTACTGAATTCATATCATGGGTAATAACGATAGTTGTTGTATTCAGCTCGTACGTTATCTTCTTTAAGAGATTGTCAACCAAAATTGCCGTTTGAGGGTCCAGTCCCGAATTGGGTTCATCTGCAAATAAGTATTTCGGTTTCATCGCTATTGCCCTAGCTATAGCAATCCTCTTTTGCATTCCTCCGGAAGTCTCCGAAGGCAACAATTTGTTCTTATTTACAATATCAACCATATTCAGACACTCATTGGCCCGCTCCAGCATTTCTTCATGGGACATATCGGTGAACATTTTTAGAGGAAACATTACATTCTCTTCAACCGATAAAGAATCAAATAGTGCCCCAGCTTGAAAAAGCATTCCGATATCTTTCCTGATTTCTTTGCGCTCTTTTCGAGACATATCACTAAAGACTTCTCCATCATAAATAACTTGACCGTCATCTACTTCGTGCAATCCGACAATGCATTTGGTTAATACAGACTTACCAGAACCACTCTTACCTATGATAAGATTTAATTTCCCCTCTTCGAAAGTGTTGGATATTCCTTTTAGGATCTCGACACCATTGAACCCCTTGTTTATATTTTTTATTTCAATCAAATGAGCATCAATTTTGTCAAGACCAAATCCATAATTAAGATTAATATGGTGCTTTGAACAACCCCCTTCGTGCTGCTTCTTCCAACTTCTAAGGCTCCACCACTTGTATTGTACCCTTGATAGGAAGAGATGGAGGTAATAATGAATGCAAAAAAGAGTGTTTTCACCAGTGCATAGATAACATGGAACAATTTAAATTCGTCCAAGATACCTTCAAGGAAAACAGGCGGAGCAACAACTCCTGTGACAAGAGAGATTACATATCCGCCTCCAATTCCCAAAGCCATACTTACCACAATTAAAAACGGAAATATCAAAAGTGCAGCGAGTATCTTTGGAAATATGAGATAGTTGGCAGAATTGATGCCCATGATATCTAAAGCATCAATTTGTTCTTTTACCCGCATAGTGCCTATTTCTGAAGAAATATTCGATCCTACCTTGCCTGCTAAAATCACGGCCATCATCGTAGGCGAGAATTCCAAAATCATTGATTCCCGAGTAGCGAATCCAATAAGTGATTTTGGCACCAAAGGATTTTCAAGGTGCACCGCCATTTGCAACGTGGTGACTGCACCCATAAAAACCGACATTATTGAAACAAGACCCAATGAGTCTATACCCAACTGGTCGATTTCGTCTACCAATCGTTGTCTAAAGACCTTCCCTTTTTCAGGTCTGCCAAAAGTTTTGGCCATCAAAAGACTGTATTTTCCCAATTGTCTGAGCAGCTCCATACGCTATTCACAAGAAAAGCGTTTAAAGTTAAATTAATTTTTAGACGCGGCTGTTAGCATGTCTTTGTAATATTTAATTTTAAACGATGAATAAACAATTGTATTCGATCTGGATAACCTTGGCTTGTTGTTTGATCTTGATGACATCTTGTTCTTTAAGAAAAAAGAATCGATGTAACACCTGCCCTCAATGGAACCAGATTGAAACTACGAATGATACGCATGCTGAAAATGAAACAGAAGATTTCAATACTCGCTCAAAAGATTGATCCTTATGTTCCGGATGGAATTGCCCTTCAGTTGGCCGAAATGATTGTCAATGAAAGGGTAGTTGTTAGAATAACAAGACCTCGTTTAACAAAAATGGGAGATTACCGTCCGCCCTATAAAAAGGAAAGCCATAGGATATCTATCAACGGTGATTTAAATCCTTTTGCTTTCTTGGTTACTTTCTTGCATGAATTTGCACATCTGTATACATGGAAAATTCAGCATAATTTAGAGCATCCGCATGGTAAACTTTGGAAGAGTGAGTTCAGAAAATTACTTCTAAAACACGTTCAGGTCTTTCCTCAGGATATTCAAGATGCTCTCCAATCTTATATTGCGAATCCTAAAGCCTCATCATGTACTGATGAAAATTTAACTCGTGCTCTGAGTAAATATGACGAGAATCCTCAAATGCTCCTAGAAGACATACCTTTTGATGTTCCGTTTTCATTACCGGGAGGTAGACAAATGATCAAAAAAGAAAAGCTAAGGAAACGATTCAAATGCCTCGATATAGAAAGTAATCGAGAATATTTGGTTAGCCCGATTGCTGAGGTTAATATGTTATAATTGTCTATCGCTCATCAGCACCCTTATTTTCTTATTTTTGCGCCACATTTAATAGATTTTATGCAAGATACAATGGAAAGTACTGTGGCTCAGTTTTCTCAAATGGCTCATGGTCTTGTCGGCTCCGAAATAATCAAACTGGCAGGAGAGGTTAAGAAGAAAATTGCTGCAGGGGAACATATATATAATTTCACAATTGGAGATTTCAATCCGCATGTATTTCCTATACCAGAGGGATGGAAGAGTGCAATTCAAAAAGCATATCAAGAGGACTATACCAATTATCCTATGGCGAATGGAATGCCTGAATTGAGGGAGTCGGTAAGTAAATACCTTAAAGAGTTTGGAAACCTAGATTATTCGGCTGATGATATCCTTGTGTCTAGCGGTTCTCGGCCTTTGATATATGCTACTTATCGTGCTTTGATTGATCCTGAAGATACGGTACTCTATCCGGCACCTTCATGGAACAATAATCATTATTCACATCTCAACTCCTGCAAATCTGTAATTATTGAGACGCATCCAGAAGACAATTTCATGCCGAGTGCTGCTGCTATTCGAGAGCATATTTCGAATGCTACAATGTTGGCACTTTGTTCACCACTGAATCCAACTGGCACGACCTTTTCTAAAGAAGCATTAAGGGAAATATGTGAAGTAGTTCTTGAAGAGAATCGAAAAAGAGCGGGCAATAGGAAACCAGTTTATCTTATGTACGATTCTGTTTATTGGATGATTACGCATGGTGAAACAGAGCACTGGAATCCGGTGCACTTATATCCAGAAATGAGAGAATACACCATTACAATTGATGGAATGTCGAAAGCTTTTGCTGGAACTGGAGTACGTGTTGGTTGGGTATACGGTCCTTCAGAATTAATCGGTAGAATGAAGGCGATATTGAGTCATATGGGCGCATGGTCGCCAAAAGCCGAACAAGTAGCATCGGGGAATTACCTTTCAAATCTAGATCAAGTAAAGAAGGATAGCGATAGGCTGAATGAAGAGTTTGCATATCGCTTGAACGGGATTTACAATGGTCTGATTAATTTGAAGAACCAGGGAATGCCTATTGATGTTATTGCACCTCAAGCAGCGATATATTTAACGGTAAGATTTGATTTAATAGGTAAGACCAAACCAGATGGCAGTACTATAGATTCTGTTGAAGACATCACTTCTTATTTGTTGAATGAAGCCAAGGTCGCCTTAGTCCCTTTTTATTGTTTTGGCGCGCCTAGAACCTCTAAATGGTATAGACTTTCGATTGGCACGGCAAAAAGAGAAGATGTCCAAGGATCGGTTGACTCAATCAAAAAGGCACTTGAAAAATTGACCTAAATAAAGGACATGCAAAACTACGGTGTCATAATGGCCGGTGGAATTGGAAGTAGATTCTGGCCTATGAGCAGGACGGAATACCCTAAACAATTTCACGATGTGTTGGGTATGGGAAAGTCGCTCATTCAAATGACATTCGAACGTTTGACTAAAATTTGTCCAGCAGAGAATATATTGGTTGTCACCAATGAACTTTATTTTGATTTGGTTAAGAAACAGCTTCCTTTGATAGACGAGAAGCGAATTTTATTGGAACCGTGCATGCGCAATACTGCACCGTGTATAGCTTATGCGAACTTTAAAATAGCGGCAGAATGTGAAAACGCCAATATTATCGTTGCTCCTTCTGATCATTTGATCTTGAATGAAAGCGAATTTGTCGATACTATTCAAATAGCTTTCGATCAAGCCGAAACTGCGGGTAGTCTGGTTACCTTAGGAATAAAACCCAGCCGACCTGACACAGGCTATGGTTATATCGAATTCGAAAAAGAAGGTGCTCGAAATACACGAAGTGTAAAAGACGTAATTCAATTTAGAGAGAAACCCGATGTTGCAACTGCAGAGGAATTTTTAGGCGAAGGGAATTACTTCTGGAATTCTGGAATTTTTATTTGGACATTGAGGGATATCCAGAAGGCATTTCAAAAAGACCTTCGCGATGTGTATGAAGCATTTTCTCAAGGTACTGCCAAATACAATACTCCTGAAGAAAAAACCTTTATCGAGTCCATGTATCCCAATTGCTCGAATATTTCTATTGACTATGGAATCATGGAAAAATCTGACGCTGTTCAGGTGATCTTATCAGATTTCGGCTGGTCAGATTTAGGAACTTGGGGCTCTCTTTATACACATATTGATAAAGATGTCAATGATAATGCGATAGTTGGGAAAAATGTTTTGATGTATGATTCGCAGGACAACATGGTGAAGATAACAACTGACAAACTGGTCGTACTGCAAGGATTACAGGACTATATCGTTGTCGAGACCGAAGCAGCTTTCATGGTGGTGAAGAAAAGCGATGAGCAAAAAATCAAGAGCATAGTGAATGACCTCAAAGAAAGTGATAGAAAGGAATTCACTTAATCCATTTTGATTCGGGTATAGGCCATGGGTTTCGAGTTTGTATTTTGTCTTCTTGCGGGCTACTTGCTCATATTCATAGCCTTTAAAAGTAAAAGGAACTCTGATAGAATTAAGAATTTTGGTAAAATGACTCAAGCTGAGGTAATAGGCATTGAAAGAAAAGCGGGGACTAAAATTCCAAGAATTCAATTTAAAAACGAATCAGGTATTTGGCTATATAAAACCTTGAATTTTGCTACAAATATCAAACGAATTAGAAAAGGAGATACCGTTACGATATATTATCTTGAGAATATGGATGACGTTGAAGTTATCGTGGACGAGAAGATTTGGAGAACAGGAGGGTTTTATCTTTTCCTTTTTTCAGGCTTGGCAATGATGCTCGGATCGATCATCTATTATGTGATACAGTTGAAGTTTTAGCTTTTATCAATAATTTCACGGCTCAATTCAATAAAGTTTTCTGCACTAAGTCTTTCAGCTCTCAATTGTAAAACGTCACTTTTAAATCCTTCGGGCAAGAGCGGTTTTAGCGCATTTCTTAGCGTTTTCCGTCTCTGATTAAAGGCCTGCTTTACCACTCTGATAAAGAAGGCTTCATCGCAATCGGGAATGATGGAACGGAAGCGACTTAATCGAATTACACCTGAATCTACCTTAGGGGGTGGATTAAAGACGTTGGGAGGAACGGAGAATAAATATTCGGCTTTAAAATATGCCTGTGATAATACACTCATTATTCCATAAGTTTTACTTCCCGGTCCTGCGCATATTCGCTCAGCTACTTCCTTTTGAAACATGCCACTCAATTCAACAACTTTTTCTCTGTTTTCGATAGCTTTGAATACTATTTGACTAGAAATATTATATGGATAGTTCCCAATAATTGATATCCTACTAGTCCCTAGTTCATTTAGATCAAGTTGCAGAAAGTCTTTATCATGAATTGAATTGATCAAGGCTGGAAATTTTTGCTTCAAATAAGCGATCGACTCACGGTCAATTTCAATCAGTTTTAGTTTTTCCGGGTAGAGTTCTTTGAGAAATTGGGTGAGTACTCCCGTCCCGGGACCAATTTCTAGGACAATTTCGCTTTCTAGCCTTAAAGATTTGGCTATGTCTTCGGCAATTGAAAGATCCAATAGAAAGTGTTGCCCAAGATGTTTTTTTGGTTTAACCATTATCCACAACTTCCAAAAGCGTTCGAAAAGCTGCAAATTTACCAGCGTATCTATCGCTATGTTCTTTTTGTAATGCAGGTGCATGCATAGCTTGATAGGTATTTAATGCGGCCATGTCTTTCGCTGTATACATGATCGAATAAGAGACTCCACCTTCTTCTTCAGCTAAAATTTTTGATAGCCTATAGTCGAGAAAAAAGCCTGTATTCATGACATCCGGAATATGTTTGGCAATCATCCATTGCAGCCAATCGTTGTGAACAGAGTAATCTATAGAAATCGTTAAATTATATATGACTGAATTTGGCATCAGAGAAATTCATTTTTAACGATCAAATTTAGAATTAAAGAGGAGCGAATTACTGGAATTTAAAGGTGATTATTTAACGATGTCAATTGTAAATATCTCCTCTCAAGTAACGAAAACGCTTCCGAGCTTCTGCCGTGTAGATTGAACCAGGGAAATCTGTGATTAGCTTTTCGTACAGCTGCATTGCTTTTTCTTCGTTCTCGAAGACTTCCTCTTGTAGTATAGCCAATTCAATAAGCGCATTGTCAGCAAGGATGTCATAGAAGAAATCCTCTACAATAGTGTTTAAGTAGTCGGCAGATTTTTCGAATTGCCCCTGCTTATAGGCAATTAAATGTCTTTGATAGAGAATTTCATCCTCAAGAGAATGAGCGGGGTACATTTCTGAAATACTATCAAGAGTAGCCGTAGCATCCATAAATTTGTTCTGAACGGTCAGAAGATCAGCCCTCGCATATTTCAACATTGGATCAACAATAGTATCCAAATTCAAATTATCCGTAATGAGTAAAGACAGATCCATAGCATCATTAGAGATTAATTTTGATGTACTCGCTTTGAGAACATCTAATTGGGCTTGTGCCCAATCAAAATCTCCGGTGTAATAGGAGATGCGTGCATTTCTGTATCGCGCTTCATGCCCTAATAAATCATCTTTAAAATCCTTATCAACTTGAGAGTAATTAATGGAAGCATCCCAGATATATCCTTCTGCCAAAAGAATATCTCCCATATCTAATTTGCACCATGCCTTAAAAGCATCTGTGGTTCCCGGAGTTTCAAGTGCTTCCTCCAAATGATCTAGAGCCAATTCAGGTTCATGCAGATGATAGGCTTCAATTGTTGCAAGTTCTCTTATAATTTTTGTCGTTTCAGCACTCCTTCCGAGTTCTTCAATTACAGAAAGGTATTTTTGCTTTAGTTCAGCGTATTGTTCCTTGCTCGAATATACATCAGCTTTCAAGGCCTTTCGAAGAGTGCTTACTTCCATTGTCTTGCCCGTGTAGAAATAGCGATTTTCAGGTCCTTTTTCAGCTATATATGCATAACACTTTGACGCTACATCATAAGCGCCATTATTTGAGCATAGACTGGCCAATTGAATAATGCGAACACCTTCTTCTTTTAATCGCTTATCTAAAGCTTTCGTGTGAATAAAAGCTGAATTGAAATCCTTTTTTTGAGTGAAAACCCATATAAGAAGTTCATAGTAGACTTCTTCTTCAGGATTTTGTTGGACCTTTTTCAAAAGTTCAGTCTTAAGCAATTCGACATTTGGATCTTCTTCTTGGAAGTCCATAGCCTTATTTAATCTGTTTTTGACAGTTTTGAAATAATTTGGATTGTATCCCAAATAGGTAATGTACTCTTTGATCATCAAGTCATACTTACCTTGACTTCCATAAATATCTGCTATACTAAAATTGAAGTAGATCGCGTCATTTTCTTTTCCTGCCTCTTTTAATAATTTTTTACCACGATTATAAACATCAAGTGCCTCTTCTTGCATATTGCGTTTTGCAAATGCATTGGCCAATTGTGAAATGCTGCCGCGCTGAGGACTTAATTTGCTCTTTGCTTCCTCATACTCGTTGTTAGCCTTTGATTCATCTCCTAAAGCAATATAAACATCAGCCATGTCTAGATGTAAATCTAATTTGGTTTTGTAGCGCTTCATATGCTTTTTGATGAGCTTCTGCGCTTCTTCAAAACGCTCTGTTTCCATGAGACAAGTTCTGTATTTCTCATAGGTCTGCATACCTGGCTTTTGCTTGTAGATATCTTCGAAATACAAAAGTGCTTTCTCAAATTCCCCGTTGTTGTAGTATTCATCCGCCAATTCTTCATTTTGTCCAAATGATAATTGGGAGATCAAGGAAAATCCAAGAATAAGTATGTAAGTATAAAATCTCAATTTTGTCTTTTCTTATAATCTTCGATCAGTTCAAGCTGGGCTTCATATTTTACTACACCTATCTTCTCATTTTGTTTCATCATTGAAACACTCTTTATCAGATCGCTTATTGCTTTATTCTCATTTGCGAAATAATCTTGCCCTGTTTCAAGCTTCAAATTATTCTTTTTTAAATCGCCTTTCAAGTTTTTTAACTGCTTTCTGGAATAGCTTATTTCTTCCTTTAATTGCCCATGATTTTTCTCAATTTGGCTAAATACTTTTTTGGCAATTTTCAATTCATCAATAAGCACGCCAAGTTTGCTTTCAAAAGCATCTGGATAATTTTCAGCATACATTTTTAGTGCATTTGCATCTTGCTCGACCTGAACATTGTTTGCTACCGCCTTTTCTAAATCTATACTCTGGAAAACGACTTCTATACTATCTAATTGGGCATTAAGCCGATCAATCTCTTGCATTTCTTTAGAGAAGGGATGCGAAGCACAAGAGCCAAGACATATCAACAAAAATGAACAAAAAAGGAACCTCATGATTTTATTGAATTTTATCAAATCCTGTGAATGGACGCAAAGCAACTGGGATATTGATCCCATTTTCATTTTGATGATTTTCAAGAAGGGCTGCGACTATTCTTGGTAACGCAAGTGCAGATCCGTTTAGTGTATGTGCGAGTTGCGTTTTTCCATTGTCGTCTTTAAATCTCAGTTTTAAACGATTCGATTGAAAAGTTTCAAAATTCGAAACCGAACTGCATTCTAGCCAACGGCTCTGTGCGGTAGAATAAACTTCGAGATCATAAGTTAGACATGAGGTGAAACCAAGATCCCCTCCGCATAAGCGAAGCACACGATAAGGAAGTTCTAGTTTATTCAAAAGTCCCTTAACATGCTCTACCATGCGGTCGAGGTTTTCATAAGATGAACGCGGATCGGCAATTTCTACAATTTCAACTTTGTCGAATTGATGCAGCCTATTCAAACCGCGTACATCTTTTCCATATGATCCTGCTTCTCTTCTGAAACAAGGAGTATAACCACAACGCTTAATTGGGAAATCCTCTAGCTTTACAATAACATCTCTATAGAGATTCGTAATGGGTACTTCAGCCGTTGGGATTAAATAAAGGTCATCGGATGTGACATGATACATTTGTCCTTCTTTATCGGGTAACTGTCCTGTACCATATCCTGAAGCTTCATTCACTAAATGCGGAACCTGTAGTTCAGTGTACCCAGCTTCGCGTGCTTCACTAAGAAAGAAGTTAATCAATGCCCTTTGGAGTTGAGCTCCTTTTCCAACATAGACAGGGAACCCTGCTCCACTAATTTTTACTCCCAATTCAAAATCGATGAGGTTATAATCTTTTGCGAGTTCCCAATGTGGTTTCGCCCATTCACCTAATGCAGGAATTGTTCCCTCTTCTAAAACAACTTCATTATCTTCTTCGTTGACTCCCGGAGGAACCAGCTCATGAGGTGCATTCGGAATTGTATAAAGAAGTTCACGCATTTCTTCTTCAGCTTTTTGCATGGCTTCCTTCAATTCCGAAATTTCTTCCTTTAATAGGGCTGGCCTTTCTTTTAAAGCTTCTGCTTCCTCTCTTTTGCCTTGTTTGAAAAGGTCACCTATTTGCTTAGCAATGCTATTGGAATCACTTTGTTTCTCCTCCATTGCGATTTGCGCCTTCTTGCGGGCTTCATTTAGAGATAAAATTTTGTCCAAATCATCACTGGCATTGACATTTCTTTTCTTTAAAGCCTCAGCGATTGTTTCTTTATTGAGTTCTATGTTTTTTACTTCAAGCATTATCTAATCTAATGTGCTAAAACAAAAAAACCCTTCGGCATCATGAGAAAATGACGCGGAAGAGTTTTAAAATCTTTATGGAGAATAAATCTAATCTTCCGCTGGAATAACGGAAACGTATGACCTATTGTTTCTCTTTTTTCTGAATTCTATGGTTCCATCAATCAATGCAAATAGTGTATGGTCTTTACCCATCCCAACATTGTCACCAGGAAAATGCTTTGTGCCTCTTTGACGAACGATGATGTTTCCAGCAATACAATGCTGACCTCCAAAAATTTTCACCCCAAGGCGTTTACTTTCTGATTCTCTACCGTTCTTAGAACTACCGACTCCTTTCTTATGTGCCATAATTTCTAAATTTATAATAACAAGGAATTAATCTCTAACTCCTCCGTCTAATTCGTCTTGTAATTTTTTCAACTCATCCCATTTTCCATCTCTAGCTAAAACTGCTTGTTCTGCCCAAGTAGATGGATTGATGATTTTGTATCTCGGTCCTGCGGCATCTAAAATCTCTTGCAATCGCTCGATTTTTGCATCAGCCAAGTCGGCAAAGGTATTGATTCCGCCATTGTTCAAATGTTCTGCGCATTTTGGTCCGATACCTTCGATTTTCTTCAAATCATCTTTTCCTCCTTTAGCGGCTTTAGGTGCTTCCTTTTTAGGCGCCTCTACTTTTGCAGTCGTGTCAGCTTTTGCCTCAGCTTTCTTTGGAGCTGCTTTTGCTTTTGAACTTCCAGAGGCTTTTGCACCTTTCTCAATGATTTTCGAAATTTCAACAGAAGTTATGTCCTGTCTGTGACCATTTTTCTTTTTGTAACCTTTTCTTCGTTTCTTCTTGAATACGATTACTTTATCTGCTCTTAGATGGTCGACTATTTTTGCCTCTACGGCTGCGCCATCTATAACGGGGGCGCCAACATTTACTTTACCTCCATTGTCGATCAAAAGGACATTGTCAAATTGAACTTTATCGCCTTTTTCTCCAGACAATCTATTGACATAAAGCTGCTGGTCTTTTTCTACTTTGTACTGATGCCCGCCTATTTCTACTATAGCATACATTTTCTAATAATTTATTGCCCTATTTTTAAGGGGCTGCAAATTTATGTAAACAATTTTAATTCGGCAACGATCTTTGGGGTCTATTTGTAATAAAGACACCAATAAGAATAATGCCCATAAACAGCAATTGTTCCAAG
>JBCCIF010000088.1:0-13099 GCA_039028335.1 Bacteroidota bacterium
AGGCCTACGATAATATAAAATTAGAACGAAGAATGAAGTAATTTAGGGTAAAGGATGTTCCCTTAATTTGTCTTGTCTGAATTTTCGTTCTAGTCTGAACATGGGCAACTGAAAACTGGGCTTTTCATTTATCCTATCCTTTACTGGCAACTCGATGGATTGAGTTTCTTTTTCATTCTGCATGTGGGCATATGCAGAAATTGAAAAAACGAAGACAAAAATGACCGTGATTTTGATTTTCATGAATACATTATTTACATGAATCTAAACAGACTTTTAAAAGCATAAAAAATATTAGCAGAAATTAACAATGACAGACGAAGAGATAAAAAATTGGAAATGGCCTTTAGTAATTGCGCTTTCACTTGTACTTGTTATCGTTGGAATTCATTTTGTTGAATACATGGATTGGATTTACCTGAAGCATTACAGCATGAAACCAAAAGATCTGAAGGGTCTTAAAGGCATTTTTACCATGCCCTTTTTACACAAAGATTGGTCGCATGTTTGGGGGAATTCAACAGCACTTTTGGTATTGACATTTTGCCTCTTCTATTTTTATAAGAAAATTGCTTGGCAGTCTTTGCTCTTTATTTATTTGCTTGGCGGAATGTGGCTTTGGATAGCAGGTCAACTTGGGTCGAGTCATATAGGGGCTTCAGGTGTCGTATATGGCTTAGCTTCATTTTTGTTCGTAAGTGGAATAATTCGTAAAAACCCGCGATTAATGGGTATTTCTATGTTGGTCGCGTTTCTCTATGGTTCATTTTTTTGGGGCGTGCTACCATTGGAGGGGAATATAGAAAAACGCATTTCCTGGGACGGACATTTATACGGAGCTCTTGCAGGTACAGCAATGGCTTTTTTCTTCAGAAAGGATGGGCCGCAAAGAAAGATCTATCAGTTTGAGATAGATGAAATGCTAGAGGAACAGGAGCTGAAACGAATGGAAGAGTTGCAGAAAATTTTGGAAGAACAGAAATCAAATGTGAAAATTGTCTATCACTATAGAAAAGAAGACCCATCTAAAAATGAGCTTGAATAATTCGATACCTTTATATTTGCAGAAAATAAACGATATGAAAAATCTACTTTTTACACTACTTGGTATTATCTTCCTAAGTGCCTGTGCTTCAAAATCTGCTGAACCTGTTGCAGTAGGAGAGCAGAATGAGTCTTATTTTGGTGAAAAGATCACGATGGAAGGTGCCATTTCATTGAAAGACCTAATTTCAAAAGTCAATGACACGGGAACTTACGAAGGAAAGGTAGAAGGTGAGATAACTGGAACTTGCGCGAAAAAGGGATGCTGGATGACATTGAGAAATGAAGCCGGAGATGATATTCGTGTTAAGTTTAAGGACTATGGATTTTTTGTCCCTACAGAGGGGCAAGAGGGAAGGATGGCAATTATGCAAGGAATTGCCTGGCAAGATACTGTTAGCGTGGAAATGGCGCGACACTATGCTGAAGATGGAGGGGCAACTCCTGAAGAAATAGCCAAAATTACCGAGCCGGAATACAATGTAGGATTTCTTGCTGATGGAGTCATCATCAAGCAATAGACTTATCAATAGTTAAAAATTTGCGTGCAGGCTTAACTGCAATTGATTTTTGCTCCAATTGTCCGTGCTTTGTCTCATAAGACCCACTTGTGTTTTTAAGTCCTTGGAGATCGCATATCCCAGAGCAGAATAGAATCGATTGCGGTCAAAGAGAGCAACACTTTGATCATTACCAACTTCTTTTTGACCATTGACAAACAATTCATTGTAGAGTGCCAAATACACTGTTTTTGCTTCGATCGTTTTTTGATTTAATGGAATGTTCACAAAGAGGTTATAGCGATAGCGTGTCCTGAAATCTTGAGTTTCTACAAAGCGTTGCTCATAGCGAAAGCGATGGGTAAGAAATAAACGTGACGCTGCTTTATGTGGAATTAGCGCTTCCTGATAAATACGGCTTTCGAAAGACTTTGCATCAGAATCTCCAAAAACTCCAGTCGATATGTTCGCATAGCCCAAAGTTAACTTTACGACTGAATTTTTAGGTGTGTAAGTCAGTCCACCACGCAGTAGTAACTGCTCCAAGTCCCCAATGATATTCCAATTTCTATACTGGACATCTCCTTGAAAGCCCCACGGTCCGTCCTTGATTTGAGTGTTCCAAAAAAGCATATACCAAGCACCGGTTTGCGTCTCATCTAATTGAGCTGAGCTTTGAAGGCATATGAACGAAAATAAAAGTAAAACGAAATTTTTCATAGGCAAAAAGAAGGAGCCAAACACGAATGTTCAGCCCCTTCATTATTCAAATCAAAATGTTATAAAGTTGGCGCCAATTCCAGCGCTATAGTCGATGCCTCTGGATTGACCAACTCATGATCTTTAGCAATGATTTTGAAGTTTATATTGCTGGCTTTTGCATGATCAGCAAAATCTTCAAAAATTTCGATGATATCGTAATCGAGAAATTTCGTGGCCCTCATATCAATTTCTAATGCCGAGTTATCCTCAATTTTATTCAACTCTTTCAAAATTGCACCTTTGTTGATAAAGGTCACTTCTTCAGCCAATCTCATTTTAATTCTTTTTATGCCGTTACTGACATCTTGAATATGCAAGAAATGCGAATTCTTGTAGCTTTTCCAAAGGATTACAACGATACCCACAGCAAGTCCCAATCCAATTCCAATTAAAAGATCCTGTGTAATGGCAATACCACCTACGGTGATAATAAAAGGCACAAACTGCTTCCATCCATTTTGATACATTTCAACGAACAATTTTGGTTTTGCCAATTTGAACCCAACTATGAATAAGATTGCGGCAAGTACCGAGAAGGGAATGAGGTTCAATAAATTGGGAATTGCAATTACTGAAATGAGAAGCAGAAAGCCGTGTATCACAGCAGAGGCCTTTGTCTTACCACCAGATTGAATATTCGCTGAACTTCGAACGATAACTTGTGTAATCGGAAGTCCACCAATAAGACCGGATAGAGAGTTTCCAATTCCTTGAGCGAATAATTCACGATTGGTAGGGGTAATTCTCTTTTGTGGGTCTAATTTGTCTGTTGCTTCAACACACAATAGGGTTTCCAAACTGGCAACTAAAGCAATAGTGAAGGCTACAATCCAAACATCCTTGTTCCATATGGCTGAAAAATCTGGGAAAGTGAATTGGCCAAAGAAGCTATCTATATCCTTTGGAACTGGAACATTCACCAGGTTGAATTGAGAAACCTGAATGCTTGATCCTTGGGTCGTTAAATAATAAATTACACCTAAAACAACTACGGCCAAAGGTCCTTGAATCAAATTAAAGATCTTGGCCTTTTTAGCCAGCACACCGCTCCAAAATAAAAGAATAGCGATGGAAATACACCCAATAAGTACAGCGCCCAATTCAAGATTACTGAATATTGCTGCAAAGTCTAAAGCACTTGTGTTATCCCAAGTGTCTTTGCTTATTCCAAGAAAGTAGGGGATTTGTTTCATGATAATGATGATCCCAATACCTGTGAGCATTCCTTTAATCACCGAAGAGGGAAAATAGTAGCCTATTATTCCAAGTCTGAGAATGCCGAAAAGAATTTGAATTAAACCACCTAATACGACTGCAACGAGGAAAATCTCGAAACTGCCCAATTCTTTTATAGCTCCCAATACGATCGCTGCTAGACCAGCGGCTGGTCCACTGACTCCGATTTGCGAACCACTAATCAGACCGACAACAATACCACCGATGATACCTGCAATCAGTCCAGAGAATAAATTGTCCTCAACTCCACTGGCTAAGGCGATTCCCAAACAAAGCGGGATAGCGACAAAAAACACAACAATACTTGCGGGTATGTCACTTTTTAAGTTTTGAAATATATTTTGATTTGAATTTGAACTCATGATTGAATAAATAAAATTTGAAATTGAAATTTACATCCGTAGATGTACACGAAAAAAGATTATTTGCTATCCGGAGGGGGAGACGGTATCTCCAAAACATGTGAGTGCAAATGAATAATTTTGAAATCACTGAAATTGAAAAATTGACTTTTCAATTCTACCTTTTTCATCCATTTGGAATGAATAAATTCAGGTTCTTCTTCGGATTCTAGATTTTCTTGAGATTCACTTTCATTTGAATTTTCAGCCATGCTTTCACACTCAACAGCCCAATCGTTGTCCAAACCGGTCAATGCGAAAATTTCATTTGCCGAGATACTCAATAGGGAAATAAGGGCGACTGTTATTTTCAAATATTTTTTCAAGGAGATAAATATAGTACAAAACTATTAAATGACAGTATAACTGTCAATAAAACATGTTTTTGTGTCTTTTTAGAAAGTGAAACAGATATTTTGCATATTTGTTCCGTCAAAAAGCGAAATGATTTTAGGAATCAAGTTTAAGGTGAACGAAAGTCTCTATTCGAGAGACCCGCAGGATACAGAGCTGGGAAAGAAGATCCTTAAGAATAGTATAATTCTTATAGATGACTTGGGCTTCGAACAATTTAATTTCAAAAAATTGGCACATGAGATTGGTTCGACTGAAAAGTCCATTTACCGCTATTTTCCGAACAAGCATTTCTTGCTTCTATTTTTAACCTCTTGGTATTGGGAATGGGTGCATTATTTGATAAGCACGAACATTAAATATGTCGATGATGCCAACAAGAGGTTGAATATCGCTATACACTGCATTGTGCGCGCTACTTCAGAGAACTCTATGAATGAATACATCAATGAACATTTACTTCATAGAGTGGTCATCAAAGAAGGAGCAAAGTCCTATCATACTGCTTTGGTCGATGAAGAGAACAAGGGGGGATTTTTTCAGAGCTATACCCAAGTTGTAAACGCAGTTTCTGATTTAATTTTAGCGATTAACCCAGGCTTTAAATACGCCACCAGTATGGCTAGTAATCTCTTTGAAATGGCCAATAATCAAGTTTATTTTGCTGAACACCTGCCGAGGCTAACAAGTCTTTGTCAAAAAGGAGGTGCATGCGAAGAAGAATTGATCAACATGCTCGAACACTTTACTGAACGAATGTTGAAAGCATAAAAATGAAAGGCAAAAAGTAACAAGGCCTTTTGAAGGATGCTTTTCTAGGAAATGAAAATGAGAACTGGAATCTAAATGATCCTTACTTGTTGAAGGTTTTCTTCTCTTTGATACGTGCTGCCTTACCAGAACGCTCTCTTAAGTAAAAAATACGCGCTCTTCTAACAGAACCCTGCTTGTTCACGTCTATTTTGTCGATGAAAGGAGAGCTAATAGGGAAAATTCTTTCTACACCAATATTTCCAGACATTTTGCGAACCGTAAAAGTCTCTGTTGCGCCGCTTCCTCTTCTTTGAAGAACTACTCCTTGAAATTGCTGCACTCTTTCTTTATTACCTTCTTTAATTTTATAGTGTACAGTTATCGTGTCACCTGCATTAAAATCTGGAATATTTACAGACTCTCTTATGGATTGTTCTATTTCTTTTACCCGGTTCATGACCTTCAATTTTTGGGGCTGCAATATTACGACAAATTATTATAAAAGGGAAGCCTTTTTATGCAATTAATCTTCGTCAAAAAGTTCCGGTCTTCTGGCTTTCGTTCTTTCAAGTGCTTTTTTATTTCTCCATTCCTCAATTTTCGGGAAATTTCCGCTTAACAAAACATCTGGAACTTTCCAGCCATTAAAATTTGCCGGCCTGGTGTATACAGGCGGTGCAAGCAATTTGTCTTGAAACGAATCACTCAAGGCAGAAGTTTCATCATTCAGTACACCTGGTATTAATCGAATGACGCTATCGGCCAATACCGCAGCAGCTAATTCACCTCCTGAAATGACATAATCACCTATACTCACTTCTCGGCTAATAAAATGTTCACGGACTCTTTCGTCAACGCCTTTATAATGACCGCAAAGAATGAGTAAATTATCAAATGTAGAAAGGCGATTACAAAGGCTTTGATTGAGTCTCTCACCATCCGGACTCATGTAAATAATTTCATCGTACTTTCTGCAATCCTTTAAACCCTGGATGCAGTTAGCTATCGGCTCAATACTCATCACCATTCCAGCACCCCCTCCAAAGGCATAATCGTCAATATTTTTGTTTTTATGCGATGAATAGTCCCTTAAATTGTGCATGTGGACCTGAACGATTCCCTTGTCCTGCGCGCGTTTTAAGATGGAGTCATTAAAAGGGCTTTCAATAAGTGAAGGCAATGCTGTAATAATGTCAATTCGCATGAATTTTCAAATCTAGCTCGTTTCATTCATATTTTTTAGAAATTAGCTCATTAATGGGAATAAAAATGCCAGAGAATCAAAATTTTATGATTTTAGGCACTAAATTTGTTTTTATCAGTTCAAATTGAATAACACATGAAATTGAGATTAGTACTTGCCCTATTGTATTGTGGGATGACTTTTGCGGGATTTGCTCAAAAAGATGATGAAGCAGAAGAACCGGATTATACAAAACTCTGGAACTTGTTCATTGATGAAAAATATGAACAATTGCTTATGAAATCTGAGGCTATAACGCAAAACGATAAGCGAAGAAAGGAACCAATGCCCTATATGTTTATGTCAATGGCATGTTATGAGATGTCCAAAAATGAAGAGTTTGATGAAGACTATCCAAAAGCTTTCAAGGATGCAATGAAGAATGCAGCAAAGTATCGAAAGAAGGACAAATCGTATAAGTATGAAAGTGAATTTGAAGAACACCTGATGAATTTGAGATCAGATGCCATGGAGGTAGGTGAAAATTTTATCGAGGAGGAAAAGTACTCCAAGGCTAAAACCTATTATAAATATTTAACTCAAATGGATCCAAACTGCCAGGCATCTTGGCTGATGTATGGTTTTTGCCTCGCGAAAATGAATGATATTGGTGGAGCAAAAGAAGCCATGAAAAGAGTGAGCTTTAGATCTGAAAGTGATTTTGATGAGCTGAGCAATGAACAAGTGATAATGGCCAAATATGCGCTTATATCTTATTCAGAGCATCTTTATCAAACCGGCATGCGTGATTCGGCACAAGTTACAATAGACTTGGGCAAGGAGTTTTACATGGATGACAAAGAATATCAATTGGTTCATGAAGACATGCACCGATAGAAATTTGAATGAATATGAAGAGGGTAATGCTCAAATGAGGATTACCCTTTTTTTATAGAACGAATTAAATGAATCGTACTCGTCTCTTTATAATTCCACTTTTACTTTCATTTACGCTGAGCAATGCAAAGTTGGACAAGGCATTTGAGGCACTTTCCATTCATAATTACTTCGAAGCAAAAAGGATATTTGAAAAATTAAAGGATAAAGAAAAGGTAGCCGCGTCATTTGGATTGAGTCAAATGTATTCCATTGAAAAGAATCATTTTCACAATGTGGATAGTGCAGAATTTTATATCAATAGAGCGCTATTCCATTTTGAAATAATTGATGAGAAAGAAGAATTGCGCCTCAAGAATTGGAGCATTGATTCTTTGCAATTATGCCGGTCAAAAATGCGTATTGGAGAGCTCGTTTATGCCAACGAATTGGATAAGTCCAATATTGAATCTCTTATGGAATTTAAGGATAGGTTTCCAAATTTTTCCGTTGAAATGGCCGTGCAGTCTGAAATTCATAAAGTCGCTTTTCAAAAAGCAGTCAATGAAGGTTCATTGCTTGCTCTTTCTCGATTTATGGCAGATTTTCCTGATGCAATCGAAAAAAATAAAGCAAAGGAAATCTATGATCGCATTCAATTTGAGCAGCAAACGGCTTCTGGCTCAGAAAAAGAACTGGTCAAGTTCATTCGCGATCATCCTTCAAGTCCATATTTGTCGAATACCCAAAATAAACTCTTCGCTTTGTACGCCCAAATCGATCGTCCTGAGTACTTCAAAAAATTCATAGAATTATATCCTGAAAACCCTAATCGCGATAAGGCCATTCAGGCAATGGTCGAGTTTGAATTGTACGATTTCAATATTCGAAATTTAGATAGTCTGGTATCAAGATTGCCAGAACTTCAAGACCATAAATATGTCGCGAAATACAGATCTCATTTTAATCAACTGCATGAACAAAACGTGAATGAAGAGGGGCCTTATTTTGAAAGGTATAAAGAGGGCATAAACTTAATTGAAGAAGAAGGAAAATTTGTTTTTATGCGGTTTGATGGTCAGAAAATTTCGAACATTGAATTTGATGATGCATTTGACTTTAAGAATGGCCTCGCGGTTGTTGAAAGAGAAGGAGACTATGGTCTGATAGATCGAAGGGGTAAAGTAATCTTACCATTTATTTATGAAGAAATTGGTGAATATGCAGATTCTCTCATTATGGCATATGACCGAAAAAGTTATGCCTTTTATAATCGATACGGTGAATTGAAATTAGACTGTCCGTTCGTTCCTGTTGGTGATTTTAATGCTAATCGCTTAATAGTAAAAGATGCCGGTGCTTATGGTATGATTGACAAAAAAGGACGACTTTTGATTGAGCCTCAGTACGAATGGCTTGAAATCCCAGACGAGAAGGGAGAGCAACGCTTCAAATCTGAAGGAAAATACGGTTTAAGGAATGGCTTAGATAGTATATTGTTTTCACCCGAATACAACTTCATATCAACGAGTGATGCTGGAATCCGTTTAATTGAGAAGGAAGGAAAAATAGCATATTATAGAGATACTTTGATGAGCGAGTGGTTTGATGCTCATAGCCGACCAGAATCCTTTTTTAGCGAAGACTTCGTAAAAGTCCTGAAAAAAGGAAATTGGGGCTTGATGAACAGGGCTTTCGAAATTGTTTTTCCATTCCAAAATGACGAGATCGTGAAAATAGGCTATGGTAAATTTGCATTAAGGTCAAAAAACAAAATGAGGTTTCTCGATCTCAAAAATTCAAAAAGGAGAGGTCGGTTATTTGACGAAATTCGAGGAACAAGAGGTGATTTGCTGATAGCTCGCAAAAAAGACTTTCACATTTTAATTGATGAGAATGATAACGTTGTATTCGAAAAGGACAGTACAATGATAATTGGACTAGGTACCTATTATCGAATTGAGAATATAAATGGTCAATTTGGCCTTTTGAATTCGAAAGGAGAGTCAATTGCCGATGTCAACCATACCAAAATAGAGTTTATGGAAGGTCTTCGTTATAAATTTTATGAAGCCGATAAAAGATATATTCTGGATTACAGTAAGGGAGAAAAAACCTTGTTAAGCGATTAGGAAATTTTTTCTTTAACTTCAGTCTTATACCCAAAAAGTTGATTCTTTTTAATAATTACATCAACATAAGAAGGAACCATATCTTCCCATCCGCTTTCTCCATCTTTGATCATTTGAAGAACCTTTTTAGAAAAAATAGTAAGTACATCTGGATTGTAATTCTTTAGATCGATTATTCTTTTATTAAATTTTAAATAATCGTAAAGCGGGGCCAATCGAGGGTGGATTTGAACGGTTTCACTGTTGATGATATCATTTTTACTCTTGAATGGGTAAAGGTAAATCTTAACATCACGTGTAAAAAGTATACCAAAAGCTTCTAGCATTCCTCCATTAAGATTATGGTAATATTTTTCCGTAAAAACTTCCTGCAAGTGATCAACTCCCATAATGAATCCCATGCGTTCTTTCGTAAAACTCGAAAGGTATTCACAGAGTTTGTAATACTTTCTATAATTCGAAATCATTACGGTCTGTCCCAAGGAGCACAAAATATCGGCACGGTCTAGGAAATCTTTTTCATCTACTTCTCCATCTGCCCTTAAGTTGTTCAAGGTAATTTCAAAAAGTACCTGGAGCTTATCTTTATCTACGCGTTCATCTTTAATGAATTCATCATAACCATTTAGAATCATATCAATGTTCACTTTGGTTACAGGTCTAAAGCTCCCTCTTATAGCTAGAATGTTCTTCTTATATAAAAGGTCACTTGGCTGCAGATTGCTTCCATCGGGACTAAAGATGACAGCTTGTGTCATTTCTTTACGAACTAACTTCAAACTCATTAATCGATTGTCGATATTTTCGAAATCGGGGCCATTAAAGTTGATCGAATCAATCTCTAACTGATCTCTATGAAGATGGTCATATAATGAATCTAAGAATGCATCTGGATCATCGGCATAGAAATAAGAGGCATAGATAAGGTTGACTCCCAGAACACCTATAGTCTCTTGTTGTAAACGCGCATCATTCTCTAGTGGCTTTATGTGCAAGATGACATCATTCGGCTCTTTATCGTGATGTGTTTGAAAACGAATCCCTACCCAGCCATGTCCTGGGTATCGTTTCTTATAGTCAATGGTAGCAATGGTGTTTGCAAAAGCAAAGTATTTTTTAGTAGCATGGTCCTTTCGGTCGAGACGCACATTCATTAAATTGTACTCGTGGTCAAGCATTTTGTCCAAACGCGACTTACAGACGTATCGGTTTTTTTCTTCTGGACCATAAATAGAGTCACTGAATGCCTTGTCATAAGCGCTCATAGCCTTTGCTATAGTTCCAGAAGCACCGCCTGCTCTGAAAAAATGACGGACAGATTCTTGTCCCGCACCTATCTCCGCAAAATTTCCATAGATATCAGGATCGAGATTTATTCGAAGTGCTTTTTGCTTAGAAGAAGGAATTATTCGTTCCAATGTTCAAAATTTAATTCAAAAATAGAGCTTTCATTTTAATGGGATAAATAAATGTAAGTTTACCCTTGAATAATTTCTACGTAAAATCTGAATGAAAGTCACTTTTTTGGGCACAGGTACATCACAGGGTGTTCCAGTTATTGCTTGTGATTGTTCAGTTTGTCAAAGCACAGATTCAAAAGATAAAAGGTTAAGATGTTCTGTACTTATTGAAACTGAGCGAAATACTTTTGTAATTGATACCGGACCAGATTTTCGCTATCAAATGTTGCGAGAAAGTGTTAAGGATGTCGATGCTTTTTTGTTTACGCACGAGCATAAGGATCATATCGCAGGTTTAGATGACGTCCGTGCTTTTAATTTCAGAAATAAAAAAGATGCCCAGGTTTATGGAAATGCAAACGTTCTTAAAGCGATTAAAAATGATTTTCATTATGCCTTCGATACAGTCAGCTACCCTGGAGTTCCAAGGATCAAGTTGAATCACATAAACAACTCACCTTTCGAAATAAACGGGGATAGAATAATTCCAATTCTGGTTTGGCATTATAAATTACCCGTATTGGGATTTCGAATTGGTGACTTCACTTACATTACTGATGCAAAGACCATAGAAGAAGATGAAATTGAAAAAATAAAAGGATCGAGGGTCTTGGTCTTAAATGCATTGAGAAAAGAAGATCATATTTCACATTTCACCTTAAGCGAAGCAATTCAAATCTCGAAGGAGATTGGCGCAGAACAAACCTTGTTCACACATATTAGCCATCTTATGGGAAAGCATGACGAAGTGCAAGCTGAATTGCCTGAAAATACAGCTCTTGCTTATGATGGTTTGTCATTCTTTGTGTAATAGAAATACTATTTTTCAGAACATTATTTATGCTCGATTGTCAAATATATTGTGCATTTTTAGTCATTAAACTTATTATAATATGAAGTCAAACCTACTCTTATTCTTTTCCTTTTTATTTGCTTTTAGCATTGAAGCGCAGAATACGAACATCTTTTTTAGTGCGGATCCTAATGAAGTCAGATTCATTAAGGAGTCGAAAACGGTTGATTTAAATCAGCAGGCGTTTTTAAGAAGTTCGGAAGCCTGGCAATCGTTTAAAAGTGCTCATGCTGGTTGGAACGTTAGATTCAACGAATCATCCGCAATGCCACACAGGGCTTTTGGTTCGCCAATTCAGTTGAGTGCATCCTCTCAAGTTGATGCTGCAGAGCAATTCATCCAAAATGAACTTGCACCATTTGGTATTGATCAATTGGATTTAAATTTTGCTGGTCAAACGACTAATTCTAAACATGCCTGGATTAATTATCAGCAAAAGCACGAAGGATTGGATGTGTTATGGTCGCGACTTACTGTCAAAGTGACTCCCTATTATGAAATCATCATGTTTGGTGCGGATATTTTCACGGATATAGAACTGAGCACCATTCCCGGAATCGATCATGCAGAAGCACTGGAGGCGGCAAAAGAAGGTTTGAACAATATAACAGCGGAAAGCATTGAGCAAGATTTGGCTATTCTTCCTATTGAAGTAAATGGAGACTATACTTTTCACCTCGTTTATCAAGCGGAAGTGAGTATAATGGATGCTTTTCAAGTGCCTGGAAGATACTTTACCATTGTAGATGCGCAATCTGGAGAGGTTTTGTATCGTCAGAACCAAGTGCATTCATGTGGGCCAGAATGCGATCATGATATTGCAGACAATTTGGCTGTGAATGTTCAGATCACCGGAACTGGTTTTCTTGAAGATGCTTCACAACCTGAAGAAGTGCTCAACATGCCGAATATAGAGGTTGAAATAGATGGTATGACCTATAATGCAGATGAGCTTGGAAATTTGGTGACAAGCGAAACCGGGCCAATTGATGCTTCAATCCGTTTAGAAGGCCTTTGGTCGAGAATAGTAAATAACATTAGCAACGATACGCCAAATTTTGACATAACTTTAATGGAAGGTGACAATGAGGTGAGTGTGGATAATGATGCCAATATCAACGAAATTTCGGCTTATCATTCTGTAAATGTGATTCACGATTACATGAAGAGTCAGTTACCCACCTTTACAGGGATGGATATACAGCTTACGACAAATGTTGACATTAATGAGCAAACGTGTAATGCCTTTTACGATGGTTCCTCAATAAATTTCTATGTGGACTTAAATAACGGTACGTGCGTTTCTCTGGCGAAAATTGCGGATGTAGTCTATCACGAATACGGTCATGGAATAAATAATACATTCTATATCAACCTTGGATCGAATTTCCAAAATGGAGGTATGAACGAAGGGTATGCTGATGTATGGGCATTTGCACCAAATGAAGACCCCGTTTTAGGAAATGGTTTGAACCCAAATAATGCCAATGAATTTGTGAGAAGATATGACGAAGATCCTAAAGTTTACCCAGAAGATTTAGTCGG
>JBCCIF010000089.1:0-13087 GCA_039028335.1 Bacteroidota bacterium
CAGGAATCAATCCATGATATTCACGGCGCAAAAGAAAGTGGTATTGGATATGGTCCATACCAGCATAATTAATTCAACACCCATAATCAACAGATTTGGCAACAATAGAAAAACAAAACGTAAATTGAAGATAAATTCCTTTATGGCTACTACTCATTTTTACTTACGGGATAAAAAAAGCAAAAACCCAACTGCAATATACCTTTCTTTCCGATTTCAAGGTAAAGAGGTAAAGTATTACATCGGTGAGAGTATCAAGCCAAAAGATTGGAGTTTTGATAAGAAAAAAGCAAAACGAACATACCTGGATTCTGGAGATTTAAATGATTACCTAGACGACGTAGCAGCCCAAGCGAAGAAGATTTATCGAAATGCGCGGCTGAAGAAGATTCCTATAACCGCTGTTTATATGAAAGAGGAACTGAATAGGGTTTTTCGCTTAGAAGAGGAAGAAAAGAACGGGTTTTTTGATTTGTTCGACAAATTCATTGAGGTTTCAAAGGTTACAAAAAGTCATCGGACAATTCAGAAATACCATACTTTGCGTAAGCATTTGATAGACTTTCAACAGAAGAAGAGGGTAAACCTCAGCTTTGATCGAATTACCATTTCTTTTTATGAAGAATACCAGGCATACTATATTCAGGATTTAGGTTTCGTTAATAACACGATCGCCAAATATGTAGCTTCATTAAAGGCATTTTTAGGTTGGGCTGCCGAAAGAGAGTACCATCATAATTATGCCTTCAAAAAATTTAAGTTGATCAAGCAGGATGCGGATATTGTTTACATGACTGAAGATGAACTAATGCGCCTTTACAATATGGATCTGTCAGAAAATCCCAGGTTAAATAATGTCCGCGATGTTTTTTGTTTTTGTTGCTTTACCGGACTCCGTTTTTCTGATGTGCAGAATCTAAAACCTGAGGATGTTTTTGAAGAAAGGTATATCGCATTGAGGACGATAAAAACTAAAGACAAACTAATCATTCCCCTAAGTGATTTTGCACTTGAGATTCTGAACCTCTATAAGGATGAACCTGGCTTTCTCCCTGTTTATTCAAGTCAAAAGACCAATGACTTTATCAAGGAACTATGTGAACTGGCAGGTATCGATGAAATGATGACATTGGTCCGTTATCGGGGTGTTGCTCGGGTAGAAGCGAGTAAACCCAAGTATGCTTTTATATCTACGCATACGGCACGGCGTACCTTTGTAACGTTATCGCTTGAGAAGGGGATGCGGCCAGAGACGGTTATGGCGATTACCGGGCATAAGAGCTATAAGACGTTTAAGAAGTATATTAAGTTGACTGATAAGGTGAAGGCAGAGGAGATGGGGAAGGTATGGGGGAGAATGATATAGCTTAAGAACTTTTTTAAGTTGTCAAAGGAATTGAGGCAACCAGGGAAAGAAGTTAAGTTTTGAATCCAAAAAAAATGAGTAAGTTAAGTTTCAATTCTTTATTGCTATAACATGGAAAATTGGATACTCAAACGAATTCCATGTTGAGGTTTTTGAGGAAATAGCTTAATTTTTTTTATACAAAAAGTGATAAAAACTGAAATTCGACATCTTCAGGGATTCCATCATAAACCTAAGATTCTCAATCCTGAAAAACTAACTTCTCAAAAAAAATAAACAGCTTAATCAATGGCTCACGGGCCGATTATGCCCATTGGAAGGGTCGTTGATGTGATGACTGACAAAGCCCCACAAAAACTCACCCAACTCAGGCTCATCTGGGAAAGTGAGCGAGAACTGCTAATTGATTACAGCCTGAAAGGGGGTATCACCATTATTCGCAAATAAGGTTAGGATGTTGTTACTCAAGATGACGCCATCGTTATGCTTGTGTAAGTGATTGAAGAGAATTAGGATTGAGATCGTATTACTTGATTTATATCTATTTTTCTAATGAATTTGGCCTCTGTGATTTTTATCCAGTAGGTCACTTTTTTTAGTGGAGCTTTTTCTCTTTCCTTCATGATCATTTTTTTAAGAAAACTTTATAAGTAGAGCTTTCCAACGGCGATGAAGTTCAAAGAGAAAATGTCTCATTTACCCTCAACTTAGATTTAAAATAATCCCAAATAATCCCGTGTAGTCTAAATTGCAGAAAAGTCGATTAAATCACCACAAGGTGTGTCTAATACATAAGACTAATTTACACTACCTAAAACCAAAAACAATGAATAAGTTCCAAGCTCTTACGTTAACTCTCCATGACCTTTTATTACTATCGTTCAAAAGTACAAACAACTCAGAGTTGTGTGTAGGTGAGGCTAATAAAAAAATATGGTGCTGGCTGGTCCTCATCGGAATGACCTTCCCTAGTTCATGTGGTGGAGGTGAATCTGATCATATTTTACAGCAAGCATGGTTCCAAGGATCCAGTCAAGGTCCAATTTGCACTAATCAATTGAATGATCTAATAACCCTTGAGACAAACACAATTTAGAAATAAAACTAAAACAATCAAGATAATGAATGTATTCAAAACACTTTCTTCATTGATAATAATGGTTTGTTTAATTTCTCCTTTTCGTGCTCAAACACAGATTAACAATATGGGTGGCTATTTGTGCACCGTACTTGACATCGGAAATTTCAGATATGGTAAGATCGCTGTTTATGAGGATGCTATCAATAGTACACTTGAAACAAACATCATTCGAAACCAGAGGAAGAGATATTATTACATTCCTTCCTTCATAATAGATTCAAGAACTTTTGATGTCACTCCAATTAATTCAGAAGAGAGCGCTGTTTATATGGAAATCCAACCTCTTCAAGTTCGGGTTGAAGATATTGTCGAGCATATAAGACTAAAACAGGATAATCGAGACGTGATAGCAGGCAACATTCAACCATTATGTTCATTTGGCTATAAGTTGATCTTCAGAGGGCATGTGATCGATGTTGGTGAAATGAGTTTCGGTAATTCCATGTCTGAACCGGTCCTGATCGATACAAAACTAGCAATTGGGCTCGCTGATCAATTTGCAGAACATATACAATCGGGCAAGGCTGTTAAACTTCATTGTAATGTTGATACTAAAATCACTTGTCTACTTTCGGCTGATTACTCGACAACTCAATTGAAGCAGTCGCAGGCATACAGGAACTATATCTCTCCATACGAAGATAATGTGATCACCGTCGAACAGAGATTAAAATTTAAGAACCTCTTATTGAGTGAATTGAAACGAACTGTAATTGTCGATGATTGTTTCAAATCATCCACAAATGTGTTGTCTAGTTTCATTGAAAAGTCTGCCTTTCGTAAGAAAGAACTGCTGTATGATGCTTCAAGGGCATCCGATTATCTAATCAATTTAGAAGGTGCTCGTTTCAGCAGTGACGAAATAAATGAAATTGTGGTCAAATCACACATTGAGGATTCAGGTGAATGGTCGAAGACCTATGAAGAGCTTATGGAGAGAATATCAAAAAGACAGAGCAAAGGAGAGGGAAAGGGGAATGGTGGTCTTGAAGTATTCAAAATATTTAAAGTGAATGGATCAGGAGATAAGATGTCAGAGAAAAAGGTCGATGTTGAATTAAAGAACCACTTAAAAGACTCAGAGACCGCGAAACACTTCTTTTCAAATCTTTTTGAAGGAAAGTGGGCTGGAAAGAGGTTCATACCGAAAGGCATCTATAATTACGAATTGATCGATCTTGATGACACCATACATTTGAAAGACTTTTTAAAGCAAGAACAACGCGGACATGAGACGAGAATAGTAGAGCTTATAGTACGCATGAAATAAAGATATTATGACAAATAAATTAGTTCTCTTACTCATTTGCCTTCCCACTGTGACATTTTGCCAGCGAGATATCGTTGAGCCTGAAGACCTGAAACCTTTAATCGATCTGGCAATCGACTATTTCTGTGATATTGAGGATTCTTTTATTTCGGTCGCGGTTTTCGATATTGAAAGTGTCCGATTTGTCCCTTCGGTAAGCAAAAAAGATAATGATTATTGTAAATCGAGGTTGACTCAAACTGAATACTCCACTACGACCATTCAAAACAAGAAAGAAATAAGAGAAAATATTGAATACCATTTCGCAGTTGCCAAAGACTGTCATGGAAAGCGTGTGTTGAATATTGATCGATCCCTTCTTGATGAAGCAGCAAAAGAACTAGGTCTATATAGACCAGGTGGAGATTATGAAGGGCTGGGTGATCCAAAAAAAATGGCCGAGCTCGGGCAACATGCGAATTTCAAATACCGAATCACCCCTGTACTAGAATATTCCTTTGAGGAGGTGGAAAAAATCTGGAACAAAACAACTTACCCGGATGGTTCATGGGTTCTAAAACAATCTGAGGAGTACAAGGATAAATTTCAAATCAGGTTTGAAATTACCTTGAAGATTTATTCGATTGAGGTCGGTAATTCATATATCCTGAGAAAGGAGTTCACGAAGTATTTTAGGAATGGAAGAATTGTAAGCAAGTCCGCCTATATTGATAATACTAAAAATCGATGGATAATTATTAATGGTCATTAATGTGTTCGTAAAGAGTTTTATTGATTTAAATACCCAGCCATAAATCGATGTCAAATAATTCTAAATAATCCCATGCAGGATATAATGATTCAAAACAAGAAAATAAAATTTAAAAATCTTAGGGCCATTCAAGTTATCAGGCTCCTTTCAAAAAGGAAGGAAGCCGGATAACGGTCCTTCGCATCCAGGTAATCCATTTTAGTATTTTGAAAATCAAGCCCACAGCCATGAAATCAATAATTTCCTTTATTACCTTGGTAGCTTTATTATGCTTCGGTTTCACAACACACAAGAATACCGATCATCTTGATTCAGGATACCACTTCGTTTCGAATGGCCTCAACAACGATCTTAACCAGCTATGGGAACCTGGTCAGGAGATCTGGATTAAATTCATTGGTGGAACCGCGTTTCAGCACAGGCAAGTCAAAAAGTACGCAGCCCACTGGCAAGAACATGTCAGCCTCAAGTTTCGGTTCGGTCACTACACCTGGGCTCATGTAAGGATATCATTCAATCAATACGATGGGCATTGGTCCTATATAGGCCGTGAGTCAACCCGAAATCAGGGAAGTCCTTCTATGAATATTGCACTGAACAATAATGATTCCATGACCAGGTGGTCCAGGGTTGTTCTCCACGAATTCGGACATATGCTTGGTTTGGTCCACGAACACAGCAATCCATGTGCAAATCCAATCACCTTCAAGGAAGAAAAGGAGGTCATCGAGTATTACAAGAGAACACAGGGTTGGACCAAGGAGCAGATCATCAGGAATGTCTTGACAAAGCAGTATGATGCAACCTACTGTACTCCTTTTGATCCGGAATCAATTATGCTGTATAACATCCCCTCGAATCTACTAATAGATGAAATTCACTTGATCGAAAACACCAAATTAAGTATTGGAAATAAAGCTTTTGTCAAATTTCTATATCCCTAATGTCATGAAAACAAGAATATTCCTTCAATTCATTCTGTTGGTTTTTTGCGTTAATGGAATATTAGCCCAGTCAGACGGATTTACAGTTTATGAAAAAGTAGCTGATGCCACTCCAAACATCTATGACAATCCTCCTTACCCAAATGACCCTGCACTCACAAAACTGCAACAAGCAGAAGTCGTAAAGATGAGAGCTTATGGAGGATGGAGGAACGGCGTCAATGGCATAATCTGTAAACTGGACATAGACACTGAATACCTTGATGGCAAATCGCTTGATGTAGTAGCCTGGTTTTACTTCTGGAACGGCGATCCCGATTCTAAACAACAAAAACTGAAGGATTTCAATGGACGTTACAGAACTACCAATTATCAAGTCTCGACTTCTACAAGATATACACCTACCTATAAAAATAATTCAAGGAGCGATTTTGAACTTTTTATTCCATTTTCTGAGCTTCACCTTGGCATTGGAGTACACTGGATTTGTTTTGATTTTGGTGTTTTTCGCCAAAACAAACAATTGACAGTTAGTGACTATCTGGTAGGAAAAGTATATTGACTGCCAGGTGGAATCGATGTTTTTCTAGCAACGCCAATAGGCCCTGGCTGTTACATTTCCGGAAAAGTGTCATTAAAGGGGGTATCTTTAAAGCTAATGGACCGATCAAGCCTGTCCATCCCCATCAAGATCCTCATCAATCACAGACTGAAGCATGGCCACAATGCCCATCCCTGGAAACGGAGTCTTTTACTTTTTTCTCAATGATTTGAATGGCCGCTTCCAGGCTGTCATCGTCGAGGGGTTCCTTTGCTGATTCCCAGATTGCTTTGAGTTGATTGAGGTTTTTTGGAACTGCTTTGGTCATGAAATCTACTACCCTTTCGAGTGGCAGTATCCTTACGCTCAGTCATTCTCGCAGCTCTTCGACTTTGATCTTGGCAACAAGTTGATTTTTTAGAATGCTGAAAGCATGTTTAATGACCGGTACTCATTAGTGTCTGATTCGTTATTAAGATTATTATTTCCAATAAGTTTGAATAAAAAAATAACTCAGGACATTGCTTGTCATGCAACAGAAATGTAAGGAAAGTAGAATTCTTCAGCAAAGAACCTATAAATACCAGCAGAACATTTACTCAAACTTTTTCTTGTTCTTTAAGATAGAACTAGCAATCCCTAGTTTAGAAAATTGAATTTTGAGTATATATTGGAATTAAAGTCTTTTTGTCTTAGAACCTAATTTGGGCCAAAAAATTTAATAAAGCTGATTTGTCAGAGGATAGAGCTCCTAATTACACATTGGTCTTGCGAATATAAGTTGAGTCAAATAATCCTAAATAATCCCCTGCTCACTATAATGCATTAAATCCTATTTTTTAACCAAAACTTTCTGTTATGCACATGTTATATTGTTTTATCCTTTCCTTGGTGCTGGTAGGACCGGGAGAGTGGAATTCAGGAAAAGAGAAAGCTGTTTCTCTTGAAACCGTCACAAAGGGTACTGAAGCTTTGGCTGTATTACCTGAAACCGACGTATCTAATGACACCCTGACTAATAACGTAGCTTCTGACAAACAGGTTATAGAAGATTACGTGGGGAGCAAGCGATTCACAACGGCTAATGTGGTCGCGAAAGTTGAAGTGAGAATCAGAAACCACGGGATGGCTTTAGCCTGCCCTGTCTTGTTTTATGCAAATGGGAAAGCTTCTTCGCTATACAATGCACCTATGGGAACATGGTCAGAATGGATTCCTGTGCTGAATCATATTGGCAAGGTAGATGTGAAGCTAGAGAACAAAGTAAAAGGCAATTGTAAGATAAGTTCTCAGGTCAGGTATTACAAGGAAGCAAAATAGAGTGAAAAAATGGCCTGAGGCGTATGTACTATAAGTGTTCAACGTCTCAGGCTTATTTTTTTGGCAGATGCAGCAATTGAGTTCAATGCGAAGTGAACTCAAGTTTGATGAAGAATTTTCTTATTTTAGAATAAGGTTTCATCAAATCCACATATTATGCCTTTCTTCAAACTCTTGCATCTTTGCTTGTTGGTTTCAATAGCTTTTACTTTTTCCTCGGACTTGTTTAGTCAAGCTATCAAATTTGATAAATTCCCTGAATATGAGACGGGCACTCCAATGAATGCGGTTAACTCAGTTCACTTTGATAATGAAAATCAAATATTATGGATCGGAACTCATTTTGGATTAGTTGGATATGATGGTACGGATTATTTCAAAGTCAAATTTCCAGATTCTTTCAAAGTCAAATCTAGAGATTTGTGGGTAAAAGATATTGTAAAAGCTAAAAATAATAATGATTTAATAATTGGAACTAACAATGAAGTTTATAGAATGTCGACGAGGAATCTAAAAGACCTTAATCCAACTCAGATTGGGCCAACTCTTAAAGAAGATCTAAAGCAGTTTATTTTATTAGGCTCGAGTCTAATTATTTTGACCGAAAAAGACAATTTATTCAAGTATGAGATAACACCACCTTATGAGTATGAAGAAATAATTCAAGACTCACTAGGGATTTCTGCAATCGGAGCCTTTAACAATACTCTTTATATTGGATCGAATAGTGGAATTATCACAAGGTACATAGACACAATTCTGGATACAATTTATATTGACGAAGAGGTCACTCAATTCCAATCTAATGAGAATTCAATTTTTGTTTCAACAAATCAAAACATTTATGTTTTATATACGAAGAATATTGTAAATCAAAACCGTATAACTACGATAAACCCTATTCCTGATCCTGGAGAAATGGAAAATTATGGCCATGTTTTCTTGAGGGGAAAGATACCAAATGAGATTTCCAACTTCTCTTTAACTCCAGATGAAAGTGAAATTTGGCTTAATAACTCTATAGGTGAAGTATACCGAGGATCTTTTGATTCAGGGACCAAATTAGCCATTTTAGAAAAAATTGATTGTAGTTTAAGCGACTTTTGTTATGAGACCATTAATGATGTTTTTATTGATTCAAAAAAAAGAGTTTGGTTTGCAACTGATGGTGGTTTGTTTAAGTATGATCCTAAAAAGCAATTTGTTTCGACTTTGGCAACTGAGGATGCTAAAGTTTGGTCAATACTCCGAAACCAAAATGATGAACTCATAATAGGGACAGATAACGGCATATTTATTGATAATCGCCAACTTGATTTTTTATTTAATAATAAGATTCCAGAACCTAATAATGTTCAAGTGAGTTCAATTGTAGAATTGGACGGCAATTACTTTTTTGGACTTAGGGAAAATTTTTATGGGCGGGGATATTTTTGCAAGTCGTATAAAGGCAAAATGAAAATATCACAATGCTTTGATACAATAAATGAAAATGAGCTTGGCTCCATCAGGCTGGTGCTCAAGGATACAACAACAAAAAACCTTTGGATCGGCACTTATCGAACTGGTCTATTACGTTATTCTTATTCCAACCGAGATCCGATTATTGAGAGTGCTTCACGTGTAAATGATTCGATTGAAAGCGTATCTTCATTATTCTTAAACACCAAAGACTCTTCTCTTTGGATTGGTACAGATAAAAATGGACTATGGAACTATAAGATCAATGATGACAGTTTAGCCAAATATAATCCTGGTATTCCTTCTATCGAAAAGAAAATAATCATGGCAATTTTTTTGTCTTCAAATGATAATACTCCATGGTTAGGTTTAATGAATTATGGTCTATATTATGGTGACGAACCAATAATACCAAACATTTCTGTTTGGAATATTTTGGAAGATTCCTCAAAAAATAATTTATGGATAAGCACAAATAAATGGTTGATCTGTATTGAAGATTATAATAGTTCCAAAAGAAATATCCATTACTTTAATGATTCATGGGGAGTTAACAATATAGATTTTAATGGAAAGGCCTCTTTTATAGATCAAGATACAATTTGGTTTGGTGGGAATCATGGGGTGGATTATTTTGATACTGAAGGTTTGTTTAAAAAAAGCCAGAAATATAACGAGGATTATTCTACTTTCTTATTACGCCATTGGAATAATGAAGATGGAACACAAAATGATACATATTTTGTCTTTGACAGAGATTCTGAGCCAATCGGATTGTCTCTTCAACTATCACCTAAACCATTAACTGAATCATCATCTGAACCAAAGCTAGTAAAAGTTTTCCGCGAAAAAACATTCAAAGAATTTGAAATAAAGCCGTTGGACTTTTCAGCTACAAATAGACATAAGCTATTTTATCGATATAGGAGATTAAAAGAGAAAAAAGACAATCAAGAATGGTTACCAATTCCATCAAACTTAGTGGTGCCCAAGCCTAATCCTAAACCTAATTTTTATTCAGGAACTCTGATTCTAGAAATAAAAAAAGATGATTACCAAAGTACAGAGTCTCAAATTGCAGAATTTAAATTCATTTTTCGTAAAGATATTTCGGAGCTAATAGCAACTTTATCTGTCGTTTTTCTTGCGATTTTGGGCGCTTTATCTTATCGCTATTTTGAAAAATCCAGAGAAAAAATAACCAAGCTTGAAGAAGAAGCTAAATTTAGAGAATTAGCTGTAGAAAATCAAAAGGCGGAAAAAAAGCTAAGGATGAAAGCGGATGTGGAGAAATATAAAGCAAACTGGGCAATTACGGAATTAGCTCCAGAATTGGTGAACTCGCAAGAAAGTGCTGACAAACTTATTATATCATTAAGGGATAAACTAGATGAAAAAGATGATAAGGGAAATCCAAAAATAATAAATTTTTCAGCATTTGGATTAGCGGTCGATAATGCAGAAAGTCAGACGGTAGAGTACACTTATTTTTGGAAAAAAAATAATAATGGTGATTGGGGAAAAAACAAGCCTCAGCTCTTTAAATATGGAAAAGGAAATAAAATTTGCTCCTTTGCAGTTTCATTAGTAACAAATGGCAATATTCCAGAAAATAGAATCGTATTTGGAGGAAAGGAAAAAATGAAATTCATGAAAGAATATTGGGATAAAGATTGTCCGGAAGTAAGTGAAGATGCTTCACCCGAATCGAAAGCACAGATGTTTTTTCTAATAATTCAAGATAAGAAAACCAAAGAAAAAAAATCAAAAAAATGGGTGTTAACTGTTCAAAGCAATAATCAAGACTATTATGCAGACTACGAAGTTGAATTTATTGAAAATTTAAAGCCATTACTAAAAGCAATCATCGACCGAATAGAATTAGAAAATTTAGATAATTTCTATAAATTTTTCTTAGAAGTGAAACCCCAAAACTTCAATGCCCATGACTTTTATAATCCGAGATTAGCAAATAAAAAGAGAGGATATAAAAGCGAAAAAGATCCTTTTAGACATTTATTTGAAATTGGATTTGATGATTTTTTTACTGGGATAAAAATTATTAAATCCGATTTTAAGTTAGACCAAAATATAGTAAGTAAGAATACTAGGGAAATTAAATTATTCCTAGTTCCTGGATTTGAAGAAATAGCAAAGAATTTCAAGCAATTAAAACTGACATTTTTTGACATTACGTTAATGTCATATTTGATTATATGCGATATAAATAAGAACAAGAAGTTTAAGTTCGATAGATTAATTTCTAGGAGTGATTTAGACCACATAAAACATACATTTGAACATAAGGTTGAGCGTGATGATGTAATTAATTTAAATGACATTGTAGTATTTCAATTAGATAAAGATGTAAATGGTCATGAAGAAATATTTTTAAAATTTATTTCTGATTTAAGCAAATTATTTAGGACTGCTTTTGTAAAAAAGAAAGATAAAACCAAGTTTATTTTGAAAAAGATTTCAATTAACAGGAGTGAATTGATATTTAATTTTGGAGATGAAATTTCTTTTAAAGAGGTAAAAAATAAAATAAATTCTGTCAATTCAACACACCCCGATCTTAATTCAATCAATCATAATTTCACTGGGCCTTTCTTGAGGATTAATAATATATACTCGCCAAATAATATAGGTATGACCGGTGCAAAGGCAATTGGGGAAACTGTATTAAAACTTTCTCCAGAAAATGGCTTCTCAATCAAAATAAAGAAGTCATGAAGAATATAATAATAATAGATAGTAACTTAAAACGTTCTATTGAAATTGGCTCATCTTTTTTAGGTGCAATACTCCCAAAAGATAAAATTAAAATTTACGCATACATAGATGGGGGGTTCTGTCCTCCGAAAATAACCAATGGAAAGATAGATTCTTGGGATCCAGATAAAAAAAGAAATATAGATAACAGTTTCCTCTTAACTCTTAGACATATCAAGAACCATTTTAATTATGATATTCTCCATGAAGGAACCTCAGAATCAGGTGTAAAAAATATTAGTTGTAAATTATGTTTTACAGGAGGTAATCCAAGTGAAGTAATTCCTGAAAAGATACAAACAAACAAAGGAGAGTTATTAATTACAAGGCCAATCAAGGAAGGTGAAATCAATCAAATAGAAGCTTCTCAAATACTTTCTTTCGCCCACGGTAAAAGTGAAAAAATTCCTGCCTTCATCCATGACGTACATTTAGAGAATGCCTTCAAAAACTATTATCAAAACCTATCAAGAGTAAATTTAAAACACAAAGAAAGCGGTGTCCTAAATACTCTTTTCGAAACTCATCTTAAAGGATTTAAAAATATTTTAATGATTTGGTATCGAGGAGTATGGTGTCAAGAAGGAGAAAAAAAAGAAAATCTGAATCGCAAAAATAATAATATCCTTAGGAAGAAAATTAAAGATCAAATCTTTGAATCTTCCTTTAAATTAATTTCTGACCTAGACGGGTTCAAAGAATATATAAAAGATTCTACCAAGGCGATACAAAGCCACGATTTAGTTATTGTTAACACCGAATCAAGAGAACAAACTAAGCCTTTTCAATTATTCAAAGGGCTGAATATTGTTGAAACTTTACGAAAGAAAGGTGTAAGGGCTCCCATAATATTATTATCAGCTACGGGTAACGTAATTACCCGAGAAGCTAAGTTAAAGCCAATATCATTTATTGGTGCCAAAGACCATTCAGGAATATTAAATACCTCTGGAATATATTTATTTCGCCTTCCTAATATTTCTGAATGGTCTGATAAGGGATCATCTAGAGCACTACTCCCAGAAATTGAGATAACTGATAATTTTACCACGATTTCAAACTTCACGTTACGAGATATAAACTATAATATACTCGAAAACACAGGTAGATATCATGAAATATGGCATGATGAAATTCAATCAAAATTTCCCGATGATTCTGATAATAAAAACGAAGAAAAAATAAGTGTAATCTTCGAAAAGGTAGAGAATAGGTTTCCAGAAAGATATGCAGATAAACTGTTTGACATTGATACTCTTAAACAACAGCTAGTTAATAAGTATAGTAATAAACGATTTATCGGTAGTACTACAGATTTAGAATTCATAAAACACCAACTAAAAGGTGTGATGAATTTTAAGTCGACAGATGAAGAAAAGGAATATGACATTCAAACACCTAATTGGAATATTCTATGTGTAGAAGATGACGAGAATGATAAGGAAAGAATCTCCAACCTTTTTAAATTTTATAATATAAAACATAAGATTGTTAATTCTCCTAAAAAGGTATTCGACA
>JBCCIF010000090.1:0-13054 GCA_039028335.1 Bacteroidota bacterium
ATTTTATTCAAAAAAGTGCTTTAGGTGCCATTGGGACAAGTTTTTTGCCTCAATTTCTGAATGGAATGGATGCCTATTCCTTTGCGGAAAATATGAAGCGCCTAGTCGTGATTCAACTTTCAGGTGGAAATGATGGCTTGAATACTATCGTGCCCTTCGAAAATGACAACTATTATCACATGCGACCGAGTATTGCAATCAGCAAAGGCCAAGTGTTACGTCTAAATGATGTATTGGGAATGCATCCTTCTCTAGAAGCCCTTCATGAATTGTATAAAGAGGGTTTTGTATCTATAGTGAACTCCGTAGGTTATCCTAATCCGAATCGTTCGCATTTTCGTTCAATGGACATTTGGCAAAGTGGAGTAGGAGCAGATACCTATTCAAAAACGGGATGGATAGGGAGGTATATGGATGCCTATTGTGAACATCCACATGCATCCATCGAAATTGATTCAGCCCTTTCATTAAGCTTATATGGAGAAAAATTCAATGGAATGGCTCTTGAAAATTCTGCTCGTCTCAAAAATTTATTGAACCAGCCTTACTTCAGAGAATTAATAGAAAGGAGCGAAACAATGGATCTCGATGAAGACAATTTGGGTTACCTCTACAAAACATTAATTCAGACCAACCAATCTGCCGAATATATTGCAGAGAAACACGATGTAAAAAATGCCAATGTGCAATTTCCATCTTCGAAATTGGGCAAAGATTTGAACATTGTATCCCAATTTATTCGATCGGGATTAAATTCACAGGTTTATTACGTCTCGCAGAATGGTTACGATACGCATGTTGGACAGAAAAGGAAGCAGAGTAAATTGCTCGGTGATTTCGCACAAAGCTTGCGTGCCTTTGTTCATAGTCTGCAAAAATCAAAGGACTTTGACAATACCTTGATTCTTGTTTTTTCGGAATTTGGTCGAAGACTAAAACAAAACGGCTCAGGTGGAACTGATCATGGAAAGGCGAACAATTTGTTCCTTATTGGAAAGAACATTCAAAATCCAGGAGTTTATAACAAAGCTCCGGATTTGATCGATCTTGACGATGGTGATGTTCAATACACCATAGATTTTAGAAATGTTTATGCGGATGTCATCCGCGATTGGTTCGGTAAAAACGAGAAAGAAATTATACGAAAGGATTTTGCTTCTCTAGGCATCATTTGATTTTTCTATATTAGATTGACCAAAACATAAATCTAATGACCGAAAAAGTTAAAATTCCTTCCTGGTACTGGGTAATTACCATAATTCTTTTGCTTTGGAATATTACAGGACTTGCATCATTCATTATGAGTGCTATGGCTACTAAAGCCGACTTGATGGATAGTGGATATACTGAAGCTCAGTCAGATTTAATGTTGTCATTGCCATTTTGGACCAAGTACATGTATTTGATCGCTACTTCAACCGGATTGATTGCAGCTATTGGCTTGGTGGCAAAAAAGCGTTTTGCGTTGCCATTCTTTATTATTTCTCTAATTTTTGCTGCGATTCATCACCTCTATATCTACGCGACTACTGAAGCGCTAAGTGTGATGCCTAGTATGGATAAAGGAATGAGCATATTGGTGATATCAATTTGTATCCTTCAAATTCTGTTTTCCAGAAGCGCGAAGGATAAGGGCTGGCTCAATTAGAAAGAATGTTTACAAACCATTGAATCAGTTCTTTTTCATCTACAATTGACCAAGAATGAGGATGCCTTTGCCCATCCGGCTTATATCCCTTGGATCTAGTGGTGACCAGTTCGGCATGTGAATTACCCATGATTTTTAACTCGTTTACCAGAGCGGCAAGATCAATGGCATTCATTCCGTAATAATCTTTTCTTCTTGTTTCAATCCACCAATGTACATCGGGTTCAGTATAGGCGCGAACCCAGGTGCTTCGAATGGGCCCAAGATTTTTTGCTCCTCCTATGTAGCTATATATTGAATAGTCAAGATATTCATGAATAGCATCTTTAGGCGGGCCACCCAAGTTCTTTTCTAAATATTGAGAAGTCCAGATGCCCTCATTTGCAGCCAAGGGATGAAAGGCCAATTGACCAGATTTAACGGCTTCCTTATGAAAGCGAATCATGTCTAAAGGAGCATCGCAAACAGCAATTGCTCGAGGTCTAATTCTGTATTTGGACAGACTATCCGAATAAAAAAGCGATTGTTTTAAGGCCCGTGTTCCGGCCAATGACATTCCACAAAAAAGCAGAGCATTTTGCGGTATTCCATAATTGGTGCATACCTCATTCATTTGTTGCTCAATAAATTGCATCTTGCTTTTTTTGAATAAGAACTCGACAGGATTGTCCGTTGTAACATAGAGAACTGCCAGTTGATTTTCCAGAGCCATGTTAATCAAAGCATCTGCAGAAGCCGTATCTCGTCTGCCATGAAAAAAGACGAGCATTCCATTTGCAGTGTCTTTTGAAGGTAGCCAAAGTGTATAGCCGCTATTGACTTTTGGTATTTGAATTTCTTTTGTCAGTGTGATTGTCCCATTTTCTGGGTACTCGACATTGATGCATTTTTGCGAAAAAACATGGCCGTAGATAAAAATGAAACATGTGATGATTAGATATTTTGCCTTTTCCATTTTCGTATTCTTGCGCAGGCGTTTTTATAAGGTGATGAGGTGTTCAATTGAATCATTTTCCCCATAGGGTAATGCTTGTACCATGCTGTATCATAAAGGTCTGCCTCAGATGCTGAGGCAACAAGATTTAAAATGATTCCATGATTTTTAACCAATCGTTCGATCAGCTCTTCAATTTCCATAGAAGCATAATCGGCATAAAATTTTTGGGCCAGTTCACCTAATTCGGTCCATTTAAATCCACTCTCAGGCCATTCTATATCCTGATTGTCAACTATTTTCTTATTCCAATTGAGAACCAATTCTCCCCAGCCCAATAGATAGGAGAGCAGGTTATGAAAACTCATTAACGTATCTTTTTTATGCCCTTCAAAATTCTTTTCTTTTGCCCTTTCAAGGGGAAAGGAATCGATTTCCCTCTTTAATTTTTCAAATTCGTTTTTTATCGCTTCGGCTAATTCGCTTTTGTTTTTAGGAACGGGCATTGATTAAAGATACGCGAGAAATAATTAGCGTAGAATATTCTTTTTAAGCCATTTTCTCTTCCAAAAGAGAAGGACTGAAACAATCAGAAGTAAAGGCCAGAGCGTGATCATGAGCAATAGGAAATTTTGAATCCACTCCCAACCATTGCCAAAACCGGCTTTTGCTTTGTCGACAAAAGTCTCTTCATAGCGCACCGGTTCATTCGTTGCGAATTCTACTTTTTCAAAAATATTCAATTGAATGCGGCTAAATTGCACTCGGTCACCTAAATAACGCAAGTAGCCTTTTTTAGCTTCTATCTCCTCGGTGAGTCTTCTGATTTTCTCCTCTGCTTCCAACACTTCTTCAATTTTTCCTGTACGCGTTCTCAGAATATCTTTGTAGCGCTCCAGGACTTCCTGTTTCGTTTTAAGCCTGCTCTCAGCATCAATATATTCTTTGGTCACATCCTGAGAATTGATTCGCTCTGAGGATAAGTGAATAGATAGCTTTTTTAAGGCATTAACTGTTTGTTGAAAATTATCGGCATTTACTTTAATGGTAATTGAATTGTTGATACGCCTATTGTCTTGCGTTTTGTTCATTTCAGAAATGAACCCATCGTTCAGTGCTGCTATATCTCCAATAACTCTTGTTGCAGAGTCCACATTTGTGACTTGAAACTCAAGACCAGCTGTCCATATGATTTTTGACTTTTTTCTAGGTTGCTTGCTTGCCTTAGAAGCGGGCGCCTTAAGACTCGAGGATGGAGAAAGGTTTGAGGCTGTCCCTTCTGATGTTATGGCATAACTAACATTTCCTGTAATATCATTCAGTGCAAGGTTTAAGTTGTAGCCCGCATTTGAAAAAGTGCCCGCGATTTCACCAGATGATTCATCCTTGTATTCTATTTGCTCAATTGCATCGAATGAATATTGACTGTCAGCGTCAAAGCCGATCTCGCGATCATTAATTGGGGGAGGGGCCTCGTAATTAATTCCGTCTTCTTTATATTCCTCATTACAAGAACAAATACAAAACAATAATGTAATGATACCGAGAATGCGTGTCATGGTGATTTGGTTTGATTATATTTTCAACGCCTCCTCTCAATAAAAAATTGCCTAGAATCCAAATCCAATGAGGAAAGAAAATAAAGGGTCTTCATCACTGAAAGAAATTCTTGGTTGCAGAACCATGGCGGAAAGAACATTCATGCTCAAACCGGCTGTGGTGCTTTGTTTAAGATCACCTTCGGAATTGCCATTTAACCAAACTCTTCCAATGTCGTATCCTCCAACCAGGCCAATATCCATGGGTAGAATAAGGTTGCGCCACTTGAATAAATCAATCCTTAAATCAAAGTTTTGATAGAATATTTCATCTCCTCTGAAGCGATCATTTCTATATCCTCTTAAATAATTGTTCTGGCCTAATGTAGGCAGTTGATAGAATTGCAGATTTCCGTCTGCTCTTGACCAACCTGTTCGAGAGGCTATCGTAAATGATGGTCTGTTGCCTAAAGTCAGGTAAAATGTCTGTTCTGCACTTAAGAAGGAAATTTGCTCCTCTTCTTCTATATTGTCGAAGGCTGATGCCTTTAAATCTAAGACATAGCCCTGTTTAGGATAGCTTTGACTATCGCGAGCATTTAAGAAAAAGCCACCTGACCCACCAACATAGTTTCTTCTTTTCAATAATTCATCTGTGAAAGCAGGAGTATCAAGCACACGCCCTTCTACATTGTCAATTTTCCAACTCAGAAATTCAGCAGCTCCATATAGATTGAATCGTTTTTTGATCCATGACTTATTGAGTTTCAATTGTCCTACGTATTTGCTCGATCTCACCCAATTGAATTGGCGATTGTCGTCATTCGGGTTTTGACTATCATTACCCAATCCGAAATAGTTGAAATTAAAAGGATTGTCCAGAGAAAAGGTCGGTTGAATATCTATGGTATTGAACAAGGCTTCATGATAATCTCCTGAATAGAAGAGATGGAAGGCATCTCTTGAAGAAGGGGAATATGAGAAACGATAATGATGTTTGGTTTTGTAGGGATCTTTTCTAAATCCATGTCTGGTATTGACAATGTTCAATCCAAACCAAAACTTGTCATCAACTGTATATCCGAGTATGGGAGATTCCAGCGTATTGTTATACACATGATCTTTTCGGTCATACTCATTTTCATTGAGTCGGTTACCGGTTAAATCGCGTATTCCTTTGTTGCCGGCACTCGTTATCCCATTGAGGTCATCATAAACTTTCACTCTGGATCCACCTTTAGAATTGTCTTCAATTTCGTCTTTACCGAAGCCACCGATCACCCTAATTTGAATGGGGCTTCCCTTTCCGGAAATTTTGAATTGGTCTTTTCCGTCTTTCCCATAGAGCCTTACCTCCTTGGTTTCTTTTTTGAAGAATTTTCTTTCATATAGCTTTTCCCCTTTGCTTTTGTCTTTTGTTAAATCGAATACGCGAACAATGACATTTCCCCCTTCTAATTTTTCAACTTCGAAAAGCTCACCTTTGTCTGATCCTGGAATGGACACGTTTGTGGAAATGTAATCGTACAATTTTCGTGCAATATCTTTCAGATGTCCTCTCCTCGATTTTAGTTTGCTGACCAAATCGTCATGTGTGATTTCATACACTTCTTTAGGTAAATCACGTGCTGCTTTTTCAATAACTTCATCTGTAAGATTTTCTTGCAAATAAGAAATTTGTTTTTCCCAGTCCGACCATTCCAATTCATGTAAGAAATACCGATCAAAATAGCGCGCATTGAAACTTTGCCACTTGACATCTTTCAGATTGTCTCTGAACGGCTTGAATTTTCGAACTGCAAATTCCCCAACCAGCCAAGGCACAACACCATCAAATCGATAGAAGGCCTGATCTCGATCACGAGGAATTGGTCGGTAAATCGTTTCGCCATTTTCTTCAATAGTTGCCCAACGCCATTGATCGTCATGTCTATCCCAATCGTGTATGAAAAGATCAAACAGACGAGAACGAAGGGTCCATTCCTGATCAATTTTTATTTTGTTGTCTTTGCTTTGCAAGTCCAGTAAATCGAGGTAAGAGATGATCTCTTTAGAATTACCTAAATGAGGAGAGTTCTCTCTATTACCCGCTGGCCGGTCTTCAAGTAAATAAAGTTCTTCATTGAAGAGCGGATTATAAAATCCCAGTCTTTCTTGACGTTGCAAATAGACAAGTTTGGGCTTGGTATAATAGATGCCTGCAGCTCTAGATAGTTCAGGAATGACCAATGCTCCAAAAGGGTGACTTGCAGAATTCAAATCCGAGAATATATCAATGGCTTTTAAATCGGCTAAAGTCGGATCAACCAATTTGGTATAATCTTTTAGGACTGAACGCATGGCAAAGTGTTCGCCATTTTCTGTTTCTAAACGTAAAGAATTCGAAGCCATACCACCACCTTTTTTAATCGGGGTTAGCCCGCCCAACTCAGTTTCAAGGTTAACTACAGGGACTTCTACTGGCGTTGTCCAGGTGTCTCGGTATTGATCTCCAAAGAAAAATCGCTTTCCTTTTTTTGCTCTGAAACGTGCACCTGCTGCAATGACTTTACTTGTTTCCAGATCATCTCCACTCGGGTAAACCTCTTTTATCTGTTGGGTTCCAGCAATTGGGTCAACTAGTTTTCTTCTTTCCAGCAATTTGCCATTTTGATGATCCTGGTCAAATGTCCAAAACTCCATCCATACTTCACCGTCCTGATAAAAGTGCAATTTTGAATATCCGATATTGGAAGAGGCAAAGAGTGCTTCGCCATTCTTAGAAACATGTGTCTCTTTGCTGCCCGATCCGCTGATAATATAATGATGCTTGCCTTGAAGGGTGTATTGCAGATTGTGATCGTGACCTGCCGCAAAAATGACATTCTTATTTTGTTCAAGAAGGTCCATTATACCGTCTTTCATTTCTTGGTATTTCGGATGTGGAATATCTTGAATATTACCCGTTACCGTTCTTTGCATGGGCATGATAGAACCGATTAGGGGCAAAGGAAGATAGGCTTCTTTTTTCCAAGATGTTAATGGAAACAAATGTGTTTTCATTGAGAAATTTCCATCATGTTCTCCATTGCTAAAAAATGGATGATGCATCATGACCACTATTTGATCATTCTTGTGTTTGAAGAATATCGCTTGTAATTCTTGTAAAAACTGCTGGCGCGATTTTACCTCACACCCCTTGTTGATGTTTTTGTCTTTATGCCAATTATGCAACCACCATTGCGTATCTATGAACACATAGTAGAGATCTTTTTGAATTTTTTTGACTTTTGGGTCACCACAAGCATTATTAGGATACCATTTTACTTTTTTATCTTCATAGTAGTCCTGAACATAGTCTTCTTGACGCTTAATCGCTTTACGTCCTCCGGCTTTGCCTTTATTCCAATCGTGATTTCCCGGAATAAAATAGGATTTGCCATCGTGATCCTTAAGCACATCTAATTGCGCATTCAGTTCTTTTTCGGCTTCGCTTCTCTTTTCATCCTCCTTTTTAGGAAGTCCGGTTGGATAGAGATTATCTCCTAAAAATACGATCGAACTGTTTTCCCCAGCTTGAGCAAGTTCATTTTTAAGATGGTTGAGTAAGTATTTTTGCTTGGCATCAAAATTTTCGTGGCTGCCTGCATCACCCACTAGAAAAAGTGTTTCTTTTTTTTCTTTACTCGGAAGATCAGCAAAAGACGCTGGTTTATCATAATTATAAAAGGTCTTACCGATATTGGTACAAGACGGAATAAAGAATAAAAGCAAGGCGGTAAGGATCGTCAGTTTAAAGCGCATATTTGGATCAACTTAAAATAGGCAATGAAGATATTAATCTTTGCTTTGAGAACAACGGAAAAATTTATTTCTAAAGCAACCTAAAGTAAAAATGAATGCTGGCTTATTTTCTGAATGAAATTCGTTTTTTATTTTTTTCGCTGCGGAGATGTTCGTCCAATAGCTCATCCGATTCAATTCTTGTTTTTTTAGGAACCAATGCGAGTAAGACAAGAAGAACCAAGCTCAATGTATTTGCTCCAATGAATGACTTCATGAAAACATCACTGTTTAATTGAAAGAGAGGAGAGTTGACATTTTGAAATTCATCCCATTCTCGCAAACAATAATTAATGCTCAGGTAAGATGCAATAAAGAGAAAAAAACCTCTAATGCCCCATTCAGTTTTATTTTTGGCTTTGATGCCGGCAACAAGAGTATAAAGTTTATAATAACCGGCAGCGATAAGAACTATGAGCATTTATATCAATTGTTTAGGCTAGAATTTAATCAAAATTTAGCTCACCGATAAAAGGTGTATAAGAAGGTTAGTCTATTCAGTTAGAATAAAATAAAAAACCGCCTAGAGGGATAGGCGGTCTTTAGGGTTCGAATTAAGTATAGTTCAGCATAGCGTAAACCCTGTTTTCCGATCGTTATCGGATTCGTGAATTGTTTCACTTAAGCAATCGATGGTAAAAGTACAGAGCCGGTATTAGGCATGTATTAAATAGGTGATAAGAAAAGATGAAATTTCTAATGATCTAACCACAGTTTAAATGCCTTTACTTTATCTCTGCTTACGATAAAATCTCCATTTTTTGAAGGGTGGAGATCCAGTTTAATGCGGTTATTAAAATAGGGGTGAATGCCTATGATGGAATCAATATGAACAATTTGTTTTCTATTGATGCGAAAGAATTTCTCTGGATTCAATTCCAATTCTATTTGATTGAGTGTAGAATCGTAAATGTGGTTTTTTCCTTCGTGGTCGATAATGAATGACAAACTGTCTTCTGAATAAAAATAAGCGATGTTTTCGGCCATCAGTACTTTGTAGGCGTCTTTCTTTTTTATCAGAAAACGCTCTTTAAAATACTTCTTCACCCCAGCATTTTTGATGACTTCGTCAAGCCACTTGAATGAGCCTTGATCGCTTTTTATTTTTTGAAACTTATCAAGTGCCGCTGTAAGCTCATCTTCATCGATTGGTTTCATGAGATAGTCAATGCTGTTGACTTTGAAGGCCTTCAGGGCATATTCATCAAATGCTGTAGTAAATATAACGGGTGCTTCAATTTTGCACTTTTCGAAAATGGAAAAACTGATTCCATCCGCCAATTGAATGTCCATGAAAACAAGTTCGGGATGCGGATGGCTATTGAACCAGGAAACAGCATCTTCAACAGAATCGATCGTTTCCAAAATTTGGATGGCAGGATTCGCTGCTGACAAGAGTTTCTTTAGTCTCTCAGCTGCGTGATACTCGTCTTCAATGATCAATACCTTCATGCAACTATAATTTTATATTTTGATGAACCAGAGGCATTTCAACAATGAACTCTCCATTTTCGACCAAAGTTTTCAATTCTTTAGGAGTAAAATAGGCAAGACGACTTGAAATGTTTTCCAATCCTACACCCGTAGAATCCATTACTTGATTCTTGGGTTGATAATTGTTTTTAATTACCAGGCTGTTATCTTGATTGATATATGCAGATATATACAGAGGCTTTTTGTTCGAAATAATGTTGTGCTTAATCGCATTTTCAAACAGAATTTGAAGTGAAAGTGGCGGTACAAAATAGCCCAAATGATTGTCTGAAATTTCAATTTGAACGTTGAGATTGTTCTTGAATCTTTCCTTTTGCAAATAGACGTAGGATTCAATAAACTCAAGTTCTTCTTCTAAGGAGATCAAATTTTCTTTTCGATTTTCAAGAATGTAGCGGTATACCTTTGATAGTTTTTTAAGAAATGAACTCGCTAGATTTTGATCTTCATGAATAATGTTCATTAACGTATTCAAACTATTGAATAAGAAATGTGGATTAACTTGATTCCTTAAGCCTTGTAATTCGGAATGAATTTGCTCTCTTTTTAGTCGTTCGGTTTCTATTATGTTTTTTTTGTTTTGCGCATAGAGATAGATGGCTTCATAAATGGTCAATATGAAAAAAGATGAGAAGTAGGTGGCGACATAACCATCTAAAGCTTCAACAGGATGCGGATCTGCTTCTTCGCGACAGAATTGAACAAATCCTTTAATAATAAAGGAAGCGATAAATCCATACAAAATGATAAAGACAACTTCGTAAACTACACGTTTTCGCGTAAACTGAAATCCTTTAAATCGTTTGCGAATGTAAATCACGAAATAGCGAAAGCCAATCCAGTACGTTGCACAATGGATAAGGGTTTCAAGCCAGATAAGCACAAAAGGGATATCCGAATAGAAGAGTTTATTATCAAAAAAGGCAATGGGTATAAACAATGCGAGAAGTGGAATGCCCAAAAGGACAAACCACTTATCATCAAATCCTAAATATTGAATACGCTTTTTACTCATTCAATAATTAAAATTGCACCCTGTACATAAAGTCTGGGAAAAAGCTGGTTTGATAAACATCATTGACTTCATTGGTCAGCCTGTTGTATCGTTGGATAAATATATTTTCTGCATTCGTAACATTTTGTAAATCAAAGAAAAAGTGATGGGTTATATTTTTCTTGCTGCTGTTGATCTTTAGACCAAATTTAAGATCAAGTCTTAAATAAGGGTCATAGCGCTGCGAAAATGCTTCTTCTTCAATCAAAACTTCTTGTCCTTCCATTTGGGATTGTTCTAGATCAATTGGGGTGAAATTTCTACCACCAGCAGTTGTGAATTTTCCATCTACTGTTAACTTTTTATTTCCTTTTTCATTCAATAAGAATTCTTTTCCGGCCAACACATTGATGACATAATTATTATTGAATGCAGTATTTCGTTCAATCCCATCGCTTCCTGTATAGCGCGATTCATACAAAGAAGTAGTAAAGAGTGTATAATAGTTTTTGCTAAAGAATTTCTCAAGGGTCAACTCTATTCCATAATTTTCGCCAGTTCCTTCATTGACCAGACCAAATTTGTCATCAGGGAATCCAAAGTCTTGTCCGAGGTTAAGCAATGAAAAACTGCTTTCAAATGCATCTACTGGCACTTGATCGATGTATTGATAATAGGTTTCCGCCTTTAAGCGCCAGCTTGGTGCAAATGTATTGTTGTATCCTAAGACCAAATGTTGACTGCGTGTTGGCGTCAATGTTTTGTTGGTTTCTTCAAAGAGTCCAGGACTTGTTTCTTCCCGTGTAAGTAAAATAGGTAAAGGTGCTATTTGGTGGTGAATACCATAACCCAAGGTTAATTCTGAGATGTCATTGACTTTGTATTCAAGCGCCAAGCGAGGTTCAAGGACCCAATTTTCGTTTACCTCAAGAACTTGAGTTCTGAGACCTCCATTCAACGTCCATTTATTATTGATTCTATATTGCGCTTGGTAAAATGCTTGAAACATGATTGCAGCTTCTTCAAAGTCAAAATAATCTACCCAATCAGGGGTGAATTCTCGGTTTCGTCCCAACAAATCATAATTGGAATAGTCCAAGAGTATTCCTGTTCTTGCAGAATATTTTGGACTGTATTTCTTGTTGTAAAAGGAAGAAAGAGAAAGGGAACTTATCGAATTGTCATTGACAAAATAGGTTCGAGAAAATTCGTCTTGTGAATCTTGATTGAAATAGCGATCTGCACTAAATATATTTCCAGAATTAGCAAAGGATATAATCGTTCTGAGATAAGACTTGTCATCCAAAAGTAAATTTTGTTTGAGCCCGACAATATTGATAATTGATTCTGCAAAACTATCTTCATCATTTGCTGCAAATATGTCGGTGTCATCAACTTCATCGTGTAAAAATTCGATGTCGCTCATTGCAGATATACCAAAAAGTGAAAGCTGGCCAATTTTCGTTTTTCCAAAATCGAAATTGTAGGATAAGTCCCAGTAATTAGGAGAAGCATTAGTTCCAATATTCAAGCCTAAATCGCTTGCAAGTCCAACAAAGGAATATCTTCCAGCGACTAAATAGGATCCGTTTCCTTTTTTATTCAATGGACCTTCGGCCATACCTTCAAATCCACTTATTGCCCCCATTTGAAGCATGAACTCACTTTTATCTTTATTTCCTCTTCTAAAGCCCAAGTCAAAAACTCCTGCTAAGGCATTTCCATATTCGGCCGGAAAAGCACTGGTTAGGAAATCAGAATTTTTGATCATGTTTGGATTAAGCGCACTAACCGGTCCACCTGTCGTTCCTAAAGTTGCAAAGTGATTTGGACTAGGAATCGGGATACCTTCTAATTTCCACAGCACTCCTGTAGGTGAGTTGCCGCGAATAACGATGTCATTTCTTGCATCATCAGAGGTAGAGACACCGGCAAAGTTGGTAGCAAGGCGAGCAACATCGCTTCTTCCTCCGGAATATCGATTAACTTCTTCTACGCTAAATGTGCGAGCAGAAACAGTTGTCATCTCATTCTGAGTTCTGCTTTTGTCTTGCTTAGCAGTAATTACAACTTCATCTAATTTTTCAATATTTTCTTCTAACTGTATGTTCAGAAAAACTTCTTTGCCCGAGACCACTTCCACATTAGGGACTATTTGTTCGGCAAAACCTATATAGGTGACGGACAAGTCGTATCGTCCAATTTCAATATTTTCAATCCGAAAGAAACCATCTAAATCGCTTGTTGATCCTTGAATCGGATCACTTCCAATGATGGTTACTGTTGCACCGGGTAAGGGCATTTCTGAATTTTTGTCAATTATCTGGCCTTTGATGTTTTGTTTTACTTGGGCTTGTGAAAGCAAAATGAAAAACAGAAAACTAAGAACAAGAACAATTCTTTTCATTATGATTGATTTGATTTGTGTTCAAATCTACGCTGGAACTTTGTTATTGTTCATTGGAAACTATTAGGGTGCCCTATTTTCTGTTGAATCGTCATATTGTTGGGTTGGATTGTTTGCGGTCTCTTAAATAAATCACAAGACCTAGCACACCTATGGCTAAAGCTGAGAAAAGCAAAATAACCATACCAGAAATCTGCGGGATATCCCTATTCCATTC
>JBCCIF010000091.1:0-12913 GCA_039028335.1 Bacteroidota bacterium
ATACAGTGCTTGCTAAGAATGCACTTGGAAAGTACGGAGCCTATATTGGACATTTTTTCATTCACAATGGAATAGGTATCACAGCTTTCTTGATCCCTCTATTTCTGCTGGCCATTGGCACCAAGATATTGGTAAAATTCAAATGGAATCATTTAATTAAATTTTCAAAGCACAGCCTCTTTTTTTTATTGTGGCTTCCTTTGACCATGGCTTATCTATTTTCAAATTATTCCATTTTAGGGGGAGCGTTTGGATATGAAATTAAAGTCTATTTAAAAGCTATTATTGGCGGACTGGGCACAGCCTTTGTTATTCTTCTGGCTGTAATCGCATATGGATCAATTGGACATGGAAAAATCCTTGAAAAAGTTGGTCAATTCCTAAAAAACAAATTTGCTGGTCTTCTTAAACGTGAGAAAGAAAATCAGGAAAACTCCGTACCAGAAAACGTTATAATTGATGACATTTTAGCTCCAAGTCCGCCCGCTATTCTTGAATCTGAAGAAGAAGAGGTTAGTTCAATAATAGAAGACTTGGTTTCCGATTTGGATTCTAGTTCTGAAAAGATTTTAATCAATGAGAGAGATCTTATACAAGAAATAGCTAATAATTCTCCAGAATCAGATGACAATAATGAACTGACGGTAAAAGTTGCTGAAGAAGACGGAAAATTGAGCGAAAATGAAATCAACGAAAAAGTCAAAGAATTTGGCGAATATGACCCTACTCTTGATTTAGCCAAATTTGAACTTCCTAGCATTGATTTATTGGCAGATCACGGTGGAAATGAAATCACTGTTTCACAAGAAGAGCTGAAAGCGAATAGTGCCAATATCGTAAGTACATTGGCAAATTATAAGATTGGAATAGCTAAAATATCGGCTACAGTAGGTCCGACTGTTACTCTTTATGAAATCGTTCCCGAGGCAGGAGTTCGAATTTCTAAGATTAAAAATTTAGAGGATGATATTGCGCTATCACTAGCGGCATTGGGCATTCGTATTATTGCACCAATTCCCGGAAAAGGTACAATTGGGATAGAGGTTCCCAATAGCAATCCTGATGTTGTTTCGATGAAAACGCTTGTAGCATCAGAGAAATTTCAAAATTCAGATTCAGCCCTGCCGGTAGTTATGGGAAAAACCATTTCAAATGAGACCTATACGTTTGATTTGGCAAAAATGCCTCACCTTTTGATGGCAGGAGCCACAGGTCAAGGAAAATCCGTTGGTCTGAATGCAATTCTCGTTTCTCTGCTTTATAAGAAACATCCTTCTCAGCTCAAATTTGTTTTGGTCGATCCTAAAAAAGTGGAACTCACACTATTTAACAAAATAGAAAGACACTATTTGGCTAAACTTCCTGATGAAGGTGAAGCCATCATAACAGATACCAGTAAGGTTGTCAAAACATTGAATTCCTTATGTGTTGAAATGGATCAACGCTATGAACTGCTGAAAACTGCAGAGGTTCGTAATATCAAAGAGTACAATAAGAAATTCATTTCTCGAAGACTCAATCCTGAAAATGGTCATCGCTACATGCCTTACATCGTATTGGTCATTGATGAATTTGCAGATTTGATCATGACAGCAGGTAAGGAAGTTGAAACCCCAATAGCCAGATTGGCACAGTTAGCCCGAGCTATTGGTATTCACCTCATCGTTGCTACACAGCGCCCATCGGTTAATATACTTACAGGGACAATAAAGGCAAATTTCCCTGCTAGAATAGCTTTTAGAGTGAGTCAAAAAATTGATTCGAGAACTATTTTGGATCAGGGTGGTGCAGATCAACTTATTGGAAGAGGAGATATGTTATTGTCTACTGGAAACAGCTTAGTTCGTCTACAATGTGGTTTCGTTGACACTCCTGAAGTAGAATCCATTTGCAATTATATTGGTGAACAAAGGGGTTATCCGGATGCTTATTTATTACCGGAATTTCACGATGAAAACAGCGGGGGTAATGGAAATTGGGACGATGAGGAGCGCGATTCCTTATTTGAAGACGCTGCCAAAGTTATTGTTATGCATCAACAAGGATCGACTTCTTTGATTCAAAGAAAAATGAAACTAGGCTATAATAGAGCCGGAAGAATAATGGACCAACTAGAGGCCGCAGGTATTGTTGGTCCTTCAAAAGGAAGCAAAGCGCGAGATGTTTTAATTCCTGATGAATTTAGTTTGGAACAGTTTTTGAATGCGAAAGAGTCAATTAATTAGGATTGAAAAAAATGATGAAAAAAAGAATTTTTACCTGCTTGTGTGTCGTCCTTGCGTTGAGTTTAACCTCCGATAAGCTCTTCTCACAAGATGCAAAAGCAGAAGAAGTACTTAAGAAGGTGAGCGATAAAGCAAGAACGTATGAATCATTGGAAGCTAGCTTTTCATCGACATTAGAAGATAAGGCGATTGACTTAACGGCCACACAAAATGGAAGCATTCTCTTGAGTGGAGAAAAATTCAAATTGAATATAGACGAAAAATACTTAGTGATTTCGGACAGCAAGACTCTTTGGAACTACGGTATGGATACAGGAGAATGTATGATAGAAAATGTATCTGATATTATGGAGGATCAAGGGATTCAGCCTTCTGAAATATTTACCATTTGGGAAAATGATTTCAAAAAATATTATGATTCGGAATCTTCTGTCGGTGGAAAAAATTGTGATGTCATTAAATTAGTTCCCGTCAACCCAAAAGATAAACCATTTCACACCATAAAAGTGTTCATTGATCAATCAAACCTAGAATTGGTTCAAGCGATAATTTATGGAAAAGAAGGCAATAACACTACGTACACCATTGAGACATTTAAACCAAATGTCTCTGTCAGTTCTGGAGATTTCGTATTTAACAAAGCAGATTATCCCGGTGTCGAAATGATCGACAACAGATAAATGTACTTACCCGTTTTCAGAAAAAATTTAAGCCCTGAAATTCAGGGCTTTTTTTTGATTAAACCTTTTTGGCTTAATTTTGTCTCATCTTCTATGTACAGACTCATAATCCTCGTTTTTCTTTTTATAAATTGCCATTATTCATGGAGTCAAAGACCAAATGGACGAGGTGAATTTGGTAGAGAAAAACCAGCAATCGGCAATGTTAGTGGTGTTTTGATTGACGAGAACAACAAAAATGGAATTGAATTTGCAACGATAACGCATAAAAGCAAAAAGGACACAAGTCTTGGTGGAGGAACTATCTCTGCCAATAATGGAGAATTCAAAATTGAAAAAATAAAAGTAGGACGCTATTTTGCTGAAATCTCTTTTCTTGGATATGATTCGAAAATTGTAGACTCTATTTTCATTCACCCGAGAAAGCCAGAGATATTCTTGGGAAAAATCTTTTTGAGCAACCAAACTACTCAACTCGAAGGGATAACCATAAAAGGAGAAAAATCCCTGCTCACTACTAAACTCGACCGAAAAGTTTTTGATGTTACTAAATTGAGTACTACAACTGGCGGTTCTGCGAGTGATATAATGGAAAACATACCTTCTGTTCAAGTCGATATAGACGGAAATATAAGCATGCGTGGTAGCAGCAATATTACCATTTTAATTGACGGTAGACCTTCTGGACTTATTGGTGATCAAAGTGCAGTCCTCGAGCAAATTCCTGCTGAAACCATTCAAGAAATTGAAATCATAACGAACCCTTCGGCCAAATTCAATCCCGAAAACATGGGCGGCATCATCAATATTGTCTTAAAAAAGGAAAAAAGAAAAGGTTTCAATGGCAGCTTGAATAGCGGATTAAACACAAACCCTGGCCAGAACGCTACCCTTTCTTTAAATTATAGAACACAGGCCTATAATCTTTTTGGCAGCTATTCGTATAGAAATCAAGATCGTCCAGGCGAAGGCACTTCTTACAGAGAAACATTAATAAATGACACACTCTTCATATTGGATCAAGTTACAGATGGAGTTAGATCAAATACAAATCACACCCTTAATGGTGGAATAGATATTTATCTAAATGATAAAAACACACTGTATCTGAGCAGCATTCTTCGTTTTGGTGATGGAACAGATGAGGATTTCGTATTGAGCAATAACTACATAAATAATTTCCAAAATTTTGATTTTTCTACGCAAAGAGATGCAATTGAAATTGAGGATGAATTAGCTATTGATTTAACTCTAGGCTATAAGAAAACCTTTATAAACCCAGATAGAATTTGGACGAGTGACCTCAAGATTACACAAAGAAATGAAGATGAATTTCAAGATTTCTTACAAAATAATTACACGGAGAATGGTGCCTTGCTGCTCGGAACAAACAGTCTAGAAAAAGTTAGAAATGAACAAGTCCGAAAACAATTAAATTTTCAATCCGACTATGTTCACCCGTTTGATGAAAATCGCAAATTGGAGGTAGGTACGCAGATCATTCTTACCGAAAATGATGGAGACTATATTTTTTCTAATTATGATGACAGCCAAGATACTTTCATTATCGATGATAATATTTCTAATCGCTTTATTTTCAATCAAGACATCTACTCGGTTTATGGACTTTTTGGTCATCAAATCAACACCTTTCAATATCAAATAGGGCTACGTTCAGAAATTGCAGAGATCAAAGGAAATCAAGTGAGTTCTGGTCAAGTATTTTCGTTTGACTATTTCAGCTTATTTCCTAGCTTGCATCTCTCTCAAAAAATTAGTGAAAAGCAGGAAATCCAACTTAGCTATAGCAGAAGAATTCAGCGACCAAGAGGTAGATCCTTGAATCCCTTTGAAGACTTCACTGATCCCAATAACATTCGTGTTGGTAATCCAGAATTACGACCAGAATACATAAGTTCCTTTGAATTGAACCACATCATTATCTGGCCGAAAGTGAATTTAACGAGTGGCCTTTATTTCAGGGATATTCAGAATGTAATGAGAAGATTTCGTTTTGTTGACGATAGCACTGGGGTTGCAACCTCCACTTTTGTCAATTTAGACAATAGCCAGAATTTTGGCTTCGAATTTATACTAACCGCAAGACCGAGTAAAAAGTTAAGAATCAATGCCAGTGTAGATCTTTTTAAGTCCATTTTAGACGGCAGCAATTTAGAATCTGAGCTTAATAATTCTGGCCTTTCATGGAGTAGTCGTGCTATGGGTTCCTATTCTCTTCCGAAAAGTTTTGACCTGCAATTGTCTTCGAGATACTTAGCTCCGAATGTGACGGCTCAAGGAGAATGGTCCGGATTTTTCACAAGTGACATCTCTCTTAAAAAGTCTTTTCTTGATAGAAATCTGAGTCTTACTCTGCGTTTGAGTGACATTTTGGATACACGCGAATTCAGTTTTAGCTCTTCCGGTGAGAATTTCTATAGTGAAGGATTCAGAAAAAGAAAATCCCGAATTTTGAATTTTTCAGTGCTTTATCGATTTGGAAAGTTTGACGATAAAAGAAAAGGAAAACAAAATGGCGGACGCGGTGGTGACGATGCCGGAGGATTTGAGCCTGATTTTTAAATCAAGGATTAATCACAAATACAGCGTCATTAAAATGTGAAATGATTTTAGCATGCAAAGCTTTATCATCTTCAGAGCTCTTCACACCGACAATTATTTTTCCATCCTCTCTCGTTCTGCTTGTAGCATCAAAACCCATTTCGCTCAATTTCGATTTCATGCGATTCGCATTCTGGGGATTTTGAAACAAACCTACAGCAAGAATTCCTTCTTTTGTCAAATTTTCAGCAGGAGTTGATTCTTGCTCATTTTCTTCTTCCAGGTCGCTTTGATTTTGATCATCGACCATTGATTGGTCTTCTTGGTCACTATCTCCAATACTCCCTATTTCATCTTCCACTGCGGGTTTATCCGAACTAGATGCATCCTTGTTAGAAAGCACTTTGGCTTGCGTTTCTTTTTGAGTAATTGGGGCAGCGTCTCTTCTCGAGAATGCCCAAAGGGCGGTTAGAATAGCTAAAACAAGTAAAATGATAACTACAATTTTCTCATTTCTATCCTGTCTCTCAAGACGTTCTATGTGTAAATTCGACTGTTCCATCGGTATGGTTCTTATTCCCTTATTCGAAATATTGGTTGCGAAGTTACATTCTCCTTTGGTTTATAACCCAAATCAGATTCTATGAACCCCCTATATAAAACCACTAAACTTGCTTTTATACTCATGTACTGCTGAATAGCACAGTTAAGCCATTATTTGAATTTTTTTCAATTACCCCAAAGGGTAGACAAGGTCTGTAAGCCGGGTTCTGTAAGTCATTGACTCTTCTATCATTTATCTAAGCGATCCACCCTCCGATATCAGGCGGGAAACCCTCAAGCATCGGTATATTTGATCTTGCAACCCGCAAGGTTTACCAAGCCAATTGAATCACTTCAACTGCTGGTGAGCTCTTACCTCACCTTTTCAACTTTACCTGTTCCATTTACCATGGTCATCGGCAGTCTAAATTTCTGCAGCACTATCTGTCGAGCATCTCTTTCAAAATGCTCCCCTCTCTTTTGAAGAGTGCGGTTCCCTGAGTTGCCCGGACTTTCCTCCCCCTCCATAAAAATGGAGGCAGCGATAGAACGACCTCGTCTTCACAAATGTAATTGAAACTATTCAATCAGTACCTTTCTGGTCATTTTATCATTTTGACTCATCACCTCTAAGAAGTACATTCCATCGTCAAGATTACCTATAGACAGAGCGAAAACCTGAGATTCAGATGCTAAATCATGCTGCTTGCTATAAACTATTTCACCAAGCACATTATACAAGCGCACTTGAATTTGACCTTTTTCTGTCAGTTCAACATTGAAATTAAAATCTCCCTGACTAGGGTTAGGATATACGCTTACCTTTTGTATTTCTATCTTATCATTCTCCAAGGGCATTTGAGAATTATAGGTGAAATATGACCAGTCACTCCAGGGAGTAGCAATGAATGGATTTAAAGAGCAACCGCACCGTACTCGCCATTGATAAGTCGTACCATTATTTAAAAGTTGATTATTCACCGGATACTCGTCAGGAGCATCACCTTGAACAATGAGATTAACGAAATTACCGCCTACTTCGCCACCTTGCACTTGACATCCTGTTGAAGCTGGAATTTCGGTCCATGAGAGCATGGTTACATTGGTTGAAAAATCTTCACTAAGATTAAATGGAGTGCTCATAAAATTCTCCTGTTCACAACTAATAATTTCACAGACATCACATGAACCATAGGTATCGTTAACTGATCCGTTTGCCTCTATTGTTATTAATCTATTGGCAAATGAATTGAAGTCCGTCACAGGAGCACAAGAAGCTCCAGAAAGCATATCATCAATCAAGTTCTCTTGTCCTGCAAATCCATCGATAGCATATTTGTATTCGAAAGAGCCTAAAGGAAGTAAGAATGTCCCAGTCCAAACTCCATCTTCTTCTGGATCAGACAAAGGTGCGCATCCTCCGCACCATCCAAAATTCGGACTTTCAACTGAAACAGAGCTGAAACCCAATGTAGGAATTGTACTTTCTATAGAATTATCTAAACCATCCCAACAATTCATATCCACAGAGAATGTATAACTGTATAAACAAGACCCATCATCTGTGTTTGCATTCGGGTCAAAATTATCAGCTTCTTCATCTATACATCCGAGAATTTCAGGAATTACCCCCATACATGTACAGTCTTCTCCAAAAATATCATTGATCGTATTCTCATTCATGTCATCACAACTATCACCAGGATACGTACAAGATTCATTGTCTAAGTTTGCCTCAGGATTGTAATTACATGCCATTTCATCCATACATCCTTCAATTATGTTTTCCCCAGCACATACACAATCTTCCTTAACAAGATCGTTAATTGTACTGCTATCCCCATCATCACAGGCATCTCCTATTAGGATACAAGAGCCATCGTCAATGGTAGCACATTCATCAAAATTACATGCAGAAGGGTTTGTGCATCCCATCAATGGACTCAAATCATTCATTGTTCCTGGAGATCCATTGTCGTAGTTAACTCCCCATGAGGTGGACAGTGCGTTATCTGAATTGAAATCAATGAGGGCCAATGAAGCGCAGCAATCACCATCTGGAGCTTCTGGCCATCCAGAACCATCGTCATACTCTACTATGTCCACTATATTGGATTCACTATCCAGAACAATGAGCTCGTCACCACCATTACCTAGACTTCCACTATAGTCATATGGGGTTGGATAGTTCTCATTATTCTTTGCAATTACGATATACTCACCTGGTGCTATAGTAACACCTTCTGGAAAAGTAAAGTTGATCTCAGTAATAAACCAACCACTCAAGTCCGCACTTGCATTTCCATTGTTATAGATTTCTAAAAACTCGAAATCGGAATCACTTCCCTGAGCCGAGCAAGGATTATAATGGATTTCATTGATAATTACTTCAGCCATTGGAATAGGACAAATTGGCAATTCAAATGCTAAACTTAGCTGACAAGCTTCATTTGCATTCAGATCGGTAATTAAAAATTCCGCAAGACCCTCTGTAGGACCCGTCAAGATACCTGACATGCTTAATACACCATTTTGAATTCCTTCCGACTGGTTTTCTATAATTTCGCCTTCAGGCCCCGTAAAACTATACGACCCTGATCCGTCCGATACATTTATAGTCAAGCTAATCAAGGCATCATCTCCAACGCATTCTCCTGTAATGATAGCACTTTCCAAATCAAAGGGGCAAATTATGCCACAAGCCGGATCTATTAATTCAAAGGATCCAGGCCCACAATTCGGTGAACCCTGATCTCTTAAAATTACTTCTAGTGTTCCACCAGGAGTGGGACCAGCTAAAATACCTTGTAAAACTTGATCGTTTCCGTTAGCCACTACCAACTCGCCTAAAAGTGTACCATCGCTTAATATCGCTTCTACGGTGCCGGTTCCTCCAGTAATATCAAAAGTAATTTCAAATTCCACATCATCGCCATTGCATTGACCATTCATGCTGAGAAAAGCATTGGAAATTTGCTCTGAGGCCGTATTTATTTCATTCGGAGACCCTCCATATTCTGAAGATGCAAACCAATTGACAGGGTCATTATTATCTGAATTTAAATCAATGAGCACCAATGAAGCACATCTATTGTTATCAGGACATGTTGGCCATCCATTGCCGTCATCATAATCTACTTCGTCTACCGCCAAATTATTTTCATCCAATAATGACAATAGCTCTCCTCCATTGCTCAATGAACCGCTATTCCATGTGAAAACATTTGCAGCATCTCCACCATAGGAATTGCCATTTACAGTGATAATCAAAGTCTCGGAAGCCTCAAGACTACTTTCAGAAGGAAACTGAAAATCAACCCCAGTTATGGACCATGAGCTTAATTCAATCGCATTTGCAGATATATTTGTTAATTCTATGAATTCAAAATCACCGTCTGCTCCAATCTCAGAAGTACATGGGTCATAGAGAATTTCTGAAATGACCACTTGACCTTCGAATGGTGATTGCAGTAAAGAACAGTCTGCATCTAAATCATTTGAAAGGCCTGGCGAGGGCGCGTTGTCACCATTATTCATTCCATCTTGCCAATTTCCATTTTCAGTATCAGAATTATCCATTGTCACATCTATGAGCTCTAAAGATGACCCATTACCAGAAGATGCAGATGTACTTGAATATGAAACAATATCTACTTCGCCACCAACCTGATCGCAAATAGAAATAGTCGCGCCACCATTGCTCAAATTATTGGTGGTGTTCGGACTTCCAAAGTCGGGTTCGAAAGGGCAATTATCATTGAATAATTGCGAATCACCAGATCCCGAATCAGTTCCCAATGCTATGGTAATGCATTCGTTAGATGAAATACTCGAACCTAAAGGAAATGTGTAAAGCACAGAACCGTTAACTTTTACTGCATAAGCAGTTAAATCGACAGATTCTGGCTCCAAATTGCATAGCTCGATCCATTCATCGTCAATACCGGATTCATTGTACATTATTTCAGAGATGACTAGCTCTGGAGTTTCATTGGGTGGCGCAGGACATTGGGTAGTTGAAACTGTTCCTGAAATAACTAAGTTAGTGCATTCTCCACCTGATATTTCAACAGAATAAGACTCTCCTTCTGTTAATGCAGTTAAAGTAATCACTCCACTATTTTCTGTTGCAGGATTGTTACCTCCCACACTACCTGATCCGCTCGAAATTACTACTGCCGAAGGATCCAAACCTGCGTAAGGGATGTTGATCTGAACATTATCATTTGCAGATGTAAATGCACTACAAACAATCTCTTCTGGACCAATAGAAGATATTCCACAAGTGGGTGTCGTATTGCATCCGATATCGAATGTGATATTGGAAATTTCAATGTCTAAGGCATCTCCAGCTGCACTCGTAGATGATGAATTCAAAAATGCAAAAACAACATTACTATTTCCAAAGGCTTCATTGGGAATCGGAAAAGTTGCCATTGTGGGCCCTCCAGATACTGAACCAGGATAAGTTCCCATGGCAACCCAATTTTCCATATTGGGATTTTGACCACCAATGTAATCGGTTGAATAAAACACTTGAAGGTCAGGCCCTGTAAATCCAATGGTTATATCCGCTGTTATTGATCCTTCTGATTCTTGTGAAAGATCCAGTCCTCCAGAAATCAGATATAGCTCAGATGCTTCATTCGCGTTGAGCCCAGCAAATGGATTTGATGCGTAGACACCTGTATTACAGGTCCAATTGTCGAATTGGTTATTTACCACAGCAGGAATTGACGACCATTGAGAACAATCTGAATCTCCTACACACAATAAAGCACTGCCGCTTGACGAGTTGCACACTCCATTTGGTGCGGATCCTGATGCCGACAAATCACACAGGCCACCTGTAATTGAAAAGGCATATATTTCACCTTCACTTATACCCGAAATCGTAATTATGCCATCAGAGACGAGAGACGGGTCATCCCCACCAATAAGTCCTGAACCTGTATTATTTATTGTAGCCCCAGCATCCATTCCAGAGTACGGTATAGAGATTAAAAGTTCATCCGAATCTGAGCTGTATGAAAGGCAAGAAATACTTGGTGTGCCCAGTTCAATAATCCCACAGGGAGGTGTAACACATGTACCTATATTGAAGGGATCTTGAGGAACAATAGCACAATATTCTGTTAGTCCGTCAAGATTATTTGGACCACCAAAAGTCCACTCGGAACAATCCATTGTTGAATTACATCCTGGACTGTTTCTTACCGCGTAGGAGTCTAAATATTCCCAGCATTCATTTGTTCCGTCTACATTGACATCTCCAAAGACATCTAAAAGTACACCGTTAGAAAACAATTCAATTGCATCATCTCCATTCACATTCATCACTCCAGTTGTTGCATCAGGAGAAAACCCAAAAAAGGCTTCAAACTGACTTTGTTCTGAAGCAATCCAAAAGCATTCTCCCATGGCCAAGGATTGATTTGGCAAAGTAAATTCGACTCCTTGTGATCCACCTCCGTTGGAAGCAGATCCTATTCCATAAATGCTCAAATCAGGAATAGTCGAAATAGCGCACAATTGCAAAGCCTTTGGCGTACCACCTGATAGCGGTCCGTCAAGAATTCCCGCTATGTATAAGTCACAAGAAGGAGGAGCTAGCGTTTCACATAAGTCAATGGGAATGGAACCAGATACTTCTAGGCCATTGCAATCTCCTCCAGAAATTTGAATCGTATAAGAATCTCCTTCAAAAAGACCTTGAATACTGACCATTCCGTTGTTTACTGTTGATGGGTCATCTCCTGAAAGCATACCCGCGCTCATGTTAATTACTGATACTGCTGCATCCATTCCTTCATAAGGAATTTCCAATAGAACCTCATCAAGCCCTGCCGTTTCGTTCACGCATGATATAGATACAGGGCCAAATGATGTAATGCCACATGTTGAATTTGATCCAGAATTGGCCATACCTGGAGAATCATCTGAAATCAATTCCCAAAGCCCAGTACTAGGATTAAGTGCTATTGAAGAGCCTGCAGGTGTGGAACTTGTTTCACTTACCCCTACATCTATGCTCGTCTCGCCAGAAGCTGGACCATCAGTTGCCACCAATGTCCCTTCATAAGACAAAAACTCAACCAGTCCTTGAGGCGAATTGCAAATCAAAGCAATTCCGTCAGGTGCTCCATTCTGAACACTCGAAGGGTTCCACAAATAATAATCATAGATACCATCACTGGAAACAAATTCACCTGGACTCAGTGTAATGTTAGCGTATGTCGTTCCATTGGACCCGTTATACAAGAATATTTCAATTTCCGTGGGGTCTGCTCCTGCTGTCATAGCCACCTCCACAAATTCATCCTCATCAGCCCCTTGATTATCATAGTGAAATTCATTGATAAACGCTTCAGTTGGACATATGACTTCTTCAAGAAAATATACGTTTGAAGCATTTAATTTTTCTGAAATTGACATTGCAGATATGATCATCGCAAAAACAAGGTAGAAACCTGCGCTAGATCTTCTCAGAATACTTTTATTATTCAATAATGTGAGTGTCGTTGAATTCATGGTGATTTTAGATTTTGTACAGAAAAGGTTCTGCTCGTTCATTTAAATTAAACAGGAAACTGATCGTCTGATGAGGATAATCTTCATCATCTCATGACCTTGTAAAATTGCCTAATAGCATCCACAGAAAATTCAGCTCAGTAAAGGAATACTATGAGTTTCTCTAAATGCTTCTCAAAGAAATTAAAATACGTTCAGTTCAAGGTCAAAAGATTAGAAGGCAATACAAAAAGAAGTGCGCTCAACTAACCAATTTCTAATATCAATTCGAATATATACTCCATGAATTGAAATAACAAGACAATCTAGCTTACTTTTATATTAATTAATCAATAAACTAAAGAAAAGGAATTGAAGAGTTACCCATTGTCC
>JBCCIF010000092.1:0-12844 GCA_039028335.1 Bacteroidota bacterium
ATCAAAAAATATCCTTGATGGTTAGAGGCTATTAAGATAGAAATAATAATATGCTTGGATTAAGAACAACAATCTATAAAGTTGGAAATATTGAAATGGCAACCAAATGGTATTCAATAGCATTTGAGACAGAACCGTATTTTAATGAGATATATTATGTTGGTTTTAATATCGGTGGATTTGAACTTGGTCTTCAGCCTGAGGATAATCCAACAGTCGATAAGATAGATAGTGTTATTACTTATTGGGGAGTGGAAAAGATTCAAGAAACGTACGACCGATTGATTGACATTGGAGCTACTGAAAATGAAAGGCCTTTCAATGTCGGTGGAGAATTGATGACAGCAACGGTCAAGGACCCATTCGGAAATATAATAGGGCTGATATATAACCCAGATTTTAAATAATGAAGACTAAAAAATATGGCTTCTGATCAAAATTTTGTGGATTTTGTAATTGGTCAAATTCATAATGCAGGAGAAATAAAAGCAAAAAAGATGTTCGGAGAATATGGAATTTACTCGAATGGAAAAATGTTTGGTCTAATTTGCGATAATAAGCTTTTTATAAAACCGACAGATTCAGGTCGAAATTTCATTAATAATGTGGTTGAAGCACCTGCATATCCGGGAGCCAAACCAAGTTTTCTCATAGAAGAAAAGTTAGAGGATGTAGAATGGCTAAGTGAATTAGTCAGGATTTCAATAAAAGAGTTACCTAATCCGAAACCAAAAAAGAAATAAAGGCACTAACTTGATAACAATGCAGGAATTAAGCAATCCCTCTTTTAATAGAAACGCAGAATAAATTCAAATTGAAAGCACGAGTAAAAATTAAAAAAGAATGAAAGCGCTAGTGATAGTTTTCTTGCTCAATGCAATATCCATCTCAATTTTTGCTCAAGATGACTTGCCTGTGCTCAGAACGGAAACAGCCGATATGGATATTAAGGATGGAGATCATCTCAGAATAGACTATTGGACCATTGACCCTGCTATCGAATTGGATGTCTATGTTGCGGATAAAATAAACCAGCGCAAGTCTGTGAGCTTTTACTCTGATATCGACTCCATCACCTTTCATATAGATCCAGGTGAGCAGAGAAATTTTCTAATTATTCTCAATGAAACAGACACCTGTTTAACACAAATTAAAAGTGGAATTACCTTCGTTGATAGAGACAGCCTTCCGCTCACTCAAGATACCATTCCCTTTATCCTAAGCTCAGCAAATAATATTATTATTCAAACGGTGCTTAATCAAAATGACACCCTGAATTTAATGTTTCATACTGCTCAAGGCAGCGTAAGCCTTACTGAAGATGCCATTTCCAAAATAGGCAACAAGACTTTTGATAAATCCGTGAACACCGTCACCTGGGGAGGGGAAAGTACTTCGCGGTATAGTCTGGGCAATTACCTAAAAATGAAGGGTTTTGAATGGGAGAACTTAACCATTTGGCAAGACAGAAACACAGGCCCAGATGCCGATGGAAAGTTCGGCCCCGGCCTTTTTCCGAATAAGGTAATTGAATTGAATTTTGATCAAAGCATTATGGTTGTGCATGCCTATTTACCGGAAATAGACGATCAATATGAACAGTCCATCTTATCCTTTCAGCAAAACTTGATGTTTATAGAAACCCATTATCAAATCGAAGACAATCGCTACACCAATCCGGTATTAATTCACTCTGGTTACGGAGGAGCGCTATTGCTCGATGATGAATTTGTCAGAGAAAACAAAATTGACTCGCTTTTAGCAACCATTGAAGAAAGCGAATTGAAGGACTCTTATGGCAATGTTCTCAAAACTAAAAAGGCAATCCTTCCTTACTTTTCTATCGGAACTCAAAATTTTACCGACATGCCTGTGAGCTTTTTTACAGGCAGTCTGGACAAGCAGCAGATCAGTGTAATGGGAGGCAATATTATAAAACGATTCAACATGTTCATCGATTTGCAAAATGCTTATCTTTATTACAAGCCGAATCAATCAATGACCTTGCCTTTTTAAATAGGGCTATAATTTATATGAAGACACATATGAAGTAATTCACCATTTATTTAGATAATGGGGGCATTAGTTACAGAGGCTTCAGTGCAATTAATAAAGAAGGTCAAATGAACATCAACATCTCTCTTTCTGTACTTTCCATTTCTTTTTGCCTATTGGCTTGTCGGCAGAACAATGATTCAAGTCAATTCAGTGGAGGGCAAGAATCAAGTCAATACAAAGCTTTATATCAGCAATTGGATTCCATTGCTCAAACCGATGTTCTTCCTGGTTTTGCAGTATCTGTTTTTAATGCAGATACTATATACTTTAAAAATGGATTTGGTTATTCAGATCTAGAGGATGAGAAAGCATTCACTGCAGATAACATACAAATCATTGCATCCTTGACGAAAACGCTGGTTGGCGTTGCGCTTATGAAGGCGGTTGAAGAGGGGGAATTATCACTGGATGACCATATCAGCAATATACTTCCCTATGAGGTCGTCAATCCCAATTTTCCGAATGATAAAATCACCATTCGAATGCTTGCTTCCCATACTTCCTCAATTTCGGATTCCAAAAATTCAGATAAAGGTTACCGCTTTGAAACACCTTTAGACTCTGCTGATTTCCCGGAGGCATACCATACATTACTTGAAAATTACAATAAGAAGGATAAGATTCTGATGTCAGATTTCATTCAAGAAAAATTAGATGCAAAAAAAGGGGGCTACGACAAAGAAATGTTCATCAATGAGCAACCCGGGACCTTTTATGAATACAGCAATACCGGTATTGCATTACTCGCTCATATAATTGAAATAAAAACAGGAAAATCTTTTGATAAATACACGGAAGGCTTAATTCTTCAAGCCCTGGAAATGAAATCTTCTCACTGGAGATTAGACAAGGTGCCTGCTAGCAAGCAGGTAAGCTATTACAATGAATTAAAGAATGAGCTGCCAAAGTATTACATCATCACCTATCCGGATGGGGGATTGTACAGTTCGGTTACAGACATGACGCTATTCCTTCAAGAGATGATCAAAGGATACGATGGAAAAAGTCAAATCTTATCAAAGCAATCATTTCATGAAATGATGAAGAAACAATTCCTTGGTGAAGATCTGGATGATGGGATCTGTTGGGACTTGTCATTTGAGGGATTGATTGGGCATTCCGGTAATGATTTTGGAACAGCCACATTAATGTATTTTTCGCCTGAAACGGGCATAGGACGAATTCTGTTCACCAATATTTCTATAGAAACCGAAGAACAAGAAGAGGCATTTTACGGAATTTTTAATCTGCTTTTTGAATACGAATTTTAATTGAGAAATTTGAGAAGGCCGTGCAATCACCAACAAGCTTTCTTGTCTTTGCGAATGTATACAACTAGACTAATCAACTAATTTTATAAGCGAATTCAAATGGAAGATAGCATCCTGAAATATGTCGCAGACAAGCAACTGACTTCCTGCATGAATAAGACAAAATGGAAGGAATTGATCTCCGAACTTTCTTCAATTGAGAATTATGAGCCTATGGTAAATATCAAGCTGATTTTTGACCAAGAGAGCAATGATCAATTTTCTGCTGTGCGATGGAATGAAGTGGAAAGGAATGGATTTGAATTAATTGAATGGATAAAGATAAATCCCATTAGAGTCGATATTGCAGGAAGGCTAATGGATAATCAAGAAACAGATTTTACCGAAGCCCTCAGAAATGCACTCGATAAACACGCTATTCAGTATGAATATGACAGGCCTATCTTCACGGTCTATGGATACAGAAGAATGAATTGATTACTTATCGATATAAATGTGTCTTGCAAATAAAAAAAAGGCTGGCAATCAAATAGGAATGTACGTTTGAAAGAAAATGGAAGAAATTCAATCAGAAAGATAAATTGGATGTTGTAGTAAATAGTTTTAACTAAACCATTGGAAATTATAATATTGTTTAAAGATGGGATTACCTAAAAAAGGAAGTCGAGTACTACAAATAGACGATTGTACTTACAGATACATAGTCTCAGGAAATGATGATACCATTGATTTGATTATTGAATTGGAAGATGGAAAAGGTCAGCGATTCATGGCATCATTCTATTATCATCACATGCGAACCGAGAAGAAGACCATAAAAGGCGAATCCTACTCTTCTTTGACACAGCGAAATCAAATTACACCGGGCGTAGTCAAAGAAGTCATTGAATACGGTATTCAGAATGGATGGAAACCGGAAAAACCAGGGAAGGAGCTCAGATTAAATCTGATTGATGATAAGATCAACTTGAATTTATTAGCCAATTCCGATAAGGGCTGAATTGCATAAGCAGGCCAAGTATGGAGGAATAAAAGTAGATGAACTAGGAAATAGTCTTTTGGTAGGACTTTATGATGAAAACAGAATTAGAATAGAATAATTACTGCACTTCGAAATGAATCCGGTTCACAATCTACAAGAGAAAACAAATAGCAAACATTTGCTTTAAGTGATGAGTTTACTGATTAAATTAATAAGGTACATTTCCATTGGAATTTTAGTTATTCTTCAACAAGGACTCCTCATCGTTCTCGGTATTTTGTCATACGCTCAAAATATTAATGTATTAGCAATCGTTTTTTGGAGTTTGTGCTTGCCAATGGTTTATGTTAATTACCAGACGTATAAATTGATTTTAAAACATGGAATTATCAATTTTACCACAATGAATTCTGATACTTCTGAAATTGACGTTCCTAAGGGAAATCGTTGGTATGATGAGAAATAGGGGAGTTTCAAATCAAGCCTACTGAAGAGCCTTAATAGGTGCAGGAAAATGAAAGTAAAAAAAGACGCATATCCATTTTAAATTGCCTTACTTCATTGTCTTTAAAGCTATGGAGCTATTTTTTCGAATTGTGGAAATAAAAAAAGACATTCTAGAATTTCGATCTAGGTCATACTGGCAAAGACCTAATGAATCAATAAATTTTCCTCATGTTAGACCAATATTGATCAGCAATGTCAGATAAAGTTCGATTAATAGCATGGTATATACTGGGATTTCCCAAAACACTATGGGTAAACTTTAGACTCTTTAAATTCACTGACGCACTAAGACTTCCAATTATCGTTTCTCATAAAACACGAATTAAATCACTTTCTGGCAGGGTGATAATGGATCCCATTTCTTTTGCCCATTTTAAAATAGGATTTGGAACTACAGAGACTACCGATTTTAAATACCATAGACCGATACTTAATATTAAAGGGGACTTTAGAATGAATGGAAAGGTACGCATGGGCGTTGGATCTAAGATACATGTTTACGGTACCTTAGAAATTGGTAACAATTTCAACATGACAGGAAATTCAAGCATCATTTGCAATAAGAGAATTGTAATCGGAGAGCACGTTCTTATTTCATAGAACGTAACGGTTATGGATACGGATATGCATGAAATCATAGGAATTGAAGATGAGAGAATCAATCATGATAAAGAAATTAGTATTGGATCTGATGTTTGGATTTGCGCAGGATCATCCATTTTAAAAGGTGCGGTACTGCCGAACAAATGCGTTATTGGAGCCAATTCCCTCGTGAGTACGGTTCTATTAAAAGAAAAGATGATTTATGCAGGAAACCCCGTGCAAGAAATCAAAGAAATTTCTAAATGGAGCTAATCAGTTTAAATCAAAATATGTGGGTAGTGATCCAAAAATTGTGTGTTAGTAACAAACATTCAAAAAAACTAATCCTTTTAATAAGTCAATTTTTTAATGCTGAACACGATCAAATTTGAATTCTAAGAAGCTCCATTTAACACTCAATGTATTCATAGCTTTCGTATGGCTGGCAAATGGGCTATTGTGCAAAGTGCTTAACCTTGTTCCACGGCACCAAGATATTGTTGCACGAATATTAGGTGAAGAACATGCTCGCTTATTCACTGTTCTTATTGGTTTATCCGAAATTGCAATGTGCATTTGGATCCTATCAAAATTTAAGTCACGACTAAACGCCATACTTCAAATCCTTATTGTGGCTATCATGAATATCTTGGAGTTCATTCTGGTCCCTGATTTATTACTCTGGGCGAAATTCAACTCAGTATTTGCCTTGCTTTTTATAGCAATTGTCTATTACAATGAATTCATTTTGAAAAAGAAACTAAAGGAGCTGTGAACATGTTGAATTTTTTAAAGAACCATCCTTTTGCAGTCGAGGCACATTTTGATAGCTCATTAGTGCTGACTTTTGCCGTGCCAAAAGAGCAAATTCAAAGCTTCATTCCAGAATGTCTGGAATTGGACACCTTTCAAGATAAATGGGCCTTTATTGCTGTTGCTATGGTTCAAACCAGCGCTTTAAGACCTAAGGGTTTCCCCAAATTCATGGGAAATGATTTCTTCCTTATTGGCTACCGAATTTTTGTTCGCTATACCAATAATGCAGGGAAAAGATTGAGAGGATTATATATTCTCAAATCGCAGACCGACAAAAAGAAAATGGAATTTTTCGGTAATATTTTTACGCATTACAAGTACACCACCACGGATATTGCCCTAACCAAAAAAGAAGGTGTCCGAACGATAAGATCGATTCAATCCAAATTTGAAATTGCAATTTATGAAAGAAGTGATGATATTAATATTCCTGAAGGTTCTCCATTCACGGATTGGAAGGATGCGCGAAAATTTGCTGGGCCATTGCCTCATACCTATACGGTGAACGCAAAGGACAAGAGTATATTGATTATTTTGGGTGTCCGGCAAAATTGGAAACCTCAGCCGGTAAAAGTAAAGAGCTTCCATTTCGATTTTCTAGATAATCTGGATCTTGAGCAGATCATTTTGTCGAGTGCCTTTGAGGTAAAAAACATTCCTTATTATTGGGAGAAAGGCAAGATGGAAAAATGGAAATAGAAAGACGCAAATTTCAAGGAGTACTGAATATTCTCAGTTTCAATAGACATTTTTATGTCTTTGGGTTGATCGCATTGTCATTACTAATTGGCAGCCATTTTGTTTTTCCATGGCCAAAGGCATTGCTTTATCTGGTAATTTTTGCATTTGCCTACGGGCTTTTCATGCCCTTGGTCATCTCAGCCCACGTTTATGATTTTTCGGGCTTTTATAATTTTGACTGGTTGAGGAATTTGAATCTTGAAGATGGTCCACAACATCTCAACCTCAATATCAATGCAGGCTTTGACGAAACGAGTTTTCTAATTAAGAATATTCTGCCGAGATCAGAATTGCAGGTCTATGATTTTTACGATGCTGAGCGGCATACCGAACCAGCTATCGTCCGCGCAAGGAAAGTGAGTTTAGTATATCCCAACACACAAGAAATTAATTCAGGGGAAATACCATTACAAGATAATTCGGTGGATAATGTCTTTTTAATTTCAGCGATTCATGAAATTCGAAGGCACGAAGAGAAGGTGCAATTTTTAAGAGAATGCAAAAGAGTATGCAAAGCCGATGGCAACATAATTATGGTAGAACATTTGAGAGACTTTCCGAATTTTCTCGCATTCACCGTTGGGTTTACCCATTTCTTTTCAAGTGCAACTTGGAAAAAGGCATATAAAGAAGCGGGTTTCGAAACAATCAAAGAATCTAAGTTTACCGCATTTATGTCCATTTTCATCTGTAAGTAAGTATGAAATTGCAATTCAAAATAGTTGGATTCCTCTTGATTGCTTTGGCATTGCTTCATCTCTTTTTTCCTAAGTATTTCAAATGGAAAACCGATTTGAAATCCATGAGTTTGATCAATCAAGAAATGATGGTCATTCATACATTTTTTATTGGCTTGGTGGTCCTACTTATGGGCTTGCTTTGCCTTAGTTCAGCGGAAGAGCTCATTGCAACAGGACTCGGTAAACGGATCTCTTTAGGCATGGCCATCTTTTGGACTTTGAGGCTGATTATTCAGTTTTTTGGCTATTCAAAGAAACTATGGAAAGGCAAGGCCTTTGAAACGAGCATGCATATTCTATTCAGCGCATTATGGACCTATTTGAGTGTGCTCTTTTGGATGAACTATTTTAATTAAAGAGAATACCTGAAATTCAAGAGTATAGCAACTAATAGAAAATGAAATTATTTGGTATCCTAATAACTCTTTGTTTCCACTTTGCAATCGTGAAGTACTTGAAGTTATTGGATAATTTTAATCTGATTATAGGAGCGATTTTGGTCATGTTGATGATAAGTTTTGTTTTAAAGGCTTTGATCAAGGACGAAAGTCAATTGAGGAAGTTCAATACGGGCATTTTCTTGGGTTCGCTAATTTCAATTTCCACTATTTTGATTTTTATTATTTGGCTATCTTATTCCCTGCGATAAGAGTATCCTTCACACGTGAAAAATCATTGGCTCATAACGGTAATATGTGGATTATCATTTGCTGCTTTATCGGCTATCCAAATAAATACTCACATCATTATGCCAGCTATTTGGCGGAATATTTCGGATACCCTCATATTGGCACTTGCTGTTGCTGTGCCCCAGCTTATTTTAGTAAAGTATGGAAAGCCCGCAGCCAACTATTGGGTTTTAGTTAAGCATGGCATATTTTCATTCCTCATTTATGTCTTTGGTATAATCCTGTATCTTTTGTTCTTCGAAGAAGGCTCATTTTCAAATGCCTTTATGGGAATCGTTCTTGTGATTGGATGTGCATTTGTCTTTAGTCTCTTTTCGGCTCTTCTCTTTAATCGCATAAAGTCGAGCAGCAAAGATTTTTATTCGGATATATTGGATGATGAATTGAGCAGGCGAGAAGGTGAGGAAGAATAAAGGAAAAAGAGATTCAGAAGTATGTTTCAAATATTCAATTATAGAGATGTCAATTAAAAGTAAAATGAAGGACACATGGATCATCCAAAATTGTGCTTTCCTAATGGATGGAGGCACAAAGTTCTTAAATGGAACAGATGCTACTGGAAATGAGATAAACATTATTTTACCACAGAATGGAATTGAGGACAATTTTCAAGACGAATATATTCCAGGTCGGCTTCATTTTAATGGAAAACCAATTAATGTAAGATCTGAAGTCGAAGGCGAAATAATTTCTAAACTAATTGAGGCACATGTAGTATGCGAAGAGGAGAATGAGAGCCCTGATGAGGTATCACCTCAAAGACTTACAATTGGAGAAGACATCACTGAATATTTCAAGGCAATGGATAACGGGCCAGATTCGGCAATAGCTTTAATGATAAGAGAAATTATTGACTTTGTTCAGTCGGAAGAATATGTTGAAATAGCAAAAAAATATGCTTAGATCGATTGAATGTAGAAGTTTTATAAAAATCAATATGTATCATTAAATAGTTTGACGGTATTTAATCACAATACATATATCTTTCCGAAAGAATTAAGCAGTAATTTGCATCTTCATTTAATGTTCAAATGCCAAAATATATTTGAAAGAGTTTCCAAAAGATATTGAGTTTAAATACTCTTGGAGGGACTATCAACAAAGGGTGCTTGATGAATTAGAAACGCATCTTTCGGATGATCATCTTCATGTGATCGCTCCACCTGGTTCCGGAAAAACTATTCTCGGGCTTGAAGTTGCTCTTCGGCTGAATAAACCGACTCTAATTTTTGCGCCCACCATTGCCATTCGAAACCAATGGATAAAGCGGTTTACTGAACTATTTCTCCAATCTAATGAAATACCTTCATGGATTTCCAGAGACATAAAAAATCCCCAATTTCTGACTGTCTCTACTTATCAAGGACTGTACGCAGCATGTTCTGCTAAAAAGGAGGAAATTGAACAAATAGCGTTAGAAGAAGAGGTACACGAAGGACAAGATATAACACATTCAAAATTTTCATCAGAACAAGCCAGAAAAGTGATAACTCTTCTTCAGGAACGAGGTGTAAGAACAATAATTGTGGATGAGGCTCACCACTTGAAAAATGCGTGGTGGAGATCACTTGATGAAATAAAGCGCCACCTTTCCCCAACTATTGTTGGTTTAACAGCCACTCCACCTTATGATGTTAATTTTACAGAATGGAAAAGATATCTGGATTTAAATGGACCTGTTGATGCTGAGATTTCTGTGCCAGAATTAGTCGTTGAGGGTGATTTATGTCCTCACCAAGACTATGTCTTGTTTTCCAGACCAACGATTGAAGAGCATGCCAAGTTAGAGGAGTATGCAAATCAAATTGATCTGCTCTTTGAATCAATTAAAAGTGATTCAGTCTTAAAAGAAGTAATCTCAGAGCTTCGGATATTTACTCATCCCAAAGAGGAACTTGAATGGATTTATACAAATTTGGAACAGTATTCTTCATGCATCATCTTTCTTAATTCTTTAGGAGTAACCATTAGCCCTGTGCATTTGGAAGTCATTGGAGATACTAAGATTAAAATTCCGGACTTAGACTTCGAATGGATGGAAATTCTGTTAAAGTTCTACTTGTATTCGAATGCCGACTTTATGGAGGGCAATGAAGCACATAAAGAGTACTTACTTAAAACGCTGAAAAGAAATGGTGCTTTGGAACGGAAGAGTATTTCTTTCAGAAAAAATGAAAAAAGAAGGAAACTCCTCAGTTCAAGTTTAAGCAAGCTCGAGAGTATCCGCAAAATTGTAGAGTTCGAGTCAAGTGAGCTCGAAGATTCATTAAGATTGGTCATCCTTACGGATTATATCAGAAAAGAATATCTCGTAAACGGAACTTCCAATTTCCTTCCAATTAACAAAATTGGTGTACTCCCAATTTTCGAAAAATTGAGAAGAGAGCAGAGTCGGGATAAGCAAATAGGAGTGCTTACGGGATCTATTGTGATTCTGCCTACTTCAATCATCCCAAATTTCATACAAGTTTGTTCTAGGCATGGGCTCGATAATGTATCGACTACGCTTTTATCGTATGATGCTTCTTATACACTAATTCGAAATTCTGAGAATTTGAAGCATGAGATTGTGCATATAATTACTCATCTTTTTGAAAGTGGATATATTCGAATTCTGATTGGAACAAAATCGCTTTTAGGTGAGGGTTGGGATGCTCCAGCAATAAATTCGCTAATCTTAGCAAGCTTTGTAGGTTCATACGTGCTGTCCAACCAGATGAGGGGCAGAGCAATTCGAAGATTGAATTCAGATGAGAACAAAACCGGTAATATCTGGCACCTCGTTTGTGCAGATTTGGGAGAAACAAAAGGTGGAGCGGATATTGATCTTATGAAAAGGCGCTTCAGGGCATTTGTAGGTGTTTCGTATTCTCTAGAACCAAGCATTGAGAGTGGAATAGACAGACTCGATATACCCAATGAATTCAATTCACTAGAGGGTATAGAAGCATTCAATGAACGCATTTTTGAAATTGCACAAAATAGAGATGGTTTGAGGAATGCTTGGACTCAAGCACTAGAACAAGGAAACATCCTGATCGAAGAAATTAAAGTTCCATTTCAAAAGGGAGACTTTCAAAAAGCAAAGTCAATGACTTTGAACAGAACTATAGGTTATCTTTTTGGTATCCTTGGTTCAGGTCTATTGGCCTTTGGTGAATCTAGCATAGAGGTTCTCGGAAGAAATGCACGTTATATAAGGACTTTTGAGGAATTTCTGCTATGGATAGGCCTTCTTGGACTTATTGGCCTGGGAATATTTGGTAGACTCATCTATAAGTCTTTGAGGCTTTTCTTCAAGTATAGAGATATTTCCAAAGACCTGGAGAATATTGGAATTGCTCTGTTGAATACTTTATGCGAACTGGATCAAATTAGCACTGATCGAAGAAAATTAGAAGTGAAAGCATCACAAAATGCATATGGCTCTGTCTACTGCCACCTTGAAGGTGGATCGACATTTGAAAAGTCATTATTCATTCAATGTTTGGCCGAAGTAATTGGCCAAATCGACAATCCCAGATATTTGATCGTGAGAAAGAGTAAACTCTTTAACTGGAAAAAACAAAAAGACTATCACTCGGTTCCAGAAAGCATTGGTCGATTGAAGACCATGGCTCAGAAGTTTGAAAGAAATTGGCGAAATTACGTTGGGAGCTGCGACTTAATTTTTACAAGAAATATTGAAGGAAGAAAGATATTGCTTCGCTCACGACTCAACTCTTTAGCTACCGAAATTGAAGAGAAAATTGAGCGCGTTAATAAATGGAAATGAAATTCTCATTGATATGAAAATCTTCGGAATCCTATTAGCTCTGTGTCTTCACTTTGCTATCGTGAGGTACCTGAAACTTTTGGAAAATATTTATCTGATACTTGGAACAGTTTTGGTCGTGTTGATTACAAGTTTTGTTTTTAAGACTTTGATTAAGACCAAAAGTCAATTAAGAAAGTTTATGGCTGGTATATTCTTAGGTTCACTGATTTCAATTTTGACCATTTTGATGATTATTATAACGCTATCTTATTCCCTACGATAGGATAAACCCATGCGCGTGAAAAATCAATAGCTCATAACAGTTATTTGTAGACTTTTGCTTGAAGCTTTATTTCTCGGTGAATTTTCAGATTTTTATTGCCGAAAATGAAAAGAGTCGAATTTAAAAGACCGGATGGTAAAAAACTCAATATAGAAATCATCAAATACGTAAAGTCTCAATGAATCCAGGAATAAAACTCCTGACAGACATCGACACAATTTTCATAGTATATTTTTTATTGAAGAGGGAAGCAGCGAACAAGAAGTGGACTTTGTTGACTTTAATCTGAAAGAAAGAGATTTATTACTCATCCCTAAAGATTCGGTTCATTGGGAAAAAGTCCATGACCATATTGAAGGCTATACGATTCTATTCACGGATGATTTTTTTAGTAGCCACCAAAATCGCTTGCTTCAAG
>JBCCIF010000093.1:0-12757 GCA_039028335.1 Bacteroidota bacterium
AATAAATGATGTCTACATCGAAGGATGTCTCTGTCAAGGAACAAAAATAAGTATTGACGACCCCTGCGTTTGCTTGAATAATGCAACCACACAAGATGACGGACAATTTTCTGACTTGGTGACAATAACAAGTGCACCGGGCGACACTTGGTCCCTGACGGGTGTTAACAGCTATTTCCAACCTTCTTCACCTGCACCACCTGCTACGCCAATTCCATACGAGATTGGTGACTCTTTCACCCCAGGTCTTTCAGACGGCATAGACAATGATGGTGACGGAATGATCGATGAGGCTGATGAAAACATCTACTATACTCTTGCAGGCATTCATATAGATGATGTAGGTTTCTCAGTTACCGCTAGCAATGGGCTAACAGAACTTTCTACTTTGAATAAGTGCTTCTACCCTATTATTCCATTGGCTATTTCAGGAATTGTGACTTTCGAGGATACTCCTATTGATTTGACAGCTCCCAATTCCTTGATATTAAACGGTAAGACCTACTTACCGGCAATAGGAACGGGAAGCTATAGTTTATTTGACGAAAATGGAAACCTCATTGAAGCGAACATTTCAGAAATTCCTGGTGATCTCATAATTGGCAATGAGTACATGTTGCAAATCACCTTTGACGAAGATGAAATCACCCCTGTAAACCTTCCAGAAGGTAGCGGAACTCCAGGTTGCTTGGAGGACGTGCTCATTGAGTTCAAAGTACTTTCCAAAGGTTGCATACCTCCAAATAATTAAGATGACTTTGAAAATAAAAGCCGCCCTGTAAGGGCGGCTTTTATGAGAGTACTTTACCTCTATTCAAAAGGTTTTTTGGGTCCAATCTATTCTTTACCATTCTCATCAGTTCTATCTCTTGCTTCGTTCTACACAAATTCAGATAGTCTTTTTTATGCAATCCAATTCCGTGCTCTGCAGAAACAGATCCACCCAACTTCTTTAGCGGAGCATAAACAACATGGTCAATTTCTTTTTTTAATTCCTTTGATGAATTTTCCTTTCCTATCATGAAGTGAATGTTTCCATCTGCCACATGTCCAAATGCAAAAACCTCTTCAACTCCATTAACGTTTTTTAAGTCGAAAGTAATGGCATCAATAGTCTCACCAATGGAAGGAATTGGCAGAGAGATATCAAAATGCTGATCGAATTTGCATTTCTGTTTCAATACATGAACGTCTTCCCGTATGCGAAAGAAAGCATTATTCTCAGAAGAAGAGTTGGCCAAAACTGCATCTTCTATAAAGGCTTGCTTTAATGCCGACTCCAACAATGATTCAAAGTGTTCTCGGTCTCTATCCAGATCACCACCGAGTGATTCCACCAAGACATAATACGTATAATCAAGATGTAAAACTTTAGGAACCTCATCAACGCTTTGCATAATCTCAAAACTGTCTCTCCAAATTAATTCGAAGGCCGAAAGCATCCCTGCTAGACCTTTATCCATGTGCTTGAGGAACTTGACGACATCTGAATACTTGTTGATGCCGACAAATGCGCAGACTCTGCTCTTTGGTTTTTCGTGCAAGCGCAAAACGGCTTTTGTAATGAGGCCCAATGTTCCTTCAGCTCCGATGAAGAGTTGCTTTACATCATAAGCAGAATTGTCTTTGATGATTTTCTTCATTGAATTGACCACAGTACCATCGGGCAAGACCACTTCTAAACCCAAGACCAAATTTCTTGTCATACCATAGCGCAAAACCCTCATTCCGCCCGCATTCGTTGAAATCACTCCACCAATTTGAGCAGACCCCTTCGCCCCAAAATTCAAAGGGAAAAGTAGTTCTAAACGCTCGGATTCCATTTGAATTTGCTCCAGAATAACTCCGGCTTCAACTGAAATCGTTCTGGATTCAGCATCAAGTTCAAGTACCTTGTTCATTTTTTCAAAAGAAATCACAACATCATTTTCTTCACATTCGGTGCTTCCGACCAAATTTGTTTTACCTCCAAACGGAACAACATTTTGCTCGAATGCAGAACAAATTCTCATGATGGCAGAAACATGCTCTGTATTTCGAGGCAAGAGTAAACACTTCACTTCTAAGGGTCTATCCATCGACCAGATGTGCTCATAATAGTCCGTTAAACCATTTCCTTGGATCACATTCTCCTTTCCCAGGGCCTGAATAAATTCACCTACCGCATTAGTCATAAGCCAAAAATTCAATTCAATTTTAAAAAAACGAATTCGATCTTTAAATTTAAGTCATCAACCGAGAATTGATGAACATGAATAAAATCATCTTTTTACTTTCACTTCTTCTGTCGTTCTCTTGCCTTGCCCAAAGCCCAGAAGAAAAAGCGCCTTTGCCAGATATTTTTGCACATCTTGAAAATGAACTTAAAATAAGCCATTTCCCTTCGCCAGTCTTTGCTTCTATTGATCCGGACGAACCAGATACTTATATATGGAAACACAATACGTGTCTCATTTCATTCACCAAAGACATTAAGGTTCTTGAAGGGGGCGCCTATATTTTTTATAATGACCAATGGAACTTACGGGTACGCATGGAGGCAAATGAATTCTGCAAATTATTCGACATAAAGAAATGCGAACTTAAAGCAGGCCAACCCTATACGTTTGCAGACAATTGGAGAAGGGATCAAAAACTATATGGAGGATGGGCCATGTGGTATGCTATAGGAGTAGATAAAGATGGAAAAAAGGTCTTTGGAGTAGGAAAACTGGATACTGTTGGCGAACTTTACCTAAATAAAGAATCACAATGAAATTTCTTTCAATTGCCCTTGTTCTCTTGCTTTTCTCATTTTCAACAGAAACGCATATAACAGAACATCAACTGAAAAGCGCAACGATTACCTGGACAGGTAGTGACGCCACAGGCTCTTATAAGCCGACAGGGACATTGACTCATAAATTTGGCAATTTCAGACACAATCATGGCAATCTAGTCGGTGGTCTTGTCGTAATTGACATGACCTCATTGAGCACGGAAAATTCCGATATGGAAGCGCATCTGAAAAACGAAGACTTTTTTGATGTTGAGAACTATCCAGAGGCAAAATTCGAAATGCAATCAGCTCAGCTCCAAAATGCGAAAGGCAAATTGAAAGGTATTATGACCATTAAGGGGAAGAGTTTAGAAGTTGAGGCCGATGCAGAATTTATTCAAAAAGGCCAGGGCTATCAAGTAAAGAGCAGCTTGAACTTGGATCGCACCAAATTTGGGATCACCTACAATTCTGCGTCCTACTTTAAGAAATTAAAAGACAATATTGTTGCCGATGAATTTTCGGTAGAACTCGACCTCTATTTCGAATAAGAAACAATCATCCCATTTTTTCGTTTTCAGACTATGAAAGAATCGGTCTGGATACTCTGTGTGTTCTTACTTTTCACCTCTGCATGTGAGAAAGAAGAAAACAATGAAGAAATGCAAGAAGAAAATGAATTTACCCAAGAGATGTTCATTTTCGAAGATGATTTCGAAACGCAATCCAACAATTTGGATGAATTATTCCCAGCGGATGGCTCAAGATGGTCAGGTATCCAACAAGTAAATACTGAAACTGGTGACAATCATATTAGCTTATCAACTTTGCATTCCTCCTTGAGTACACAAAGTCTTTATATGTTTTCGAAAGCTACTGATCAGACGCTTTCGAAAATAGACATCGAAAAAAACGGTTTCAAGGCATACCCAGGAGCCTCTCTTCGTTTTGAAGCAGATTTTTTCATCGCCAATGATGTCAATTTAGAGAATCTTTTTCTATTCGATCTAGAAAGTTGTTCCTGCTGGGACCCTAATGTTCCCAATAATCAATGCCCAGGAATCAGACTTAAGTTTGGTGGAAATGGAGACTATTTGAGCTTAGAAAGAGGTAAGCTAGGATTAGAGACTATTGGTCAAGCAGCGTATTCCTTCCCAAAAAATCAATGGGTAAACGTTATTCTTGAATTAGTCTTGTCATCAGACGATGATGCATCGAATGTGCTGATAATTGATGGAAATGAAGTCATAAACTCCAGCCTTTCCAACCTTCCCAATCAAGAAGTTTTTGAAACGCTCTTTGCACAAGAAGGTATTGCTTTCCAATTGCAAGAACCCCTATTCTACGAGCGATTTCAACTAGGAGCTACTGCTAACAGCTCAGCTGAAGACATAGATGTATTTATCGATAAGGTGAAATTTTCGATTGAATAGAACTAAGCATTATCTTCGCAGGTTTCAAAAAATGATGAACACTTACGAAGAATTAGCAAGAAAATACGGGACACCCCTCTATGTTTATGACGGTAATGGAATTATCGATCGCTACAACCAATTCAAAAATGCTTTTGATGTCAAAAAGCTAAAGATTCATTATGCAGCCAAATCACTAAGTAATTTGGCAATTCTTGGTTTGTTTAAAGAACTAGGAGCAGGCTTGGATTGTGTTTCAATTGAAGAAATAAAGCTTGGAATTGCAGCAGGTTTTAAGGCAGATGATATCATTTTCACTCCGAATGGAGTGGCCTTTGAAGAGTATCAAGAAGCAATCGCTATAGGAACGAAAATCACCATAGACAATATCTCAACTTTAGAAAAAATTGGACAGGAATACCCTGATCTTCCTGTATTTATTCGTTTGAATCCTCATTTGATGGCAGGAGGTAACAAAAAGATTTCAGTTGGCCATATTGGTTCAAAATTTGGAATCTCTATTCATCAGATGCCTATTGTTCATCGCTTAGTCAAGAATTATGGCATTCACGTTGAAGGTATTCATATTCACACGGGTTCAGATATTATTGAGTCCGATATTTTTGAACGCGTAGCAAATCTTATTTTCAGCATTGCTGATGAATTTGAGAGCATTCAATCTATTGACTTTGGAAGTGGATTTAAGGTTAAGTACAAAGAAAACGACCTCTATACGGACATAGAACAATTGGGTGCTGAATTCTCTAAAGTGTTCAACGCCTACTGCGAAAAAAAAGAAAAGGACTTGACATTGCGATTTGAGCCAGGCAAATTTATGGTGAGTGAAGCCGGATCTTTCTTGACCCAAGTAAGTGTAATAAAGCAAACAACCGCTTGCACTTTTGCGCATGTGAATTCAGGATTCAATCATTTGATTCGTCCCATGTTTTACAATGCCTACCATGAAATTGAGAATGCCAGTAACCCCAATGGCGAACCCAAAATGTATTCGATAGTCGGTTATATTTGTGAAACAGACACCTTTGCGGAAGACCGCGTTATTTCTGAGATTCGCGAGAAAGATATCCTGCGATTTAAGAATGCAGGTGCCTATTGTTTTTCAATGGCTTCTAACTATAATTCTCGGCCACGGCCGGCAGAAGTTCTCTTGTTAAATGGTCAAGATTATTTGATTAGAAAAAGAGAAACTTTTGAAGACTTGTTAGAAAATCAATTAAGCCTTACAGATGCAGTAGCTTTAACATAAGCGGCATAGAATTTGGTGCTTTATGGTTCACCATAAATCACAACCAAATGAAAAAAATCTACTGTTTTGTTCTGCTATTTATCTTTTCTGTTTCATCGCTATCAGCTCAAGACGAATTGGGCACCCAAATTGAAGACGTCCGTAAAAGCCTCAACCAGGTGGACCTTAATATTATTGGCTTATTCAGAAATGGGCTAAGCGGAGGAACATTTTTCTTCAAAAAAAGAATAATCCCTAAGAATTATGTTGAGCTAAATGCGATCAAACTCTTTCGCTTTCGTTTGCACGTCAATGAATATGTCGAAACCGAAGAACCTTCCATTGCCTATGAAATAGGCACTTCATACTACGAGAATCAATTTTCCTCATCTTATATATCCTTCGGCATTGAAAAACAAAGATCAAAAAGAGGGTTGGTCGAATTCTACGGTATTGAAGCGACTCTTGGAAGACGATTGGATCGGGTTAATCGCACATGGCTGAACAGTTTTTCACTAGGCGCAGGCAATGAATCCTATATTCAATTCAATGAAAAACGAAAAGATCGAAGCACCTATATTTCCTTATCTCCATTTTTCGGTTTAAAATATTTCTTTAACAATAGAATCAATATGGGTGTAGAGACCTCATTTGACTTTGCCTATTATTTTGATAAGGACTCGTTTAGCCTAACAGAAATTGAGAGCCAAAACGGTGTTGAAAACACACGGAATGTGTCACAATTGGAGAGTAAAAACAACTTTCTCAATTTCAGATTTACCAACCTCCGTTTTCTTACTGTTGGATATGCTTTTTAAATTTGGCTATGAATTTTGATTTGCAGCCCTTTCTAGAAAACGACAATTTGGTTTTGCGTCCAACTACAAAGAATGATTTTGAAGGACTTTTTGAAGTGGCATCCGACCCGCTTTTATGGGAACAACATCCAGCTAAAGAAAGAGCCACAAGAGAAGGGTTTAGAACATTTTTCGATCAAGGCATCCATTCTGGAGGAATGCTCTCAATTATAGCGAAAGAGCAAAATCGTATCATCGGTTCATCTCGTTTTAAATTTTTATCCGAAGAACTCTCGGCCGTTGAAATAGGTTGGACCTTTCTAGCTCGCAAATATTGGGGTGGTCAGATCAATCGCCAAATGAAACAACTCATGATTGAGCATGCACACCAATTTGTCAAGAACGTTTTGCTCTTTATAGATAAGTCCAATATTCGTTCATTTAAAGCAGCGGAAAAAATAGGCGCACTTCGTCTGAACGAGACTCATCCATTACATTGCTTACAAAAGACTGATTATCACTGTACATACTTAATTGCAAAACATGAATAATTAAAGAGTGTCTTTCCCTCGATTCTACTGATTTTTAATTTAATTCGCACAACTATATAAAGCCAAACGACATGTCAAAACTTTTCAAATCCGGGGTTCTATATGGCCAAGACGCCATGGATCTTTTACAACATGCAAATGACAATGATTACGCTTTGCCCGCGGTAAATACGATCGGAACAAATTCTATCAATGCCGTTTTAGAAACAGCGAGAGATTTAAATTCTCCTGTAATCATCCAACTTTCCCATGGGGGTTCTGCATTCTTTGCGGGAAAGGGCATGTCGAATGACGGTCAAAAAGCTTCAATTGCCGGAGGAATATCTGGTGCGCATCATGTGCATCATATGGCCAAGGAATATGATGTGCCAGTGATCATGCATACTGATCATTGCGCCAAGAAAATTTTACCTTGGGTTGACGGGCTTTTGGCCTATGGAAAGGAGTTTTTCGCAAAGAATGCTTACCCGCTTTATTCCAGTCACATGATTGATTTAAGTGAAGAGCCAATCGAAGAAAACATTGAAACCTGCCTAAATTATCTGAAACCCATTTCGGATATGGGCATGATTCTGGAAATTGAATTGGGTGTTACAGGAGGAGAAGAAGACGGTGTGGACAATAGTGATGTAGACAGCTCTAAACTCTATACACAACCCGAAGAAGTTGCATATGCTTATGAGGAATTGATGAAAGTTAGTCCCAACTTTACAATTGCTGCAGCCTTTGGCAATGTGCATGGAGTTTACAAGCCAGGTAATGTAGAATTGAGACCTATCATTCTCAAGAATTCGCAAGAACATGTCCAAGAAAAATTTGGCACAAAAAGCAATCCCATCAATTTTGTGTTTCATGGAGGCTCAGGTTCTCCACAAAATCAAATTCGAGAAGCTATAGAATATGGTGCGGTAAAGATGAATATCGATACCGATATGCAATGGGCTTTCCTTTCAGGAGTTCGAGATTACGTAGGTCAAAACTCAGATTATCTTCAATCTCAAATCGGCAACCCAGAAGGAGAAGACAAGCCCAATAAGAAATTCTACGATCCTCGTGTTTGGTTAAGAAAAGGAGAACAGTCATTTGTAGAAAGACTGAAAATTGCATTTGAAGATTTGAATTGTGTTGACAGAAACAAAGCATAAATCACTTCCCAATATAGACCTGGAAAATCTCAAATCTTGGAAACAGTTAAAAATGCATTTCGAGGAAATGAGAGGTGCACAAATGCGCGATTTCTTTGAGGCAGACCCGGAAAGATTCAATAAGTTTTCGAGCTCTCTAGAATCCATTCTCTTCGACTATTCCAAAAACAGAATAACGGAAAACACAAAGCAATTATTGGTTGAACTTGCTCATGAGGCAAAACTCAAAGAAGCGATCGAAGCCATGTTCAATGGTGCTAAAATCAATGCGACTGAAAACAGAGCTGTTCTGCACGTAGCCTTGCGTGACTTCTCGAAAAGAACATTGGATATTGACGGAATTAATGTCCTTCCATTAGTACAAATGGAATTGGAAAAAGTGAAATCTTTTACCAGTCGCGTGCATAATGGGCTATTCAAGGGTTTTTCTGGTAAAGAAATCAAAGACATTGTCAATATCGGAATCGGTGGCAGTGATTTAGGCCCCGTAATGGTCTGCGAGGCTTTAAAGACTTATCAAAAAGGCCCTAATGTGCATTTTGTTTCCAATGTCGATGGAAGCCATATTGCCGAGACCTTAAAGTATTGTCAACCCGAAAGCACATTATTCGTTGTTGTTTCTAAAACTTTTACCACACAAGAAACAATGACCAATGCACAAACAGCCAAAGACTGGATACTGAATTTTTTCAAAGAAGATGAAGCGATAAAGAATCACTTTGTTGCCGTATCCACCAATAGCCAAGGTGTTTCAAATTTCGGAATTGATCCCAATAATCAATTCGTTTTTTGGGATTGGGTGGGCGGTCGCTACTCTCTTTGGAGTGCTGTAGGATTGAGCATTTCTTTGTTCATCGGTTACGACAATTTTGAAGCCTTGTTAAAAGGTGCTGAAAGAGCAGATCAGCATTTCAGATCTGCATCTTTTGAAGATAATATTCCCGTTTTGATGGCTCTGCTAGGAATTTGGTACAGCAATTTTTTTGAAACGGAAAGCCATGCCATATTAGCCTACGATCAATATTTGTCGCGATTCGCTGCTTATCTGCAGCAAGCAGACATGGAGAGCAATGGAAAAAGTGTTGATAGAAATGGGAAAAAAGTCAACCATTCAACTGGGCCAATTATATGGGGAGAACCAGGAACAAATGGTCAGCATGCCTTTTACCAATTAATTCATCAAGGAACCCGAATCATTCCTTGTGATTTTATTGGTGTATTAAAAGATCACCATCAATTAGGTGATCATCATGACAAGTTATTCAGTAACTTTTTAGCGCAGACCCAGGCCTTGATGAAAGGTAAAACAGCGAATGAAGTGCGAAATGAACTTGCGGGTAAATTATCAGATGAAGAAATCGATGAAGTGTTGCCCTTTAAGGTTTTTGAAGGCAATCGCCCAAGCAATTCAATTGTACTTGATGAACTGAACCCTTATACGCTGGGAATGTTAACAGCCTTCTACGAGCATAAAATATTCGTGCAGGGCTACCTGTGGAATATTTATTCCTTTGATCAGTGGGGAGTTGAGTTAGGAAAAGTATTGGCTAAGGGAATTCTCTCTGATATTAAGGACAGAGAAGTTTCTAAAACACACGAATCTTCGACCAAAAATCTATTGGAAAAATACTTAGCAAAAAAAGATAAAGGATGATCTCAAAACTTCTGAAGGAGATCAATTCTCACTTGAAAAGCATTGATAAGAAAAATGAAAAAGTTTCTCGATCAAGCGTTGGTTGGCAGTTGGATCATTGCACACGAACAATGTGCACAATTGGAAAGGCATTAATTAAATCTGAACCACAGACCTTCAAGAGAACTTTTGCCTGGAAATGGCTAATCATTAGCGGGCTTCAATACATACCGAGAGGTAAAGGACGGGCGCCAAAAATCGCAGTCAATCCCAACGAGATAACAGCAGAAGAATTAAAGACACTCATTCAAAATGCGGAGAGCATTTGGAAAAAAGTTGAGCAACTCGATAAAAATGCATTTTTCGCTCACCCTTACTTTGGAAATCTAAATAAAAGGCAGGCTAAGAAATTTGTAAAAATCCATACCCGACATCATTTGAAAATCGTCCGAGACATATTGAAAGATTAGTCTCTTTCACTACATTCATTCAATCGGAACAACACTGGTCATAACACTCTCTTGCTTCGCTGCCTTTATTATGGGCTTGTCTAAGGCTGGACTCAAAGGAACTGGAATACTATGTGTTACCATTTTGGCAATTGCACAAGGGCCAAAAGCTTCCGTGGGGATTTTGCTTCCGATATTGATATTTGGAGACATTCTCGCTGTTTTCTTCTATAACAAGCATGTGAAATGGAAATACCTTTTAAAATTCCTCCCCTTAATGATTCTAGGTGTTCTAGCCGGAGCATGGATAGGTAAGCACTTGAGTGAAGAGCTCTTCAAAATGATCATGTCTATCATCATACTCTTGAGCACACTTATGATGCTTTTTTGGGATCGCTACAATAAAAAAATCCCAAATAATCTAGCCTTCGCAGGAAGCATGGGATTTGGAGCCGGATTCACAACGATGATCGGAAACATGGCAGGAGCATTTTCTAACATTTTCTTTCTTGCATTACGCATACCAAAAAATGTATTCATTGGAACCTCTGCTTGGCTCTTTTTTATCATCAACTTGGTCAAAATGCCCATCCATATTTTCTATTGGAAGACGATCGATTTTCAAACGCTTTGGATAGACCTCTATCTTCTTCCAGCTGCGGCCATTGGATTTTTTATAGGCTTGAAAATTGTTGAGCGCTTAAGCGAATTCGATTTCAGGAAGTTTATATTGATCATGACGGCCTTAGGAGCAGTATTCATGCTCCTCAAGTAAATGATTAGTCATTTGAGCGAAATAGTCATTGCATCAACAAGCGCTTATACATTCAAAAGAAATTCTTTCCATTAATGATCAATGCTTTCTTTGCTCTTCTTTTGTTCTAGTGCAAACTTGATAGGAATATTATATTGAACATGAACGGCTTTTCCCCTTTGGGTACCCGGATTCCATTTTTCCATAAGTCCTACCACGCGTAGTGCTTCCTCATCACATCCCCCTCCAATTCCTCTCAGGACTTCAGCATCTCTTACTTCTCCGGATTTATCCACTACAAATGTGACGAAAACTGTACCACTAACACCTGCTTTATTGGCTACAAGTGGATACTTTATTTCATTTGCAATGAAGGATTTCAATGCTTCCACGCCTCCAGGATATTCTGGCGAGATCTCGATAGGCGAAATCAAAAGATCATCTTGAGCATTCAAAGAAAATGTGATTGGAATAAAGAGCAAAATGAGTAATTTTTTCATGCTAAAATTATATTTGTGTTAAGATCTTAATTTCACCAATAATCATGCCCTAAACCCATGAAAGCTCGTCTCATTATTCTTGCCATTTTCGCTATTGCCATTGGGTTTTACCCGCTGATTTATATATTCTTAGACGCAAATTTTGGATTATTAAGCACAAAGTCCGAAGAATTGCTTCGATCAAATCTTTGGAACACTTTTTTCTACTTACACATTTCATTTGGGGGACTGGCTTTACTTATCGGCTGGTCACAGTTCATTCCGAAATGGCGAACAAAATATATCCAAGCGCACAGAAGAATAGGTTTCATCTACTTTATTTCAGTTTTAATTTCCGGTTTATCAAGTTTATACATCGCTTATTATGCGACTGGAGGTCTCATTGCTAAAATTGGCTTCGCTCTTCTAGGTATAATTTGGTTATGCACGACTGCAAAAGCTTTTGCCGATATTAAAAACAGAAATATTATATCGCATCAAAAATTCATGATCTACAGTTATGCTTCAGCTACAGGCGCTATTACTTTGAGGATTTGGCTACCACTCTTGACTGCTGTAAGCGGAAGTTTTTTTATCGCTTACCCTATCGTAGCATGGTTAAGCTGGGTACCCAATTTGATCTTTGCCCATTATCTCGTAAAAAAGTTATAAGATAGCGCCAAATGGCCATATTCAAACTGTAGATTAGCATATGCAAAACACTCCCTTTTATACTTTTTACTCGAAGACTGCTCTCCTCGCTTCCGCATCACTTTTTTTCGATCGTATGGCTTATTATGGTCTAAGAGCAATCCTCATTTTGTATCTATTAGAAAAGCTAGAATGGGATCAAAACTCGGTCTTCGAATTCTATGGAGGTCTTTTCATTGCTTCTTCATTCTTTGGTCTTATTGGTTCTCTTATCGGAGATTTGACCAAGAATAAAATTCTATGCATCATTGCTTTTATAGCCTTAATTATTTCCAGTTTGCTTATCGCAATACCTAAGGATATCTGTGTTCTAGCGGGAATAACGCTGCTCGTCATTTTTGAAAAAATAAGTGCTATCAATATCAAATCCATTTTCGCCCGTGAGCATTTAAATGAAGATGCATCTTTGGAGGGAGGTTTTACATTTCTCTATTTAATCATCAATTTGGGCGCAATTATTGGAGCTGCTTTTATCGCTTGGGTTTCAAAAGAATTGTCTTTTTCTCTGGGCTTTGTCATTTGTGCATTTCTCTATGGGTTTGGATTAACCGTGGCATTTTTCATAGAAGCTAAAGATCCAAATGCCATTGATCGTTCACATATAAGTGCAACAAGAAAATGGCTTATTCCAATCCTAATAGGCTTTGCTCTGTGCCTTTTCTGGGCAGTATATGAATTGAATTTCAACTCAATTTATCTTTATGTTAGAGATATTTTTCAAGAGTCTGAAGACCAAAATTTATCCATGACAATTTCACTCCTTCAGACTTTACCAACCCTTTTCTTTGGTGTTATATTATATGTCTTGTGGGCCTTATTCAA
>JBCCIF010000094.1:0-12733 GCA_039028335.1 Bacteroidota bacterium
ATTTAAATTCTCCTTTGATAATGGCCAGGTTGGTCGGAAATGTTTCAACAAAGACTTTGTAAACATGAATATGTCCTTGTTCAGAAGATCTACTTGAGGCGAAATAGGCTTTCTTTTTATTTGCGTCAGCAATATAAAAGATATCATCATCTGGCGAGTTAATTGCAAAATCTAAGTTCTCAGGCTTATTGAATACCCCTCCTCCATTCGATTCACATTTATATATATCATAGCCCCCCATGCTATTATGTCCTTTAGATGAAAAATAAAAGGTCTTACCGTCAGGATGCATAAAAGGAAAGTTCTCGTCAAAAGGTGTATTTACATTGGCATCCAATTTTAAAGGTTTCGAATACTCTCCGTTACCCAGAATGGTCGCTTTATAAATATCTAAATTGTCTTCTTTGCCATAACTCGAAAAATAAATTACAGAGGACTCACCGGGGAAGTGTATCAATGATCTATGATTCTTCTTTTTATCTACTGAGCTTAATAGCTCATCGGGAGTAACTAAGATTCTTCCACCTATATCACTTAAATCGTAATTTCTGAAGAACTCGACATTCAAGGTTTTTGATTTATCAATTACGGCAATGTCTTTAATCTTTGAAAGCAAATTTGCTCCATAGGCACATTGTTCAATTTGTCTTTTAGTATCCGAATGCTTCGCCTTTAGTTTGTTGTCGGCTTCATCTATAAATCGGCTATAAGCTCCAATAGCGTCTTCGAATTGATAGTTCAGATGGTAGGCTTTTCCTAAAAAGTATAGGGCCTCTTTAGACGCATTATTTTTTACTGCAAAATTGAGGTATTTAATAGGTTCATCTGTACCGCCATCGCCATATATTAAGCAAGCACCATATTTAAAGTTTAATTCGACATCCTTTGCGTTCAGCGCCAATAACTGCGAATAAAAAGGTAATGCCTTGAAATATTGGCCTTCTTGAAAAAATCCATCTGCCTTTGTCTTAATCTCTTTTTCAGTGTCTTTTGTAAAGGTGAATGAAACCGCCAAAAAACAGAAAGTAAAGGCCAGTATGTAATTCAATTTTGTTTTGATCATTGTTTGAAAATTTGATTCGCTATAAGCCTTCCATTTCATCAAGGAATCGGCTTCGTTTTGATCTGCTGCCAAGCATAAAACTAAAAGGATCTTTGCCTTTTACCTTTTCAGCTTTTCGCTTGTCGTCTTTCGTTTCTGTAATAATCGTATTGAAATTTTTATCTGAGGATACCGCTAACATAAGCCCTTTAGAATAGGTGAAAAAGAACCAATTGGCATCGTCTAATTCTAAATAGATATTTAAAACATCTCCTCCACGTTTTCGAATGAGTTGAATTTTGCCATTCATCTCAAGAAATATCTGCTTTTTCCCTGTACTCACCAATCCCAGCTTTCCTTGAGAAATATATGACTCACTATCATCTTCCCACTTGAAAGTGACGTTCGAGAAGAATAATCGTTTTTGTAAGTCTTCAGGAATTTTCTTTAAGTTTCCTGTCAAACTCAACTCGGCAATTACTTTATCTGATTTCTCTTGTCCCAAAAGATCCACTATAGCCTTCTCATACTTTGTCTCCGTAATTTTAATTGGTTTTGTATCAGGATGAGAGAGTATTTTTTCGGACATGCGTTTCGTTGCCTCCTCGCTGAAATAAAAATCTAAGGCCAATGCCGTTCTAAAAATGTAGGTATTGGTTTTAATGTCATGGTTATATTCTCCAATTGGGATAAAATCCACTAAACCTAAGTTTGCGCCAAAATCAAATCTTCCATCTCCACTTACACTGCAAGAATTGATATCTAAATTAATGAAGTTACCAGGGCCATTAGGATTCTGTAATTTCTTCTTTGATGCAATTTGATAAGCTTGTTTTTTCTTGTTGAAATAAAGATATCCGTCTGCTGGGAGAACGCGCGTATCCCTCGTGTCTCTGAACTCAGATAAAAAAGTGGAATACAGTTCAAACGGATCAGAACCCAACATCAAACCGGCTCCTACTTCAGATTCGTCAATGGAACTTATAGCATTTGAAACAGGAATGTAAACCTGTTCTGGATCAATCGTATCTTTAAAACTCATCCAATTCTTAGCTAGACCTTCGCATTCGTGAAAGATTCGCGTTTTCCCATCAAAAATCAAGTTCTTTTGATTTGCTTCAAGAAAAACATCCCCGTAAAATGCAAAGGCAGGAGACAGTGCGAAATCATCTCCTTCAGTCACCCTTCCTTCGGCCACTGTTTGTAAAGCGGAATCGACAATTATTTCATTCAGCCGAATAAGGTGGGGCTTTTTGTTTTCATCAAGATAATTGTATAATCCAGAAGCCTCATATTCATTGGCCCCTATGATACTGACTTCAGCTTCTTCAATGCGGTGATATTTCGTCACGGAGTTAGCTAGAATTGAAGCATTTTGTAAGGGATCGATTCGAGCCCTAGTTCGCACTCTCATGATTCCGCTATCTGGTGAAATCCGCGCATCTGCTATTTTCACGTAGTCTACTTCGCTACAACGAATGACTTTGTCGGATAAATTGTAAATGGCCTTTGGAGCCATGAAATTCAAGGAATCTTGATCTTTTCGTGTACTGAAAAAGTTAGAGACCGTCAAGTCTAACTCTGTATCAATTACAAAATCTCCCGATACTCCTCCATCGTATTCCATTTCGATGTCGTTTTTATCCATGTACCAATTGAATACATCCATATAACAGATGTATTGGTTCTCAGGAAACTCCACAAAAGAAGCTTCCCCATTTGATCTAAATGTTCCTTTTCTTCTTTCTAAATCTATTCTTGCATTAACATTTTCAGTTTTGAATGCCATGGATTCAGTTCCTTCTGAAATTAATCGAAAGTCTGCCGTATCTGCTGTCATGGCCATATACTCGAATTTCATTAATTCAGATTCTAATTCGGATTTAATCACGTGCATTGTCCCATCTCCTGTCATTCCTTCAGGTGTTAAATCGACTCTTCCCTCAAAAAAGGTTTGACCATTAAAGAAATCCAGACGCTCATCTATAGAAGTGATTGAAAGGATATTATCATTAGGACGATAATCTAATTCAGCAATTGAAACTTTAACATCGGGAACTTCATTGGAACCGTTATCCCCTTCATTAACAAATTGACTCGTCTGCCCCAATACTTGTTCTGGCTTGAAAGTAAATTCATCACTCTCTGCATGAGCACTTAAGTAATCCAAATCTCCAGAGCCTTGCAATCCACTATAGTTTAATGATAGATCGTTCGTAAAAGTCGCTTTTCCACTATAAGCTATCAGACCATTCGTTCCAGTATTCGTTTCAAATCCTAATGAATAGTCTTCTTGGACAGTAAGTGCTTTTTCTAAATCAGGGAATATTCCACCTGAAACCAAGGTGCCTTCCAAACCGATATTAGTAGGATCAAAATTGTCCAGACTGTCCAAAACGAAAGGATTTACCTTGAAAAAGAAGTCTTCTCTCTTATACACGCCTCCCTGAAGGTCTTGCCTGTCGTAATAAACATATGAGTCCTTGATAGAATTTATTATGGGAAACTCTGGTGCTTGATCCGACCGCCTCCCCGACTTATTCCTTGGATGATCTATCAATAATTCCCCTTCCATGTCTTCGATCACATTCTTCACCAAAATTCTTCTTCTCGAAGTCGCGTTGGGATCAAAGCTCTTCACTCTCATCTGCACAGAATCCACTTGAATCAACTTAATCTTGAATTCATCATAATTGAATTCATGATCTGATCCATAAAACTCCACATTTCCGGCAACAATAGTTCCGTCAAAGACAAAATCCCGATTCTTGCGCAAAGTGACTTCTTTATTCACCGGAAATATTTTTACATTTTGACTATCCGAAACCACAATTCGCGACACGCCTTTTAATAAAAGATCATTGTTTAATAGATTCAGCTGTGCATTTTGTCCTCTGTTCTCATCAGAATTAAATAAGAGTACATCATAGTCCCTTTTACCTGATCTGTTATCTAAATAATCAAATAATTTTTGCTTAACAATAATATACTCTTCATTCAAATCGAAATCGACAAAACCTTGATTATTCAGAATGATTAACTGCTTAATAACCTGTTCTTTAGGTAGCTTCATGTAACGCACATATTCTTCAAGCAAAAACTCCTTACTATCAATCCGAGAGGTGAAATTTTTGATCCGTGTCAAGGGATGGATTTGGTCAATGCCGAGCATTGCATCAAATCGCCTTTGCTTATAAAAATCTCTTGATTCAAATGCAGCTTTCGTCTGTGAACTCCCAAATAAATTTCCTATCCTGATTAGAGGATCATTCATATTCCAATACAAGGCCTCGAAATACATGTCTATAGCATGGTAAGAATTATAAAATGGGCTCTTTGAAATCCCTTCATCCAACCTTATTAAAGTCAAAAGCGACTCTCCTCTGTCAAATTTTAAATTTATGCCAGGATGGTAGATCGAGTCATTCCGAATATAAATAGACACTTTTGCTCCTACACTGGAAACTTGTTCTGGCTTTATAGTAAAAGCCAAAGCTTCACAATTAATAAATTTCTTATCATCTTTGAAGAAAAGGAGTCTGGCGGGTTCTTCAGCGGTACCAAAACCCTCAAGTTTATTCCCTTTCATTGCAAAACCCCCGTCATAGTCAACATTCTCAACTAAATTCTTAATCTGCAAACGCTTTTCATAGGACTCGAAATAGGGATAGGATGCATTCGCTGAATCTTTTCCTGCAATAATTTTTTCTGTCAACACCCCCATCAATGGACGATCGAAAAAAGCATTGTAGAACTGAACACTATCGATTCTAAATTGAGATGACTTTACTCTCAGCTTATAATTATTGATTTTTGCATAGGTCTGCTCCCTTGGTAAGCCTACGCGTTCCCATGTAACTTCTCCTCCTTTTCCGTAAATTAAATTCTTTGTTGGAAGAAATACTGCATCTGTTTTGTAGATGCTAGAGCTATCCCCTTTTGAGAGACATATAAGATCACTATCCTCGAACTTTATCAATGGCAAAGAATCCAATTGAAAACTAAAGCCGTACTCTTTTGTTTTCCAAACAACTGTATTGGATCTATACAACACTTTTTCACTGATTAAAGATTCAGAGGTTTTCAAATAGTCATTGAAGATGCTTTTGCGTTTTCCACCTCCTAGCTCTATCATTGAAAGGTACCATTGCTCAAAATTATCAGCTCCCAAATTGCTCTCTTCGTAATTCAAAAGAAAATCGCAAAGCATCTTAAACTCAGGAAAAGCGCGCATACGCTTCTTTAGCATGACATTGCCTATCTCAATAACTTGATCCTTCTGACTAGCGTTCAAAAAAGATCCCGCCCAAAAAGGAGCAAATTCTTGTTCCATGAATTCCTTTCCAATTTTCTTATCAGATTGAATCATCCAATCTGAAAGCTGTTGGCTAAATTCCTGATGATCAGAAGAAAATGAAGTAGGAGTTTGTGAAAAAAACAATGATGTGGCAAAAAGAAAAGTACACAAGAGACTTGAACTTCTCAGTCGATATGCTCCATTTTTAGAAATTTTAATGCCGCCCATTCATCTTTTGTTTCACGCTGTATACAGCTCAATCCTAAGTCTTTACAAAAATTCTCAATCTCCTGAATATCAGAAGAATAAAATCCGCTCAGGTATAACAATCCACCGGAACTAAGCCGTTGATCATACGCCTCCAGCTCATGTAAAAGCACATTTTTATTGATGTTAGCTAAAATTACATCGAAAGGGCTTCCTGCGATTTTTTTGATGTCTCCTTTTTCAACAGTAATCTTTTTACAATTGTTGACAGCAATATTCTCAATTGAATTTTCTACTGCCCAATCATCAATATCATACGCCAACACTTGTGATGCATGCAATTTTTCTGCCATAATAGCTAAAACTGCAGTTCCGCATCCCGCGTCAAGTACACGCTTAGCTTTAGGGGGTTCATTTAATAAATAACGCATCATTAGAAATGTCGTTGCATGGTGCCCAGTACCAAAGGACATCTTTGGCATAATGATAATTTCATATTCAAGCCCCTGAGGCTTATGAAAAGGTGCCCTAATTATGCACTGATCATCAATGTATATCGGATCAAAATTTTTCTCCCATTCATCATTCCAGTTGATTCGTTCAACCTTATGCCATTTATAGGATAGGCTAAAGTGCTCAATTTCTGTTATGGTTCTCTTTAGTTCTTGCTCCTCAAAGAATTCTTCTTGAATAAAAGCTACTAAACCGCTGTCCGTATCCTGAAATGTTTCAAAGGGAATCTGAGAAAGAAAGGCCATACAAATCTCACGGCCTTCGATTGGGTTTATCACAAAATCTACCTGAATATAGTCCACTTATTTCAAGGCATTAATGATCTCTATGAAATCAGGAGCTGACAAAGAAGCTCCACCAACTAAACCACCGTCCACGTCTTCCTGGTCGAATAATTCTCTGGCATTTGACGGTTTCACGCTACCACCGTACAGTATACTTGTATTTTGTGCAGTATCATTCGAAAACATATCGGCTAGTTTGCTTCGTATTGCAGCATGCATTTCTTGCGCTTGCTCAGGACTGGCCGTTTCTCCAGTACCAATTGCCCAAACCGGTTCATATGCAATTACAAGGCTACTCATTTGATATAGTTCTATGCCCTTTAATCCCTTTTCAATTTGTTCTCTCACAATATCAAAATGACTGTTGCTTTTGCGATCTTCTAAAACTTCACCTATGCAAAAGAAAACCTCCGCTTCATTCTCCAAGGCAAATTGAATTTTTTGATTGATAAATTGATCTTCCTCATGAAAAATCGAACGTCTTTCTGAATGACCGACTAGCACTTTTTTCACACCAATTGAAGACAATTGTGACATCGAAATTTCACCTGTAAACGCACCGGTCTCTTTCGGATAGAAATTTTGGGCGCCAATTTCAACATGTTTAAGATTGGCAGATAAGGAAGGCAAATAAAGCGCTGGAGGAAATATACAAATGCGACAAGCCGTATTCTCTTTACTCGAAAAGTGATCTAATTCATTTGCCAATTCTGCAGCCTGATGCGCGAGCAGATTCATTTTCCAATTGCCTGCTGCAATTTTCTTTCTCATGCGATTGATTTTCGCAAATATAACAAGTCAATGAAAGAGAAAAAGAAATAGTTCAGCTGAGTCAGAATTACAAATCAAACAATAATCAAAGTCCTGTGATCTCTTTCGACAGTATTGGTTCAAATGTATCCGCTCCTACGATTTCTACCTCATAATCGTATTGCACTTTTACATTGAACCATCTGTCAAAAGAAATATATCCGACTGGCTTATTATAGGCCAGACTAATGTCTCCTTCCATTTGAGGAAACATATTCATTTGGTACTCTACTGTAATATTTGAAGGCAAGTTCTCGGGTATGTCGATTTGAACAGTTTTCGCTATGAATTCTGGAGCATTATAAGTAAGGAAATACGTGTCACCAGCTGGCAGATAAATTTTATGCTTGTTTGAAGTGCTAATGAATTGTCTGGGATCATCCGGATTACAGGTGAATATCTCAATGCGCACATCTTCAAAATGCCCATCAATTGGCACGACATCAATCTTCAACTTGACATTTTCTTGAGCAGCAATGAGGGCTGGGACAAACAGTAATGCGAGGATCCAAAATTTCATTTTCATAGCATAGATGTATTTCTTAGTTTCTAAATCTTAATAAGCTCTATCTTTATAGAAATGAGTTTATTACTCTCATGCCATCAAATATATTTTTGATAAAACATTATTTTCTTTTCATAAAAATCAGTTATAAAAACTCACTTGTTAATTTCATTTAGCGCATAGCTATTCTCTTGAATGAATGGGGAAAAATCAGAAATAGTAGGATTTAGGACTTATTGAATTCGGGGATCAAGCAGACGATAAAGAAGATCTACAAGGATATTGAGCAAAACAAATATTCCAGATATGAATATGACCGCTCCCATTACTAATGGCATATCTTCATTTATGAGTGCCTCGTAGATCTGCAAACCAAGACCTTGCCATCCAAAAACAAATTCGATAAACACAGCACCAGCTAACATGGAAGCAAACCATCCTGACACGGCTGTGATAACTGGAGAAATTGCATTCCGCAATGCGTGTTTTAAAACGATTCTAAACGTATCTAAGCCCTTTGCTCGGGCAGTTCGAATATAGTCTTGTTGCATCACTTCTATCAAGGAGTTCCTCATCAATTGCACAATAACGGCTAATGGTCTAATTCCCAAAGTAAGCGCTGGAAGTACTAGATTCTTCCATTCGTAATAAGGTCCGGTGAATACATCAACCTCTTTTAAAGAACCACTTTGATTTAATCCGGTACCAGGCAGATTTACCGAAAAATCTACAATGCTTAAAAAGTCAAATTTGAAGATATATCTCAATAAAAGAAGAAGAATATAAATTCCAGCGGTATAGAAAATACTCTTGGTTAGGACTGAGAGTACTTTTTCGAGACCTTGTCTTTCACCTCTTAACCAAAACAGTATTGAACATAAAATAAATATTACGAAAGGCAATAGAGGTAAATCTGTACTGCTTGACCATAAAAACCCTCCTAACCAAGAAACGATTATCGCCATAAAAAAAGAAGGTCCCGACATGCCCAATACAGCCATGAGCAATGTCCCTTTGTCAAAAAATGAATTTTGATATAAGGCTGATAGAATACCTATAACAATGCCAACAATAAGTGCAAAACAAATAGCAACTGTTGCTAAGAGAGCCGTATTAGGAAATTTTTCAGATATAATGGCTAAAACGCTTCTACCATTTTGATAAGAATTTCCTAGATGCGGTTTTTTGAGCACCAACGTTCTGCTGTCATTCAACTGAAGCAATGCAGTAAAATTGTACTTGGCTTTGTCGAGATAGATCGCACTCGCATCTTCAATTGGATTGTAAATCGACAAGGGCAAGGCGTCATTCATGTAGACCATATATTGTTTCCAACCTGGAAGGTTCAGTCCGAGCTCCTTTTCAATCCGTTTTTTGGTTTCTATATCGGCTCTTTCACCCATTTTAATATCGGTGATATCGCCAGATTTAAATTGAAAAATTAAAAACACCAATGTCAATACTCCCCAAAGAACGAGTATGCCATAAACCCCTTTTTTTATGACCTGAGCAATCAAAAGCCTATATCATATTCTGCCAATTCTTCTGAAGAAGGTATGGACGCAGACGACCACTTTTTGAGCACAACCCCATCCTTTAAGAGCACAACTCCTGGGTTAGAACGGACAATTGTTTTCAATACTTTTTCATCGCCTTGTAAAAATTCAAATCCCATTTGATACTCATGTCTATAATCCTCCGCTGCACCAGTAAGATCGGAGCTTGTTGCACCGTAAATTGGCAGGCCCTTATTTTGAATTGCGGTCGCCAGTGTTGCAAATGACTGACTTGCCTTTTTATCTGCTTTTTCTACGTCATAGGTTATAAATAGAAATGAAGCTCTTGCATCATTCAAAATATCCTCTGTAATTTCTCCATTCTCAATGCTTTCAAAAGCAAAATCTGGAGGAATGAGCGGTTCGTACCCAAGTTTTACAAGAACTGATTTTCCATTGAACGATTTCTTTTCGTATTTCTTGAACCAAGGCTCTTTGTAAATTTTTAGCCAATCTGTAGAAAGGACTATCGTGTCTTTTCCATTCTGGCTATTTGTAAATGTATACTCGGTAGCATAAACTGGAGGATCCAAGTTCAGTTCTTCAGCAGACTTACGGAGTTCCTTCAAATTATTGCCTTCAGCATAAGGTCTGTAATCCCTCAATGGTAAATCAGTCGTTACGCGCCAAATAAAAATTAATGCCATTAAGGTAATTCCAGCTGCCATTATCCATTCATGCTTGACTTCTTGACCTAAATACTTTTTTATCAACCAATAAATTGCCCAACCTGCTAACGTAAACCAAATTGGGAACATCCATGAAAAAATCCAGGACCAAATAGCCACACCAATAAGAGAACCTATGAATAACACCAAATCAGCTTTTGGTCCATTTAATTTAAAGTATTCTTTACCTGCACCAAACAGCAACCACAAAAGTGATGGAGCTAGGGCTATGAGGGCTATTAAATCCTTATAAAAACTTTCCTTTGGCGTAAGACTTCTTCCGATGGAGCCTTTCATTGCATCTCCAAAACATCCACAATCATCTACACACGTCTTTTCAAATTCTTGCTCTACCCCATCAACCAATTTCATATAGGTACCTGGGCCGTCCTCAAGACAATCTGCTGTATAGTCCGTTAACCAAAGAAAAAATAAACAGAGTACTGCAAGTGTGATTGTCGTCAATTTAAACCGAGCACCAAATAGCAATGCGAAGCCAAGTATTATTTCTCCGTAACAAACCAGAATGGCCAATACCAATGCATAAGGCTCAAGTGCCGGCCAATTCAATGCACTTTCGGCAAAGTATTCTTCCAATTTATAGGAAAAACCTTTGGGATCATTGGCCTTTATCAGGCCAGAGACAATAAATAATGAGCCCACTAATATTCGCGATAAATAAACCAGGTATTTCATGCTATTTGATTTATAGTTCAAATGTAAGGAATGGTTCTAAGTTGTCTTGTTTTTAACAAGAGTTTAACCCGAATTTTGTGCACAAAAAAAGGGGCCAAAGCCCCTTTTAAGTAATTTTATTTTCCCTCTTAATCTTGAGGTGTTTCCATCATTGACTTTTCCATTTCCATCAGTTCCTTTAGGCTCATCAATTCATAGTCAGAAGCGTAGAATACGAAATTGGCCATATTGTCCAAAGCAACGACCTCATTTGAACTCGAAGACTCCATCAATAGATTCTCTGTTTCCATACCAAGTATGACTCCATATTCGGTTAAATGTTCTGCATCATTAAACAATTCCATATTTATCATCAAATCTTGAATCGATTTCAATTCATTTGATTTCTCTTGTGTTATCCAATAGGTCACTTTTTTATATGGCGAATCCAAACGGTACTCCACACATTTATAGTCTAAAATCTTCTTTTTCTTCTTTCCCTTCTCCAATTCTATTTCCTTGGATTTCACTTCTTTTCCAGCCATTCCACCTGGCATGCCCATGGACATCGCAAATTTCTGCCCTTGTTCTTCCATAAACATGAACATGGCAGACTGGTTTTTATCATAGACTACAAAAGCATTCTCGGCTTCTTGTCCAGGTAAACCACTCATTCCAAAATTACCATCACTCCCCATCCAAAGTTCCATAGTCATGGGCTCTTCCCCATCGCTTTCAGTTTTCAAGGTCACCATTCCATTAAACTTGTATGCATCCTGCAATTCAGCAGTTGAAGACATCATTTGTTCTAAGGCCTCCATCATTTGCTTTTCAAATTCAGCTGATTCCTCATCAGACATATTGAAGTTCTGATCTTCCTGCCCAAAGGATAAACCGAAGAGCATCAAGGCCAATAGTATTGAACTAATTTTTTTCATTCTTGCTTGATTAAATAACTAAACTAAATTCATCCATTAAAGTGCGAAGCTTTTCTGATAATTTCTTCGAAACTTGAACCAAAGGTAGCCTTAAATAAGGGCTACAGATATTTTTATTGGCCAATATTTCTTTAATTCCAGCTGGATTCCCTTCCTCAAATATTGCTTGAATGATTTGCAGCAGACTATAATGAGCCATTCTGGCGTTGTCAATGTTGCCTGCCAAAGCATGTTTGACCATATCCGAAAATTCTTCGGGAAAGGCGTTTCCAATTACTGAAATGACTCCATCACCACCAGAGCTCAGGATGGGCAATGTAATTGCATCATCTCCTGAAATAACCAAAAAATTTTCTGGTCTATTTTGAACAATATTCATGATTTGAATCATATCTCCTGAAGCTTCCTTAACAGCAATTATATTATCAAAATCATTTGCCAACTTAAGGGTAGTCTTCCAGTCCATATTCACTCCAGTCCGACTAGGGACATTATACATAATTATAGGCACAGGAGAGGCTTCGGCCACTTTCTTATAATGATGATATATACCCTTTTGATTGGGTTTATTGTAATAGGGTGTAACCGAAAGAATCGCATCAATTCCTTCGAAATTCCAAGATCGCAATTCATTTTCTAACTCTCGCGTGTCATAGCCACCCATTCCAAGTACAACGGGAATCCTCTCTTGGTTCACTTCCTGAATAAAACTGAGTAGTTCTCTTTTCTCTGACTTACTCAGTGTTGGTGTCTCTCCTGTTGTGCCTTGAACAACCAGATAGTTTGTTTTATTCGCAATTAAAAATTCTGTTAAAGCTTTTAGACTTTTCCAGTCAATTTGATGATCCTCATTGAAAGGAGTCACCATTGCCACCCCCATTCCTCTGAATTTATCTTCCATTATGCCCTATGGTTTATACGATTCAAAAAATAATTCACTTGTTTAATAAACTCTTCAAGACCTTGATTTCTTTTACTCTCAATATTTAAATCAAAGTCATATTCTCGTTCTTCTGAAAAAGGTCCTACCTTGAATTTTGCTCTCGACTGCTTCAAAACATAATTAAGAGGCAAATACTCACCTTGTGTCATATCCAATAGAATATCAAAATCTTTATTGACAAAATTCTTGATATTATCAGACTTTGGTTTTCCAAACCAGTTGATATCAGATTGATCAAAATAATCGAACTCGAGCTTATGCATATGATAGATAGGAGCTTCTTTTTGATCGACAA
>JBCCIF010000095.1:0-12540 GCA_039028335.1 Bacteroidota bacterium
GCTAATAGTAGGATCTTCATTGTCTTCTACAGTTACATCTTGTGTGCAGCTTGCTGTATTTCCTGATCCATCGGTAACCGTCCACGTGACTGTCGTTGTGCCTAATGGAAATGTTGCAGGTGCATCGTTGCTTACATTTGCTACGCTGCAGTTATCTGCTGTAGTTGGTGTACCTAGCGTAACATTACTTGCTGAACAGAGTCCCGCTTCTGTATCTACTGTTACATCTGTTGGACACGTAATTGTCGGATCTTCATTGTCATTTACTGTAATTGTAAATGAACAAGTGCTCACATTAATTTCTGGATCTGTTAATGTAAATTCTATCGTAGTATTGCCAATTGGAAAAGCTGAACCTGAGGATAATCCTTGCGATTGAGATACAACAATTCCCAAACAATTCCCATTTGCGATTGGCTGAGGAAAATTTACTATTGCAGAACAAAGGCCGTTATCCGAATTTGTTGTTATATCTCCGGGGCAAACCACCAAGTCTTGACAAATATCAGTATCCTCCTGATCGTGATCATCTTCATCACCATTCGAATCGTCAGTAATGTCATTTCCACCAAATACATCATTGTTTGAGATATTGTCAGGGGTGGATGAATCGCTTAACCCGAGTGCATTATCAGCGCTAAAGATTTCAGCAATATTGGTAAGACTCGTACCCATGAAAGATGCATCAATATCAAATGAAATCGTAATGCTTGCATTCTGACCTGGTTCAACTAAAGCTATAGAAGTCTGAAGAGTTGCAATCCCTCCACTTTCTGACCAATTGGCATCATTCAATGTTAAACCACTTGGTACATAATCTACCAAAACAACATTGGTCGCATCAATTGTCCCTTGATTAAATACTGTAAGAGTGTAGGTAACATTTCCACCTGGCACCAAATTCCCTGTTGCTCCATTCTTAATAAGAGCCAAGTCAAATACTTGGGTAATGTTTGCAATTTCTTCATCGTGGTTATCATCATCCCCTCCAGTGCCATCAATGATATCATTTCCAATGAAAGTATCGTTGTTTGGATCGCTATCTTCATCGGAATCTATATCATCTATTCCCAAAGGATTTGACGATGAAGAAATTTCGCCCACATTCGTGATAGATGCTCCTTGAAAATTGTTCTCTATATTAAACGAAATTGTCACTGAAGCAGAATTCCCAGCATTAACGCTTAGTCCAGAAATTAAAGTCGCCACACCTCCAGATTCTGACCATGCAGCATCATTCAAGCTAAGACCAGCTGGTATATAATCTGTAATTATAATGTCTGTCGCATCGACATTTCCTTGATTAAATACATTAAATGTAAAGCTCACATTTCCACCCGGAACTAAATTGCCAGTTGCACCGGTTTTAGTAAGCGCCAAATCATGGAAGTACCCCAAACAATTGCAATCCGGTTGAATTTCATCTTGAACCGTGTTCGGGTCTCCATCATCGCAAGTCGTACCGGGCTCATCGTTGCCGCATCCGCAAATTCCAGGTTCAATTTTATCCGGGTCATTTGGACAGCCATCCGCACAATCAATTAAGCCATCGTTATCAGAATCTAGTGCTCCTGTAACGCAGCAATCTGGATCCGCTAAATCAACCAAGCCATCATCGTCATCGTCTACACCATTTCCGCAAATTTCTATCGGAGGAGGACAATTCAATGGACCTGTGGCATCGGTAATAAATTGAGGTACAGTATGCGTTGTCCCTAGCGAACTTCCATCAGTCAGATTAAGTTCGAATATTGTTCCGCTTCCCTGAAATGCTCCAAAAATTTGTCCAGAGGAATTTGAAAAAAGCTGCCATGGCGGATTATTTGGTGGATTTTCATTAATCATGATAAAATCACTTGTAGTGGTATTAAATTTCCAGAAATTATCCCCAGAAGTACCATATATAACCACATCACCGACCTCTACGATAGCAATAATATCACCAAATCCTCCTAGGGTATCAGCAGTAAAATTGGGGTCATCCAATAAGGCTGATGCAACTATATTCAAAGGCGTTACTGAAAGAACAGCATCACCATCAGCATTTAACTGCAAAGCATAGACATCTTCTATATTACCGCCTGTAGGATCTTGTTCTGCTGCCAAATAGTAAACATTATCTAAGTAGGCTCCTCCACTACTCTCTAGGCCGTTTCCGTTGAAATTTGGAAAAGTAGATAGATCCGCTAAGATTTGATGAGAACCCGCACCGGTTCCCAATTGTGGATCCCAATAATAAACGGTCTGCCCAGAACCATAGTAAACTAAAATATTGTCGGCATTAGAGGCCATGGAATTAATATTGCCCGTTACAAAGGGAGAATTCGTAATGAGTTCTTCACTGCCATCGACCAATACATCTACTGAATAGATTCCTCCATTTGTCGAGCCATAGTAGGCTAAATTTGGATTCTGACAAGAACAATCCAAGTCAAAATTATCAATGAGATTGTCTCCATCATTGTCAATTCCGTCATCACAAATTTCAACTTGTGCTAAAAACGAAAGAGGTAAAAACAGGAGTAAAACAACATATGCTATCTTTCGATAGCTGAGTATAGGTGCGTTCATAATAGTTCGGCTTAAGAGTTTCTAAAGCGGTTTATAGTACAAAAATAGTGATTTATCTACTATAAGTCATCTTTTATCCCCAAAATTAAGAAGGGCTCAAATATTCCCGCTGAACATTTCGAAGCAGATTTCGATCTTTTTTTTGGACAGATTTTAGCTTTTCTCCTTTCTTGAAAGGAAGCTTTTATACAGAATTGATTGCAAGAATGAAAGCGCTAAAGCAAAAATCAAAGCCCATAGCCACCCGTTGACAGCGAATCCATTTACAAAATGTGCAGTCAACATTACCATTGAGGCATTGATTACCAAAAGAAACAAGCCCAAAGTAATTACAGTAATGGGAATAGATAGAAATTTTAGGATGGGTGCGACAATATGATTCAGAATTCCCAAGACAATTGCCGCCAATAATGCTGATTTCCAGCCGTCAAGATAAATTCCCGGTAGTAAATAGGCGAGAACAAATACGGCCAGTGTAGATAGAAGCAATTTTGAGAGTAGTTTCATTCTAAATCAGATGTAAAGATTTGCAATTTGGAATTGTTGTTGCCAATTATGAGCACATTTTGTCTTAAAGTTTCATGGACGAGATGCAAGATAGATTTTGCATCATTTGGTGCAAATAGACCGTGCTTTTCATATTTGAGCGCTTCAAATTTATCTTCTTTCCATTTCAAAATTCCACCTATTCCTGAATCTGCTCTTCCCGTTTCAATCTCAGATTGAAATAAATTACCCACGAACAAAACTTCAAGTTCATCGTCTTCATCTACATTCAATAATTTGATGCTATTGATAGGCGCTAACTGGGCCAGGGCAGGTAACTCTATGACATCAAAATCAGCACTCTTGCTCATTAGTGCTATAGAAGAAAATGTGTTCACCTCAAATTTCTTTGCCTCTTCTAAAGAAGCCCCATAAATTTCATCTATTGTTGCTGAAGCAAACAAATCGAATTTTGGAAACGTTTTTTTCAATCCAGGAATCTGTTCGACCGAACATGCTCTTCCTCGAACAGGATAGAGAACTTCACCTTCAAATTTGGCAAGTGCAATATCTTCTGAACCACTCTTGTCAAAATCGTCTGCGTACATAACGAAGGGCTTACTTTCATTCGCTTTGAATTTGTAATTTAAGCCTAGATTTCCAAAAATGATGTCATCGACACCATCTGAATTTATATCTCCGATTGATAAGGTATTCCACCATCCAGTATAATCTTTCTGTAAAAAGGTCTGCGTATTATCCTCTAGCCTCTCGTCTTTCCATGTAAAAATTCGGATAGGCATCCATTCTCCTACAAGAATTAAATCATCTCTTCCATCCTTGTCGATATCATGCCAAGCAGCATCAGTAATCATTCCGAGGCTTTCTAATTCTGGAGCTATTTCTTTCGTTTTATTCAAAAATTTCCCTGTACCATCATTTAGGAAAATAGCACTCTTTCCGGCTTGGGGATATTTTCCTGGATTTTGTCTTGCTCCGATAAAAACATCCAAATCACCATCAAGGTCGATATCACAAATTTCAACACAAGAAGCACTCGACAACCATCCATCAAAAGCACCTAGTCGCTCATTCAAATCTCCCCTGCCGTCATTGATGTACAATCGAGGACGATAAGCAATTTCATCTTTGTACTCATAGCCTCCGCTGGCAACCAACAAATCTTGATCTCCGTCCTGATCGACATCAAAAAATGCACTTCCCGCATCTTCATGAAAACGATCTTTTACAAAAGCAGGGTATACTCGAGGTACAAATCCAAAATCGGTTTGAATAAAACATTGACCGGGCTGTCCCAAAGGGCCACCTATGAAAAAGTCATCTTTTCCATCATTATTCAAATCTCCTTTACTTAGGAATGGTCCCATTTCAGACATCTTGTGTGGAAGCAAAACTTGAACCTCAAAATCGTTAAAGTCATTTTCAAAATGTCGATACTCAAGGCCAAATTGTTTCGGGTCACGTTCTTGAAAAATTTGATCACTTCCTTGCAGCGTATTATTCTGTTCTAAATTGGCTTCTGATAAGTCAATTTGCAATGTTGAATTTAATGCGCTTGATAATTCACTTTCAGAAAGCAGCACCTTTCTATTTTGAATTGTCGTCACTTCAAGTGAAATGAGTCGTTCTTCTCTGCCTAGTCCGAAATGAACAAAAGGCTCAGAGCTCGATTGAAATCCTCTTTGATTAATAAATTCTGAACTGTAAATCCGGCCACTTGAGGTTTTTAATTCAAGCTTAGCACCTAAGGGAGTGCAATTTGAATTTCCATTGAGTTTTATCCTTAAGAAATTTTTAGCCGGTGAGACGTTTTCATAGATGAATGATCGCCCTGCCAAATTGTTGATGACTAAATCCAAATCTCCATCATTATCGAGATCTCCATACGCTGAGCCATTAGATATTGTACTTTGATCCACATTCGCAGAAGACTTTACGTCTTCAAATTTGAGTTCTCCTTGGTTTTCAAAAAGAAAATTTGGCAATAGTGTTTGTGGACATTCGCGTGCATATTGTTTTGCTCTTGCATTGATTCGTCTCATGTCCTTTCCAAAGGTGGACAAGGTAGAATCCAGGGCACGCTTTCTATCCCTGTTCATAATATCTCTGTAGTATCCATTGCTGATATGCAAATCATAATCGCCATCATTGTCCGCATCAAAAAATAGCGGGGACCATGACCAATCTGTTTTTTCGACTCCGGCATATCTAGATACATCACTAAAATGAACATTATTCGGAACCGAAGTATTCAAATGCAAAAAATTGCGCATGTGAAAATTATTGTACTTCAATGAATCAACATAAAAGTGATAATCATTTATGCGCATCATTGCCATTTCTGCTTTCTCACGAACATGATCTGAATTCAGCATTTCCGCAACGAAGAAATCCACTTTTCCATCGTTATTAATATCCTGACCATCAATACCCATGCTGAATCGACTTGTGCTATTCATTGCTCCTTTGATGATATCAGTAAAGGTTCCATCACCATTATTCTGCATAAGTTTATCGGGCTCATCAAAATCAACGGTTATGAATAAATCGGAGTCTCCGTCTTTGTCGAAATCAGATGCAAAAGCTCCTAAACTAAAACTGTAGTCAAATAATCCTGCTTCTTGCGTAACGTTCGAGAAGGTTTGATCTCCGTTATTCCGATATAAATGATTGGAATATTTTTCAACTGGATTATTGATGTAATTCAAATGAGCAGAATATGCGATTAATCTATATCGCGGATGATTTGAAACGAAAAGATCAGCATCACCGTCACCATCGTAATCAAAGAAACATGCAACGCCACTATAATTCGAATCATTGATACCGAACTCCCTGGCCCTTTCAGAAAAAGTTCCGTCTTGATTATTTAAAAATAAAAGGTTTTCCCGCAGTTTAGGATCGTCATAATAGTTGCGGCAAACATAAATATCTAGCCAACCATCGTTATTTATGTCAATCATGGTGGAGGCACTGCACCATCCCTCAGTCATTACACCAGCAGCACTTGTTGCATCTTCGAAAAGCATATTGCCCTTGTTTAAATACAATTTTGAACTGACCATATTCCCAGTTATAAAAATGTCCTGCAGTCCATCGTTATTTAAATCTCCAATTGAGACTCCACCCCCATTGTAGGCATAGACATAATTAAAGGGATTCTTTAGCTCCTCTTCTTTTAAAGTATTGTGAAAATCGAAACCATTATCAATAGGAAGAAGATTGAACTCAATGTTTTGGGCTGGAGAAAAAAGAACTAATACAATACTCCAGCAGGTTATGACATTCTTCAAGTACATTGATCGAAAGATACGAAAGAAAGGAGCATTTATTTTGAAAGTAAGCTTTTCAACTTAATCCTCTGTGGCCTCTATCAGTACTTTGGAACTCTTCGAATTGGTCTTTACGGCTAACATTAATAGCGCTGCAATCAGCAATAATAGCCCTGCAAGCATCACAGCATGCAATATATTATTGTCTAAAACATTACGCATTATCCAGCCAAAGCCCAAGGCTGCGATGATCTCTGGAATGACTATAAACATGTTAAACAAGCCCATGAAAATTCCCATTTGCTTTGGTGGAATATCATTTGCAATTATTGCATAGGGCATTGAAACAATGCTGGCCCATGCGACACCTATACCCGTCATTGCGATTAATAGCGCGTATTGGTCTTTAATGAAATATATGGAGATCAAACTAATGCCACCAACAACTAAACATGCTGCGTGTAATTTAGCGTTCCCAATCCGTCTAGCTATAGCAGGCATTACCAAGGCAAAAAGGAAAGTTACTCCCGAGTAAAAACCGAAACAAATATTTGCCCATGCCAATCCATCTGCATGCAGTTCTGATTGATCACTGCTTGCTCCAAAAACATGTTCTATAATTGTCGGGGTTAAATAAAACCACATAAGAAAAAGTCCCATCCATGTAAAAAACTGAACGGGAGCCAAAAGTTTAAACGATCGAGGCATATTCAAAAAAGCCTTTTCAAGTCCAGCAAAATATCCTAGCTTTTCCTCCTCTTCTTCTTCAAAATACTCTGGAGGATATTCTTTAGTCGTGAGAACTGTGTAAAGAATAGCGGCAAAGAAAAAAATTGCCCCAACAATAAAACTCAATTTGACATAACCCGGTATAGCCCCTGAAGGATCGATTTTTGGCATGTCGAAAACATTGATAAAAACCCAAGGTAAAATGCTTGCGATTACTGCACCAAGCCCTATAAAAAATCCTTGCATCGTATATCCTTTTGCGTATTGACTTTTGGGCAACATATCCGCAACGAAGGCCCTGGTTGGCTCCATCGAAATATTTATGCTCGCATCCAAAACCCATAGCAACCCGGCAGCCATCCAAATCTCTGAAGAATAGGGCATGAAACATAAAGCAATCGATGCAAGAATAGCCCCGACTAAAAAATAAGGCTTTCTCCTTCCCCACCTGGGTGACCATGTATTATCGCTGAGATATCCGATTATAGGTTGAACAATTAAGCCTGTCATCGGAGCCGCTAAAAATAGAAATGGAATTTCATCAGGTGTAGCATCCAAGAATCCATAGATCGCAGACATGTTTCCCATCTGGAGCCCCCAACCCACCTGAATACCTAAGAAACCAAAGGTCATGTTCCATATCTGCCAAAACGAAAGCGTTTTCTTTTCCATGCGTAATTATTTAGCTGAGAAAATTGCGTATGACCATGGATCCATAGAGACGCGGGTTCCTTCCTTGTCAATTGTAATAGAACTGCCCTCCATAAGCTCTTGTTTCCATTCCGAAACTGTCAGCATGTCTGAACTCACTACTTGTTTTGCATTTGAGAAATTTATCAAAACATGCACAGCATCGTTTTCACCATTTCTAGAAAAGAAAACCACTTTCTCATTATCCGTTCCATGAATAACAAAGTCGCCCCCAAAGTCTCCGTTCCAAAGAGCAGCATGATCATGCTTTAACTTTAGCATCTCTTTGTAAAATTCTGCCTTCGAAAGGTCTGACCAATCAATATTGTCTTTTTCAAAGAAAGCCAATCGTTTATTCAACCCGGCTTCCTGACCTGAATATAAAAGAGGAATACCTGGTGTTGTGAGCGTCATCACATAACAGGCATCTCCTGCTCTACCCATTCGCTCATTGATGGTACCATTCCAAGAATTTTCATCGTGATTTGTTACAAATTGCATACGATAATCTGCAGATTTATATCTCTGACCATCTTCTTTGTATGACGCTAAAAGTTCCTGCGGAGAAATTCTACCTTTTGCTACTTCATTTAAGGAATGATGCAGTGACCAAGCATAGGATGCATCAAAAGCTTCATGCAAGCCTTCTTCATCGGCTTCTGCCAAGAAAAATATATCTTTTACTTCATCGAGTTGCTGCCGACAGTCTAACCAAAAATCTAAAGGCACTTTTCCAGCGACATCCTCTCTGAATCCGTCAATATCAGTCTCCTTAACCCACCACTTCATTGCATCAATCATTGCTTGTCTCATCTCTTCATTTGAATAATCTAACTGAATGACATCCGTCCAATCCGTGCCCAAGGGAGGTTGAAAATTTCCACCATCTTCTAATAAATACCAATCCTTATTTTTTGTCCAAGGATTATCCCAAGCCGTATGATTGGGCACCCAGTCTATAATGACTTTCATATCAAGCGCATGGATCTTCTTCACCAAATTCTTAAAGTCATCTAGGTTCCCAAATTCAGGATTGACTGCCTTATAGTCTTTGACCGAATATGGACTTCCAAGTCCGCCCTTTCGATTCAATTCTCCGATAGGATAAACCGGCATCAACCAAATGATGTCAACTCCCATTTTAGAAAGTCTGTCCATATGAGGCAAAAGAGCTCGAAAGGTGCCATCAGTGGTATGCTGCCTTACATTGACTTCATAAATATTTGCACTCTTGGTCCATAAGGGTGCGTTTTTCACCCATACTTCTTCCTCAATTTCTTGTTCTTGAACATTGGATTCTTCAGATGATGTTCCGCATTGCAAGATCAATAAAGTGATCAATAGGAAGAGGCTTAATTTTTTCATTTCAAATAATTATTTGGTTAATATTTCAAAGCTCAATGGAGGCAAGACAATCTTATTCGAATTTAATTCTCCTTGAAAAAGACTATTCAATTTACTCTCGAATTCTAAAGAAATCTCTTTTGATTCATCAGATTTATTGAAAAGCACCCATACTTCATCATCAAAGTACTTTCGCTTATAGACCATGTGACTGTCATCGACATCGATGAACTGAAAATCTCCATATATGAGAGCTAAATGTTCTTTACGCTTGTTGATAATCTTTTTTGCAATTGTCAGTGTTTCCCGTTCATTATTGCTGAGTTCCTCTCCAAACTTCATCATTCTTCGATTGTCAGGATCATTTCCACCAGGACTACCAAACTCATCTCCATAATATAAACATGGAATACCCGGAATGGTCATTATAAAAGCCTGTACTTGATTCAGTTTTTTGAATCCTTTTGGATCCTCATTTTCTATTTTACGTGTCCATCCTGCCTTCTTTGTATCTTCGTCAAATCGAACTGCTCCTGTTGATAGGGAAATGAATCTTGGTTTATCTTGATTCCCGCTTATATAACCCATCAAATTGTGATTTCCATAATAATGTAGTGACTCGATGAGGCCGCTTTGAAGGCGTGTCATAGGCATTTCCTCATTAGCAAATACCTGAATCATGTCATCGTAAACATTAAAATCAAATTGAGCATCTAATTGACCATTGGAAATATAGGATGAAATTAACTCTCGGCTTCCATATGTCTCACCAATTTGAAAAATTGGACGCTCTTCCATATCTACATTATCTTTTACCTTTCTGGTTAATGTTCTCCAAAATATTTCAGGCACATGTTTGGTGGCGTCATGTCTGAAACCATCAAAATCGGCATTCTGAACCCAAAACAAAGCTGAATCAGTCATGGGTTCATAAACTTCTTTTCGACTTAAATCCAGAGTTGGCATAAATGTATCAAACCATGTTGTCAATCGGTGTTCATCCCATTTCTCAGTATTCAAAGTGCTATCTGGTAAATAAAGATTGGTCGACCAATCTGGATGTGCCTTATATAATGGATGTTCCTGATGCACATGATTGGCGACATAATCTAAGATCACATTCATGTCTTGTAAATGGGCTGAATTGATAAGAGAATTCAGCTCATCCCTGGTTCCAAATCTATCATCGACCTTGGAATTTGAAATGGGCCAATATCCATGATATGCTGAAAACTTCGTATAGGGTTCTGGGTACAAACCATAGGCACCTTCTGGATTTTGAGTAATGGGTGAAAGCCATAGCGTATTTACGCCTAATTGTGAAAAATAGTCTTCCAAAATGCACTCTTCGATTCCATCCAGATCACCTCCAAAATAATTGGCTTTGGGATGAATATCTGGATCTTGAGTAGGCCGATCATTCTCTTGGTTTCCATTCTTAAAACGATCGACCATCATAAAATACATTATGGAGGCATGCCAATCTTTCCTATCCAATTGGTCAACACTATGAAGAGGTTTGCCATATTCGAGTGGAATCAACACATCGTTTCCTACACCCTTTGCATTCATCGCCCATAAGCGCAAATGTTCTCTCTTTTTATCACGGGACCAATGAGGGGGATTGATAAGTAAAGATCCAGCCTCCATGTTTTCAAAAGTCTTGTGCAATTGATTTCCACAAAAAACAAAGACTTTTGTCGCCTCTTTGCTTAAGTTCAAATAAATACCTTTTTCATCATAACTCACCGTGGAGATGATTGGAAGTTCACTTCTTAAAGGTCGAGGTAGTTCCAAGACAGAATTAAATCCGCCAAAACCGTTATCTACAACACTTGAATTTTTAGGATCTAAAGTTTCAATATCATCCACGACAAATTGGTATTGGTACCTTCCCGGATTTACGTTATAGGTGAAAACACGATCCTCTCCTACTATCTTTCCTTCTTGATCATTTACATTCCAAGCATTCATCTCTCCTTTCAACTGAACTTTTCCTTGATTAGGAAAGGAAAATTCGACCTCTCTTTTGTTCGATTTTTTTACTAAAATGGAATTTACATTTCCTCCAAACCAAAAATTTAAGACACCCAGATAATCGGCATTTTCGCTGCATATAATGCGCAGGGAATCTTCTGCGTAATCGACTTGATATCCATTACCTGAAATGGTCAAACTATCTACAACGCCAGCTGGCAAAAAATCTTGAATGGGCAGACTCATTTGTGAATCATTTAAGTGCAGCGGAATTGCATCTTTGCCTAATATATTTTTGTAATCCAGATTTACCTCTTTTGAAGTGCAGGCCAGTAGGATAGTTAAACCAAAGTAAGCTATAAATCTATGCATGATTATTCCTTTTGATCAAGTTCGAGTAGCACCTGCGGCTCACAAGTAACTCTTCTTCCTTCAACCCATAATTGAACTTGCTCGTCACCTAAATTTCGAATGCTTGTTTTATTTGGTTCAATGTTTATTGTCAATATTTGTCCTTGATACAAAATATTAAACTGGAGTTCTTGCCACTCATCCGGAAGGAGCGGATCAAAAGAGAGCCCTTCTCTTGACACCCGCATTCCACCAAAGCCTTCAACAACACTCATCCAAGTACCTCCCATGCTCGTTATATGCAAGCCGTCCTCTGTGTCGTTGTTGTAATCATCCAAGTCCAATCGCGAAGTCCTGATATACATTTCATAAGCTTTTTCCTTTTTACCCAAATGACAAGCTAAAATAGAATGAACGCAGGGTGACAAAGATGACTCATGGACGGTCATTGGCTCGTAAAACTCAAAATTCCGTTCGATCGTTTCTTGATCAAAATCTTCTCGAAAAAAGTACAATCCTTGTAAAACATCGGCCTGTTTTATAAAACAAGATCTTAAAATTCGATCCCAGGACCAATTCTGACAAATTGGGTTCTCATTTAAGGGGATTGAAGAAACCGGTTCAAGCAACTTGTCCATGAATCCATCTTGCTGCAGGAACACCCCTTTTCTCTCATCTTCAGGCAGGTGCATTTTTTCAATAATTTCTAGCCATTTTGAAGCTTCTTCTGTTTTAAAATTCAAAAGCGTTTCAAGTCTTTTCCAGGAACGCTCATTATTTTTAAGACACCAATCGATAGATTCTAATGTATATTGCAAGCACCATCGTGCGATATAATTGGTATACCAATTATTGTTCACGTTATTCTCATATTCATTTGGCCCCGTGACACCTAGCATTACATATTTTGATCGATGATCAGACCAATTAACTCTTTGTGCCCAAAATCGAGAAATTGCAATCAATACTTCTAAACCATATTGAACTAAGTACAACTTATCGTTCGTATAATTTACATATCTATAAATGGCATATGCTATGGCTCCATTCCTATGTATTTCTTCAAATGTAATTTCCCATTCATTATGACATTCTTCCC
>JBCCIF010000096.1:0-12372 GCA_039028335.1 Bacteroidota bacterium
CCTTAGCGCGTTCCGAAAATTTTACTTCCTACTCTAACCATCGTGCTTCCTTCTTCTATTGCAATTTCGAAATCTCCACTCATGCCCATAGATAGAATAGAAAATTCTTCATTAAAATGTCTGCGAATGTGATCAAAATACTTTTTAAGTTTTTGGAATTCGCTTCTGACCTGATCCTCATCATGAGTGAAAGTTGCCATTCCCATTAATCCGCGAATTTTAACATTAGAATAGTTAATCAAGTTATTATCAGAGATAAGTTTAGATAAAATGTCCCATTGAAATCCGAACTTCGATTCTTCTTGTGCAATATGAACCTGAAGTAAAATATCTATGATGCGATTATGTTTTTTTGCCTGCTTATCTATTTCTTGGAGCAATTTTTCAGAGTCAACGGCATGAATAAGATGAACAAACGATGCGATATATTTCACCTTGTTCGTTTGCAAATGGCCGATATGGTGCCATTTTATATCCGATGAGAGCCTTTCTTCTTTTTCAACCAATTCTTGAACGCGGTTTTCTCCGAAATGTCTGTGCCCAGCGTCATATGCCTCTTCAATTGCGCTTACTGGTTTGGTTTTAGAGACTGCCACCAAAACTACTTCTTCTGGAATTGATTGCTGGACCTGATCGAGCGAAACTTTCACACTCATTTGCTATACGAATATATGGTTAAGCCACTGCGTAATTTTGGTTCAATGTAAGTTGACTTCGGAGGCATTATTTCTCCCTTGTCAGCAATTCCCTTCAATTCAGAAATATCCACCGGATAAAGTCCAAAAGCTGCTGTAAATTTATTCTTGTCAACAGCTGCTTTCATTCTCAAGGCTGCGCCTTTTCCACCTATGAATCCCACACGTTTGTCATTTCTTAGGTCTTTGATATCCAGGAGAGGAGCCAAAACAAGTTCATTCAATAATTGGGCATCGAGTAAATCTGTTATCCTTTTACAATTCAAAGAATACCACTGTTCATTTAGATAAAGTGAGAACTGGCCTTTTTTTGAAGGCTCAAAGAGTTCTTCTTTCAAAGAAATTTCAAAGTGCTCTTCCAAGGCTTCTAAGAATTCTCTTGCATCCATTCCGTTTAGGTCCTTGATTAAACGATTGAATTCAAAAATTTTCAATTGCGATTCCGGAACAAAAAGAGACATGAAGAAGTTATAAGGATGATTCTCTTTTATCTGGTTTTGTTGGGAAAGCAAATAGGAAGATGCGCACCTATGGTGGCCATCAGCAATATACAATTCTGGAATTTCCTTGAATGACTTTTCTACTTCTTGAATAAGGGACTCTTGCCCAATAGCCCAGAGCTTGTGCCTTACACGATTTGTCGTACTGAAATCATAGAGTGGTCGATCTTTTTTGGTCTGAGAAATAAGTAATTCAAGACCTTTGTGATCGGGGTAAGACAGTAAAACCGGTTCGGCATGGATATCACAAATCTTCAAATAGTCGCAGAACAAAGCTTCTCTTTTAGAAAGGGTCTGTTCGTGAATTTTGATACCTCCTTTTCCATAATCAATGGTCGAAGCCAAACCAATTATTCCAGTAATGCTCTCACCATCAATATATTGCTCATAAATATAAAAGGCATTTTCATTCTCTTGTATGAATATTCCATCTGAAAGAAATTCTTCAAACTTTTCACGAATCTTTTGAAAAAGCGCCTTCGAGTTTGCTCTGGCCGTTTTTTGTCCTCCAAATTCTGGATTTATAATATGGATAAACGAATAAGGGTTTGAATTCAATTTCGCCTCTAAATCTCTCTTCTTGTAAGAAATATAGGATCGCGAAGCCACCAAATGCACTTTATCATGTGCGGGCCGTATTCCACGAAATGGTTTTACTATTGCCAAATGCTCAATAATTTACTTTCCAAAGAAAGCAATTATTTTCTCTGCCATTTCAATACCAATGCGATCTTGAGCTTCTACTGTCGCTGCTCCGATATGTGGGCTGAGTGCAATTTTTTCATGAACGAGCAGGTCCTTTCTTGGATTGGGTTCATTTTCAAAAACATCAAGTGCGATGCACGATACAATGCCATTATCTAATGCCGTGATAAGCGCATTCTCATCAATTACACCTCCACGAGCTGCATTGACAATGCGAACACCATTTTTCATCTGATTAAACTCTTCAGCACCAATAACTGCTTTTCCATCTGCTTGAGCAGGTATATGCAAACTAATAAAATCAGAACTCGATAATAATTCCTTCAATTCAACTTTTTCTATTGGCACGTCCACTTTAGTTTCAGCCCCCACTTGTATATTTAAATGAGCTACTTCCGAATAAGGATCTACATAGATCACTTCCATTCCGCAACCTAGAGCATATCTTGCTGTTGCTCTTCCAATTCGTCCAAAGCCAATTACTCCCAATGTCTTTCCCCGCAATTCAATACCCTTCGCATACTTCTTTTTCAACACTTTAAAATCTCCATTTCCAGAATGCGGCATTTGGCGATTTGAGTCATAAACTGATCGCGCTAAACTGAACAAATGCGCCATAACCAGTTCGGCTACAGACTGAGAGGAAGCGGCAGGTGTATTTTCTACCGTGAGCCCTTTTGATCGAGCATATTCGACATCTATATTGTCCATCCCTACACCTCCACGGCCAATGAATTTTAGACCGGGGCAATTATCAATGATGTCTTGTCTGACTTTAGTAGCGCTGCGCACTAAGAGTCCAGCATAGTTCTCTTGGTTAATCGCTTCAATCAAATCTTCTTGGTCGACCTTTTGGGTAATAACTTCAAATCCCTTTGCACTCAAGAGTTCAATTGCACTTTGGGCAATACCATCATTTGCTAAAATTTTCATCCTTTTTTTGCTTCTAGTTCTTTCATTAATTCGACAAGTACATTTACACTTTCTTTTTTCAAGGCATTGTACATAGAGGCTCTATATCCACCAACTGAGCGATGTCCTTTAAGGCCATTTATTCCTGCTTCATTCCATAGCGAATCCCAATCTGCAGATAATGAATTATCTTCTAGTAAAAAGGTTGCATTCATAGTTGAGCGGTCTTCTTTTGCCGCAATTCCTTTGAATAGAGAATTTCGATCTATCTCATTATAAAGCAAATCGGCTTTATCCTGATTCATTTTCTCCATAACAGAGACTCCACCTAGTCCTTTCAGCCATTCCAACGTAAGCATTGACGTGTATATGGAAAACACAGGAGGTGTATTGAACATAGAGTCTTTTCCGATATGTACATTTAAATCGAGCATAGATGGGATCTTTCTATTCGTCTGTCCCAATAATTCATCACGTATAATGTATAAGGTAGTACCTGCCGGACCTAGATTTTTCTGGGCGCCAGCATAAATCATCGCAAAATCAGCTACATTGATTTTTCTACTAAAGATGTCTGAAGACATATCGCAAATTACGGGAATAGGACTTTCAGGAAAGGACTTCATTTGCGTTCCATAAATCGTATTGTTACTCGTGATGTGCAAATAATCCGATGGAGGAATCTGGTAAGACTTGGGGACATAGCTAAAGTTGGAATCAGCGCTGCTCGCAATTTCCTGAATCTCTCCGACAAGACGTGCTTCCTTAATTGCCTTATTCGACCACGTTCCAGTGTTTATATAAGCAGCTGATCCGTTTTCTTTCAAATAATTCAAAGCGCTGATATAGAATCCTAGACTCGCTCCTCCTTGAAGAAATAATACCGAATAACCCTCAGGCACTTCAAGTATTTCTTTAACCAAAGATCTTGCCTTTTCCATCACTTCAACAAATGGAGCAGATCTATGAGACATCTCAATCAGAGATAATCCTTCGTTATTATATTCGAGAACCGCTTGGGCTGCTTTTTCAAAAACCTCTTGAGGCAAGACACAAGGGCCTGCGCTGAAATTATGTTTTTTCATTTGCGTTAGGCTAATATTCTTTTCTGGACTTAGTGTTTCGTTCATCCCTTATAAAAATGCAAAAGTCTGCATTTATTCTGAAATGATTATCCGGTGGCATTAAGTAAATATTAAGAAACTAAAAGGGTTTTGAACAGTTCTAATTTCTAGGGTCGTAGAATTCTTTGTCACTTTCTTGCTTTTCCCTTAAAAATTTGATGTTCTCTCTGAAATATAGATCACCTTTCTTCAATACAAAAGCATCGAAAGTCATATCGGGAACATAGAATTGGTATTGCCCTTCTAAATCGGGTCGTGTTGGCGAAAGATGGTCGAAAACAAAGCGTTTAAACTTGACGTCATAATTAATGCTAACAATTGCGTCATCACCATATTCCAAAATGTATCGTTTAATCGGTTTCGGATATTCTTTGAATTTGTTCGCTCCGAATTTGATAGTTCTTTCGCTTACATAGATTATTTCAATGACCTTCCGATTAATGAGCTCATCGTAACCATCCCACCCTAATAAGACAAAATAATTGGAATTCTTTTGCAATGGAACGATCTCGTAATAAAGTGCTGAAGGCCAATCTTTATGGCTCATTGTGCGATTTTTGATTTTCGAATTCGGCTTTTTACTTGGGGTGCAATCTAGAAAAGTAAAGCCCGTTTTTTTATTTGCGACTGCAAAAAAACATTCAAAATGATGTTTTTCGTTTAGAGGTACGTTCCAATTGAATATTCTGAATTTTCCTTTTTTCTCACCTTTCGAGAATAATTTCAACCCATCTAGATCAGCCGTAAAAGGATCGTTTTCGTTTAAGTAATCCTTCAACAGACCTTTGAATTCTGTGCTTTTCTCTAATTTGAATTCATCGGTACGTTGAGCATAGATAAGATCAAATGCCTTAATCAGATCCGATTTTTCAATTGCTGCAATCGCAAAGCTCTGCAGAAAGAGTACCAGGATAAGTGTAATACTTTTCACAATACAATTAAACGAGAAATAATGGAGAAAAAGTGTAGGTGGATTAATTAAGATGGAGCATGTCTTTTTTCGAAAGTAAATTTTCTTCGCTTTCTCTCCAATCTTCATCGTCCACACAACAATCTACCGGACATACGGCAGCGCATTGAGGTTCATCATGAAATCCTTTGCATTCGGTGCATTTATCCGTCACGATGTAATAAAGATCCATATCAACAGGTTCTTGATCTGCATCTGCATCAACTGTTTGTTTTGAATTCATGCCTGTGATCATGCCTTTCAAAGATGTGCCATCGGAAAATTTCCATTCGGCACCACCTTCATAAATTGCATTATTGGGACATTCTGGCTCGCACGCGCCACAATTAATACACTCGTCTGTGATTTTAATCGCCATTTTTCTTCTTAAAATCTATTTTTGCAAAGATACTTTACAATAATTAAACCACAATAATCGAAAAAGGTTTCCGAGATGGATAGATCAAAAAGAATAGAGGCGTTCATATTACTTGGTAAAGTTTTTAAGGCTTTGTCTCAACAAGAAATGAAAGGGGTCGAATCTATTATATCTATTGACTTAGTAGAGGAATGGAATGAAGCAATTGAAAAGGCGCAAATTTTAAATCCCTGGTTTACAAAAGACAACGTAATCTTAGCACTTGAAGGCTTAGGAGAGATGCTAGAGGAAGATAAAATTCTAGAATGGATTTCAATTTACATAAGTGAATTACAGGAACTAGAACCTTTAAATATTGGTGTCATTATGGCCGGTAATATTCCACTGGTAGGCTTTCACGACATGCTTTGTGTTTTGATTTCTGGACACGTCTTTCATGGGAAAATGTCATCCGAAGATCGCTTGTTTTATCCTTTGATAAAGAAAACGTTCTTGGCCTGGGATCAAGGATGGGATGAGCTTGTTCACCTCTACGAGGATAAGCTTGCGTCTTTTGATGCGATTATAGCAACTGGATCAAATAATACGGCTAAACACTTCGAATACTATTTTGGAAAATACCCGAATATTATTCGCAAAAACAGAAATGCAATCGCCATTTTTTCAGGTGATGAAACGAAGGAAGATATCAGAGAATTTGGTAAGGATCTCTTTCAGTTTTTCGGGTTAGGCTGTAGAAATGTATCAAAACTTTTTTTACCGCAAGGGTTTGAACTGAACCGGATTTTTGAAGGCATATATGAATACGGTGAAGTAATCAATCATCACAAATGGTGTAATAACTATGACTATAATAAAGCCGTATTTTTGATGAGCTCCTTTAAATTTTTGGACAATAATTTTCTTTTGCTTAAAGAACAAGAGGGCAACTTGATATCTCCCTTAGGGACATTGTATTACGAATTCTATGAGGATAGAAATGAGGTAATAGAGAGCTTAGAGCAAAGAAAGGACGAGATCCAATGTATTGTAGGTAGAGATTTTATTCCCTTTGGCAGATCTCAAAAACCAGAATTATGGGATTATGCAGATGGCGTGGACACGATGAAATTTCTCTCAAAGCTTCACTCTACAAATTCATAAGCACCCCAATCTCTAAAATTCCCTGTGATGTCGGTATTTTCTATATCCGTGATAGGACTTATTACACCAGGTAATGTAGATAAGGGTCTGTCAATTAACGGAGAAGTCATGCTTTCCAAATGGAAATCACCATCTGAAGGAGAAACAAATTGCGGATTTTGATTGACAACAACATTCATGAAGATATCAGGATCTGAAAAATCCAATTCGTCTACCTTAAAAAGGACTGCATCAAAAATGAGTTCATTTTCTGTAGCGTCATCAAGGAAATAACCAATTTCGTCAAAGCTATTGCCATAAATTACTGAATTAGTTACCCTGCACAAGTCTAAAGATCGAACTTGAATATTTCCCAATACATCTTGATATGAATTTGAAGCGAAGAAAGCAGGATCAGAACGCGTCCCGAAAGACCAAAAATTTCCGAATGTGCAATGATTGAAGGTGTAAGTTCCTTCTCCCGTAATAGCCGCATTGAACTGTCCAGCATTTGCAAAGAGGCAATTTTCAGCTTCAACATTGTAATTGCGCAAAAGAAGGCTGGCGCCAGAATTATTCTTGACTACACATTTATTCAAGCGCAAAGTATTGTTGGCCCCGGGTTCCAATAGGTCTTCTTCTTCAAGGATAAGTGGTTCGGCCTGGATACCTAAAAAATTGTTTTTGATGATGCAATGTTCAAATGTATTTGGGTTGCCATTAGGGTTTTCATTTACCCAGATACGATCCCATTGTCCGGGAATGTCATCAAAATCATCCTCTAAGCGATCTCCTTGAAAAACAATGGGTTCCTCTGCAGTTCCTATCGCTTGAATCTGTCCTCCAGGAAATACCCATAGACCTGAACTTTCATGGAAGTGAATTTGGCAGCCCGGATTGATCTGTAAGAAGTCTCCTTCATCTAGAAACAAATATCCATAGATAACATAAGGCTTGTCATTTTCCCATGTCACATTTACTGGGCCGGCACCGTTAAAGCAGTCTCCAGAATCATCAAGACAAACAATGGAAGGAAAATTTTCAAAGGGCTGATTTCCAAAAAAGAAGTAAGCATCTTGTCCCCAAGCCACTAAATCAACGTCCTGTAAATTTCCATTAGTTTGAAAAAGTATGCTATCTGTCACTATCAGTGGGCTATTTATTCCGTTGGGGTCAACTGTTACTTCAACAAAAATAAAAAGGCTGTCTTCTGCTGGTATTTCAATGTTTTCGAACGAGGTGCCTCCAATTCCATCCACATTCATCCGAAATTGTGAAGAAGAGCCGCCAGCTAAATAGATGGAACTTACATTTATTGGCCTGTTTTCTCTGTTGTATATTTTGAAAAGCTCTGTGGTGCTGCCTACCGTAGTAAAGACCGTGTCGAAAAGAACGGTATCTTGAGAAAAGTCCAGCATTACAGAGGCATCTGTGAGGAATTCCTCTTTTTTACAAGAAGAAAAAATTAAGCCCAAAAACAATACTGGAATGGCCCATTTCAGCTTATTCATAGTGCAAATATGCGATTTGATTCAGTAACAATACGTTAGTTTCATTCGTTTATTTCACATTATTGCAATTTTCAATTAAAAAATAGTATTTTTGCACTCTTAAAATTTTGAAGGAAAAATGAAAAAAGATATACATCCAGAGAATTACAGAATGGTAGTCTTTAAGGACATCTCTGCGGATTACGCTTTTTTAGGAAAATCAACTGCAGAGAGCAAGGAAACCATTGAATGGGAAGATGGGAATGAGTATCCGTTGATTAAACTTGAAATTTCGTATAAATCTCACCCATTTTTTACCGGAAAAATGCAGTTTGTTGATACGGCAGGTAGAATTGATAAATTCAAGAACAAGTATGGCAAATGGAGAAAGGACAAGAACAACGAAGCTCCAAAAGAAGAGTCTTCGGCTGAATAATATTTTTCAAGTACGATACAAAACACAGCGCCTCAGTTAGTTTAACTGAGGCTTTTTTTTGTTTAAAAAATAAAGATCAAATGTGAATTACTCAACAACTTTTTAATGTCCTGAAGCGTTGCAATTCATACCTTTAAAAAAGATCACAGCGAATATGAAACTTTGTCTTTTTGACGGCCGTGCCCATGAAGATCTTCTTCCTTTAACTTTTACGCGTCCCGTTTCGGATTTGCGTGTAGGGATATATACGATAAAAGAGAAATGGGAGAAACTTTGGAACACTGAAGTAATTATCAATGCTAGCTCATATTTATCTACTGAGCACGATAATGAAGAATCCGATGAGTTGATATTCGTTTCTTCCTCAGTCTTTCCGAGCAGGAAGCTGATTGAGAATTTAAGTGAATTGAGAAGGGGACAGAAAATTGTGCGTGAAGATCGGACGATTGCATTTTGCTCAACATGGGAAGAATACAATGAATGCAAAATAGAGACCTTTGATGCTGTAAAATTTCATGATGAATTAAGCCTTTTGAGAAATCCTGGAAATCTATTCGAGTTTTGCGATGATCAAATTAATTACGACATCGCTTTGTCTGGAATGCAGTCAAGGGATAGTTGGGAAGGTAATACGGTCATTGGCGATCGACTCTTTATTGAAGAAGGTGCTAAGGCAAAAGCCTGTATTTTCAATACAGATACCGGCCCAATATATATTGGAAAGAATGCTGAAGTGTTAGAAGGAACGGTGATCAGAGGGCCTTTTGTCCTGGGTGAAGGGGCAGTTGTCAAAATGGCAGCTAAAATATATGGACCGACATCAATTGGTCCCTATTGCAAAGTTGGTGGTGAATTGAGCAATGTGGTTATGTTGGGATATTCTAACAAAGGGCATGATGGTTTTTTGGGGAACTCGGTCATCGGAGAATGGTGCAATTTAGGGGCTGATACCAATACTTCTAATCTGAAGAACAATTACGGTGAAGTAAAGGTTTGGGATTACAAGATCAAGGACTATGTACCTTCTGGGCGCCAATTTCAAGGATTGATTATGGGCGACCATTCTAAAACAAGTATCAATACCATGCTGAATACAGGCACAACTGTAGGGGTTTGTGCAAATATTTTTGAAGCGGGATTTCCTCCTAAATTTGTTCCATCATTTTCATGGGGGGCTAACGAAGAGTTTAAATTGGAAAAGGCTTTCGAAGTGGCTGAGCGTATGATGATGCGCAGAAAAATAGACTTTACAGACTTGGATAAAGAGATATTAAGCCATATTTTCAATCAAACACGAGAATTTCGGACATAATTGCAGGAAAAGAGCAATGGCACAGGCTTTGAGTTGGCCCTTTAGAACTGAAGAGAAAATGAGCGAAAGCATAAATAGACTAGAAGGACTATTTTCAATGATAGAAAACGATACGGAATTTATTCCATTAATAACGCCTGAGGATGAAGAGCAATTTGATGCAGAGGAAACTCCTGATGATTTGCCAATCCTTACTTTAAGAAATACAGTGCTTTTTCCTGGTGTTGTAATTCCTATTACCGTAGGAAGAGATAAATCGATCAAACTTATTCAGGAAGCCTATAAGAAGAAAATGAAGGTTGGCGTTGTGGCGCAAATCAATTCTGATATTGAGAATCCTGAGTTTGAGGACTTGCATAAAGTAGGTACCCAAGCTCAAATATTGCGTTTGCTAAAAATGCCAGATGGCAGCACGACTGCTATAATTCAAGGGAAAAAGAAATTTAAACTTGATAAACTGGTTCAAACGGATCCTTACTTGAGAGCTAGCACAAAGGAGTTCGTTGAAATTAAACCTATCAAAACGGACAAGAAATTGCAAGCTTTGATGAGTTCAATTAAGGATATGGCTCTCGACATTATCAATTTGTCACCGAATATCCCCACAGAGGCTTCTTTTGCTTTAAAGAATATAGAGAGCGATAATTTCCTTGTAAACTTCATTGCGTCTAACATGAACGCCAAGACGCAGACTAAGCAAAAGCTTCTGGAAGAGCCTGACTTTCAAAAAAGGGCTGACATGATCATTGAATATCTGAATAAAGAGCTGCAAATGCTTGAATTAAAAAATGATATTCAATCCAAGGTTAAGCACGACATTGATCAGCAGCAGCGCGAGTATTTCTTGCATCAGCAGATTAAAACCATTCAAGAAGAATTGGGATCCAATCCTCAAGAAGAAGATGTTGCAGAGCTGAAAGAACGCGCAGCAAAAATGAAGTGGGGTACAGAAACAGAAGAGGCCTTTTTTAAAGAAATGCACAAGCTTGAAAGAATGAATCCGGCTGGTGCAGAATATTCCGTTCAATTGAATTATTGTGAGCTTCTTTTGGATCTTCCATGGAATATTTATTCTCAAGATAAATTTGATCTGAAAAAAGCCGAAAAGATTCTCGATCGCGATCACTATGGCCTAGAAAAAGTTAAGGAAAGAATCATTGAGTACTTGGCCGTTCTTAAATTAAAGAACGATATGAAGGCTCCCATTCTTTGTCTTTATGGCCCTCCAGGAGTTGGAAAAACTTCTTTAGGAAAGTCCGTTGCAGAAGCTGTCGGTCGCCAGTACGTGCGAATGTCAATTGGTGGATTACACGATGAAGCTGAAATTCGAGGACACAGAAGAACATACATTGGTGCAATGCCCGGGAGAATAATCCACAATCTCAAGAAGGCAGGCACATCGAATCCAGTATTTGTTTTAGATGAGATCGATAAAATCGGAAAGTCTGCACATGGCGATCCCGCGAGTGCGCTTTTAGAAGTGCTGGATCCAGAACAAAATACGGCCTTTAACGATAACTATGTAGAGTTGGATTATGACCTTTCTAAAGTCATGTTTATAGCAACCTGCAATAATCTTTCTTCCATTCATCCTGCCTTGAGAGATAGAATGGAGATCATCGAGGTCAATGGATATACGGTTGAAGAGAAGATTCAAATTGCCAAAAAGCACTTGGTGCCGAAGCAATTGAATGAGACAGGTGTAAAGAAAGCCCAATTCAAAATAGGAGATAAACTAATCGAGTCAATCGTTGAAGAATACACGCGAGAATCAGGAGTACGAGGACTAGAAAAGAAAATATCCAAATTGGTTCGCTATCGAGCGAAAGATTTGGCCATGGAAAGCAAGTATTCCGTTGAAATGAAATACCCTGATCTGCATAAGATATTGGGGCCTGCACATGCAAAGGATAAATACGAGGACAATGAGGTGGCCGGGGTTGTCACAGGTTTAGCATGGACACCGGTTGGAGGAGATGTTTTGTTTATTGAGACAAGTCTTACCAAAGGTAAAGGCAAACTGACGCTTACCGGAAACTTAGGAGACGTGATGAAGGAATCGGCTATTTTGGCTTTGGAATATTTGAAAACACATTCAGATCATTTGGGGCTTTCCTCTGAGGTATTTGATAAGTGGAATGTGCATATACACGTTCCCGCGGGCGCAACCCCAAAAGATGGTCCTTCAGCTGGAATTACAATGCTCACTGCTTTGGCATCTGCATTTACCCAGCAAAAAGTTAAAAAGTATTTGGCCATGACAGGAGAGATTACACTCAGAGGCAAAGTACTTCCAGTAGGGGGAATAAAAGAAAAAATACTAGCTGCAAAAAGAGCGAACATCAAAGAGGTTATTCTTTCTGAAAAAAACAGGAAAGATATTGAGGATATAAATCCAAAGTATTTAAGAGGCTTGAAATTCCACTATGTTTCAGAAATGATCGAAGTGGTTGATTTGGCTTTGCTCAAGCAAAAGGTGGTGAATCCTTTGAAAGTGGCTTAAATTTTATGCAATTTTGTGTGGAATCAGCTTCCGCATTTTAATTGTCATGAAACAAATTCTTGGACTAGCCTCTCTTATTTTCATATTGTATTCATTCGATTTCTTGCATGGAGATCCTCTGCCTGATTTTATAGCGGAAAATTATTCTCAAATTTCGGAAGGACAGGTTCATCTTTATCAGACATATACGGATGTCAAAGGTTTTGTATTTGAAAACGATGACTTTGCGGCACCTGTCGTAGTGA